>JAPPKD010000046.1 GCA_028820215.1 Spirochaetaceae bacterium | reverse complement strand
AAATCGGCGGACGCGCCTACTTTTTCTCCTCTCCTACACGAATAAGCCGGGTTGAAGGGGATTCCCGCAGAGCCTGGCGCGTACTCGATGATCTACACGGTCGTCGACTCGGATGGCGATACCACCGGCGGCGACAAGGACTGGCTGACGTTCACGATCATCGTCGAATCGCCGCGCTCGGGATGGAGCCTCGACGAGCTTGGCGAAGACATCGACGCGGTCGACTTCGACGGTACCGCGCTGTGCAAGGCCGCGCGATACGCCGGACCTCGCGAAGTGAAGATGCTGCTGGATCTTGGCGCCGATCCGAACATCTCGTACGGCGACAGGCCGCGAACCCATCCGATTTCCTGCGCCCTGGCGGGCGGGAAGCCGTTGGCCGAGATCCGCCTGATCATGCAGGCGCTCGCCGATGGTGGAGCGGTCGTGCCGCGTGGCGGCATCTCCTTCGAGATTCCCTCAGACCTGAGCACGGAGGACTATCGGTCCTTGTTGAGCCCGTTCTTCGAAGGCAGAAGATGACCGCTGGACCGATGATGCGTCGGCTCAACGTTCTCTTCATGCCGCACCCCGCCGGGATCGATCCGTCCTGGGCCGACGACGTCGTGGCGACCATCGCCGGCAGTCACGAGTTGCGGGTGTTCGACGCCGAGCGCGAGGCCACCGCCCAGTTCGAGGGTGTGGAGGTGATCGTCGACCTGGGCGGCAATATCAGCGGCGAGCTGATTGAGGCCGCGGCGCAGGCCGGCGTCAGGTTCGTCCAGGCGCAGACGAACGGACTGGACCACGTCGAGGTCGACAGGATCCTCGACGCCGGCATGCTGCTGTGCCACTGCCCCGGCCATCTGAGCAGCGTCGCCCTGGCGGACCGCGCCATGATGTTCCTGCTCATGCTCGCGCACCGCTACGAAGAGGGCCGGCGCACGTTCATGCGGGGCGAGCTCTACTCCCCGAACGGTCTGGAGCCTGCGGGCCGCAGCCTGGCGATCGTCGGCTTCGGCAACAGCGGGCAACTGCTTGCCCGCCGCGCCAGGGCGTTCGGAATGCGGATCCTGGCGATCGACGTGCGGCCGATCGAGCAGCAGGTGCTCCATGAGCTGAAGCCCGAGCTTCTCGGCGGGCCCGACGACCTGGACGGCGTCGTCGCGCAGTGCGACTTCCTCTCGCCGCACCTGCATCTGACCGACCAGACCAAGGCCATCATCGACCGGCGGCGCATCGGGCTGATGAAGCCCACGGCCTGCATCATCAACGTCGCCCGCGGCGAGCTGATCGATGAGCATGCGCTCTACGATGCGCTCCTCGAGCGACGGCTCGGCGGCGCGGGCCTCGACGTGTTCGCTCACGAACCGGCCGATCCGGCCCACCCGGTGTTCCAACTGCCGAATGTCTACGTCAGCCCGCACACGGCCGGCGGTACCGACGGCACATCGCGCAATCGCGCCCGATTCGCCCTGGAGAACCTGAACCGCTTCGCCCGCGGGGAAGAGCTCGAGGCAGTCGTGGAGAGGCAGCCCTGATCCATGCGTTCGTTCAACACCGCCGGCCCCGTCAATCCGACCGATCACTACCTGATCGCGCCGCTGTCGAGGATCGATCTGGACTCGGTGCTCGGCCTGGTGCGCGACAAGAAGTACTTCGCGCTGCACGCGCCGCGGCAGACGGGGAAGACGTCGGCACTGCTGGCGCTGGCCGACGTGCTGAACGGTCGAGGCTACGGGTGCGTGTACGTCACGGTGGAGACGGCACGGACCGCCCGCGACGACGTGGAGCGGGCGATGCGCGTGGTGCTCGCGAGCCTGGCGAAGGCGGCCGATGCGGCGTTGGGCGACCGGTTCCTGCGCGACGTGTGGGCGGACGCCCTCGCCGAATTCGGGCCGGACCTGGCGCTGAGCGTCGCGCTGGAGCGCTGGGCGGAAGCGTCGCCGCGGCAGTTGGTGCTGCTGATCGACGAGATCGACACGCTGACGGGCGATTCGCTGCTGTCGGTACTGCAGCAGATCCGCGCCGGCTACCCGGGCCGCCCCGAGCGCTTTCCGCACAGCGTGGTCCTGTGCGGCATGCGCGACCCGCGCGACTACCGCATGGGCGCCGCGGGCAGCCCGTTCAACATCGCCGCTGCGTCGCTGCGGCTGGGCGATTTCTCGCGCGGGCAGACGCAGGCGCTGCTGGGCCAGCACACCGAAGAGACCGGCCAGGCGTTCGCCCCGGAGGCGCTGGAGGCGGTATGGACGCAGACGCGAGGCCAGCCGTGGCTGGTGAACGCGCTGGCGTATGGCGCATGCTTCGAGAACAGGGCGTTGCGCGAGGATCGTTCCCGCACGGTGACCGCGAACGACATCGCCGCGGTGCGCGAGGACCTCATCGTGAACCGGGTGACGCACCTGGACTATCTGGCGGACAAGCTGCGCGAGGACCGCGTGCGGCGGGTGATCGAGCCGATGCTGAGCGGCACCGACCGGCACGCCTTCACGGACCGCGACGTCTCGTACGCGCGCGACCTGGGGCTGGTGGCCGGCGATGCGCCGCTGCGGATGGCCAATCCGATCTACGCCGAGGTGCTGCCGCGCGAGCTCGCGTGGGTGGCGCAGGAGACGCTGGATCTGTCGCCGCCGCGGTACGTGCGACCGGACGGCAGCCTGGACACGGGGTTGCTGATGGAGGAGTTCCAGGCCTTCTTCCGCCGCCACTCCGAGCACTGGCAGAACCGCTTCGCCTACGAGGAGGCGTGGCCGCAGTTGCTCCTCCAGGCGTGTCTGCAGCGCGTCGTGAACGGCGGCGGCCGCATCGAACGCGAGTACGCCCTGGGGCGCGGGCGAGTGGACCTGCTGATCGTCTGGCCGCTGGCGAACCGGGTGCAGGAGTTCGTGGTGGAGTGCAAGGTTGTGCGGGAGCGCGACGGCCTGGACAGCGTCGTCGACGAGGGCGTGCAACAGACGGCGCGCTACGTGGACCGCTGCGCCGCGGAGGCCGGGCACCTGGTCGTCATCGACCGGCGGGAGAACCGGAGCTGGGACGAAAAGGTGTTCCATGTCCGTCGCAACGCGGCCCATCCGCGTAGCGGCGCCGGCTCGGTGCCGGTCGACGTGTGGGGCATGTGACGGGGTGACGCCTGCCGGTCGTCACCCTCAGCGTGTAGTTGGAACCGGTCAACCGGACAGGTAGGCGAGCATGGTCGGCACGTACCGCGTCTCGTGGCAGAGGGAGGGTCCCACGCCCCGCGCCGTGGAGGCGTCCGGCGTGCCGAGCGCCAACGGCTCGGCGGCACTCCGCTCGCTCCCCAGGGTGTCCAGGCCGCGGCGGACGATGGCGTCGAGCTCGGCGTCATGGCGCAGGGACAGGGCATACACCAGCCCCTCGATGACCTGCTGGGTGTGGCCCGGGCCGCTGCCGCCGCGGCTGGGGCTGGAGGTGTACCGGAAGTGGCCGGCGTCGCGGTCGTAGGTGTGCTCGACCAGCCAGCGGGCACCGTCCAGGATCGCGGTCGCGACCCGCTCGTCGCCGGTCATCTCGTGGTAGCGCCGCAACGCCGACAGGCAGACGCCCACCATGAAGCTGGCCTCGCCGCGGGTCCGGGGAAGGCCTGCGAAGCAGTGCCCTTCGCCGAGCAGGCGCTCCCAGCCACCACCCGGCGTACGTCGCTCCAGCAGCCGCTCCGCGACCAGGTGCGCGGCGTTCATGAAACGCGGGTCGTCGCTCCAGCGGGCCAGGGCGCACAGGTGGATGAGGTGCCAGCCGGCGTCTCGGAGCTGCCCGTAGTCGTAGGCGTCCAGCCCCTGCCGGTCGGCGACCACGCTGCCGCCGATGACCCCGTGGGTGCGGCCGCCGAGCATCCATTCGCCGATGCGGTCGAGCGTCTCCCGCACGCTCTCGTCGCCGGTGAGCAGGTAGTGGAGCACCGGCCCCTCCACCCACGAATGGGAGTAGAACATGCAGGAGCAGGCGACCTTGCTGCGGAAGTAGGCCGGCAGGTAGCCGCCGGCGTGGCCGGGCATGTGGCCGTACTGGCCGCCGACCTGGGCCGGGTCCGACGAGTGGTTGCAGGTGTCGACGTCGACCAGGTGGCGCGCCGCCTCCGCCGCCAGCACCGCCCACTCGGCCCGGCCGCCGCGCAGGAACTCCTGGTAGTGGGCAAAGGCCGGGTCGTACTCGTTGTTGCCCCATGACCAGCCGCTCTCCCCGTACCAGTCGCCGAAATTCAGGAACCCGTACTGCCGGAGGTTGTCCCGCTCCCGCAGCCACTCGTCATACGCCTGGTCTACGGCCCGCTCGTAGCGGGGGTGGGGCGAGGTCGCCTTGGCCCGGATGGGACTCAGGACGCCGGTCCCGTTCAGCCAGTCGATCGCGGGGCGCACCAGCGCCGGCTGCTCGCACCAGGCGGCGATGCGCTCGGCTTCTTCCGGCGAGCCGGGCAGGCTGACGGCGACCTCGCCGGTGAGCGCCTGTCCGGCCTTGAGGAGGTAGCCGCGGTTCGTGCGCCAGAAGAGGAGCTGGTGCCAGCTCTCGGCGTCTGTCGGATCGGGCGTGTCGGCGCCGGGCTGCCCGGCCGTGCGCTCCGGCGTCAGCGCGGGCAGCAGCTCCACCGCTGCGCCGTCCCCATCGACCTGCAGCCCCGTGGGGCAGGTCTGCCAGAACCGGCGCACTGCCAGCCCGACCAGTCCGTCCTCCGTCTCCATCAGGAGCCGGCCCGAGAACCGGCCCTCCGCAGCCTCGGCCGGCCCGCCGGATTCAGTCACCTTGTATACTTGGTATCTGCGGTCGTCGGCCTGAACCAGCCGCCAGTGGCCGTTCGCGGCCAGTTCGTGGCGGCGTCCGTCCGCGACCAGCGCCCGGGTGCCGGGGATCGCGATGCGGGCGATGGCCGATGAGACCTCCAGCAGCGTGTTCTCTTCCCCCGGACCGCTGCCGACACAGGCGGCCACGTCGGCGGCCGTTGCCGTCGCGTCTGTGCGGCCGGCTTCGGTGATGCCGCGCGATGCGGCGCCGGACTCCACCGCCACCGGCGTCTCGCGCGGATCGCCGGCGGCCGGCCCCAGCGCCGGGCTCACCACCTCCAGCCGGTGCTGGATGCGCAGGTGGCGCTGGCCGCGGTACCCGTGGATGCGGATGGTGCTCCTGAGGTGCGGCGTCCCGTCGCGGTCGCAGTGATCGACGTGGTAGCGGAGCACGCTCCGTTCGGGGCCGGATTCCTCCTGGACGGCGGCCGAGCTGCGTGGTATCAGCGCGGCGCCGTTGGCCAGGCGGACCTCCACGGCCGAGGTAGCGGGGACGTGAGCACCGCCTTCGCGTTCCGACAGCACGGTGGGAAACGCCGGCCGCTCAGGGGAGAGGTCGATGCGCAGACCATCGCGTTCCAGGAGGGCGCCGCCGCCAGCGCGTCCGCTCGGGCCGCGCTCGGCAGCGGGTGCCAGGTGCACGGTCGCGGCGATCCGGCCCTCCTCCGGCGGAAACGGTGCCGGGACGACGGCGTCCACCAGCACCCAGCGGGCGCTGCCGTCCGGCCACGGCGAGTGGACCCGGCACTGGGCGGGGGTGGAAAGGCCGCCGGCGTGCAGCCGGCCGGTCAGTGCCCGCGGAAGCCGCCCGCGGGGCAGGGGAACACCGAAGGTCAGCGGCAGACCTGCCGCGGCATGACCGGCTTCCGTCGCGTCGACGATCTCGACCGGTACGGACACCTCCTGCACCGAGCCCCCGGGGAGGGCGGTCGAAGCGGTGTCGTCGCGGACGGAGACATCGAGCGACGCTCGCTCCGTCTCGCCGATGATACCGGCGGCGGTCACGTCGCAGCGGTAGTCGCCGCCGGCCAGTCCGTCCAACGCCACCGCGTGGAGCTTGGTCCGCCGGTCCGAGCGCGACCGGCCCGCCACCGTCTCGCCGGAACGCACGACCAGCTCGGCTGCTGCGACGTGGTCGGTGGTGAAGTGCAGCTCGACGCCTCCCGGACGCGAACGCGCGGTGAGGTGGCGGATGGTCGGCGCGAAGCTGCTCGGCTCCGGGCGGGAGGCAAGGAACGCCAGCGCCTCGATCCGGTAGGTCCCCGGCCCCGGCGCGGTGAGCTGGAACACCTCCATGCCGCCGAAGAACTCGACCGGCCGGTCGGCGACGATCAGGTGGCGGCGGTTGTCGTGCCGGATCGGTTCCAGCCGGCCCACCGCGCGGCCGGCCACCTCCAGCTCCATCGGGCACTGCTCGCCCTGCTGGTCGTAGATGAGCACGCCGATCCACCGGGTGCCGGTGTGGTCCATCAGCCCCTCGAGGGTGCGCCAGAAGCGATGCGCCAGCGTGGTGGCCAGTCCGGACCGCGCCAGCACCGGCGGCCGGTAGATGCTGCGGTGGGAGTAGGTGGTGAGCCCGATGTCGGGCACCCAGCCGCCGAGGGTCTCGCAGGTCACCGCATCGACCACGGCGCTGGCCGGGTCCTGCAGGATCTCCTCGATGTGGCGGTCGCCGCCGATGTCGATGTGGGGTATGGGCTCCATGGTGTGCGCCGGCAGTGTATCGCGCGGTGGCTTGGCAGCGGGCGCCGCTCCGGTGCAGAGTCCGCGGCCATGCCGGACAACAGCGTACGAAGGTGCATCGTCGTCGGCATGGGCGGGATCGCCAGGGTGATGACGCCCGGCATCGCGCGGCAGCCGTGGGCGGAGATCGTGGGCATCGTGGATGTCAGCGACGATGCGCTCATCCAGGGGCAGGAGCTGCTCGGGTTGGCGGACAGCGCGCTGTTCCGGGACCTGGATGCCGCGCTCGCGGCTGCGGCGGCGGACGTCGCGATCATCAACACGCCCTCGGAGTGGCACTATCGCCAGTGCAGGTCCTGCGTCGATGCCGGGCTGGACGTGCTGGTGGCGAAGCCGATCACCAACGACTTCGACGAGGCGGTAGAGCTGGTCGAGCACGCCGAACGCGCCGGCCGGTCGCTGTCGGTGGGCCAGCAGGTGCGCTACAACCGGCACTATCAGGCGGTCCGCCGGTTCGTGGCCTCAGGCGGGCTGGGGATGCCCGAAAGCGTGACCTTTCTCAACTCGAAGCCGCGCCACAAGGCGCTCAACCTCACCACGCTGGCGCAGCCGGCGCTCTACGAGATGTCGTGCCACCACTTCGACAGCCTCATGGCCATCTTTCCCGAGCATGCACCCGAGAGCATCACCTGCGATGGGTTCCGCCCCTCCTGGTCGGTGTACGCCGGCCCCTGCATGGTCAACGCCCTCATCCGCTGCTCGGGCGGGCTGCACGTCCTCTACCACGGCGGGTTCTCCTCGCAGGGCGATCACTACGAGTTCCGCATCGAGGGCACCAGGGGAGTGCTGCGCTGCCGCGGGATCCACATGAGCAACGACGAGATGGAGTACGAGTTCGCCGAGCGGCGGAACGTTCGCCCGGCGCGACGACATCGACGCCGACCTGGGGAACGTCGACTCGTGGCAGGTGTTCTACGACGCCTGGCACGACTACCTCGCGGGCGGAACGGAGCCTTCGTTCAGCGGCAGGAACAACCTCAAGGTGTTCGCGCTGCTGAGCGCCGCGATCGATTCCATCGACAGCGGGCAGCCGGCTCAGGTGGCCGGCACGCGCTACGCCGCCGCGTACCGGCACGCCGGGGAGTGGTCCATCCGCTGAGCGCGCAGCCCCGGTCCGATCCCTGGACGCGCTACTGGGCGTCCGGCGTGGTTTCCTCCCTGCCGGAGGTGTACGGCGATCCCGGCGACGGGCCGCTTGCAGCGGTGTGGCGGCGTGAGCTGGCCGCGCTCGGGGGCCGCGCACGCGTGCTCGACCTGGGCTGCGGCAACGGGGCGGTGGCGCTGCCGGCAGCCGAGACCGCCGCGGCGCGGGAGGCATGCTGGGAGATCCACGGGGTCGACGCGGCGGCCATCGATCCGGCCCGCACGGTGAGCGGCCGCTACCGGGAGCTGGCGGCCGGCGTCACCTTCCACCCCGGCACGTCGATGACATCCACGCCATTCGCGGACGGGTACTTCGATCTCGTCGCCGGCCAGTTCGCCCTGGAGTACGGAGACACGCCGGAGGTTCTGGCCGAGGTCAGACGCGTGCTGCGGCCGGCCGGCCGCGCGGTGTTCATCGTCCACCTGCAGGAGTCGGCGGTGGTTGCCACGGCCCGCGTGGAGCTGGCGCAGCTCGATGAGGTGCTCGCTCCCGGGGCCGTGCTCGATCTGGCCCGTGAGGTCCTGGAGGTCGGGGCGGGAGCCGCCACGGCGCGCGAGCGGAACGCCGCCTGGAGTGCATTCGCGCGCGAGGTCGTGCGGCTCGACCGGATCGCGAGCTGCCAGGAGGCAACCTGGCCGGTCGAGACACTGCGCGACGTGCCCGCCGCCCTGCGCGACGCCTTGATCGGCGCCGTCGACGAGGTAGGCGGTCCGGCCGACCCGACGCGCACAACGCCATGCCGCCGAGCGCTGATGGAGCTGGATGCTACGCTGCGGGACCGGTCGGCGCGCCTGGCCGAGCTGCAGTCGGTCGCCCCGGACCGTTCCGGTCTGGAGCGCGTGCTGGACACCGCAGGACGAATGGGACTGAAGGTGCGCCGAAGAGAAGATCTGAGCGATCCGCGCGGTCCGCTGGTCGCCCACGCGGTCGCGTTGGGTTGAGTGCGGTGCCGCCTTGCGAGGGACGATCAGAGAGGGTTGCGCCAGCGGAGGCCCGGGAAACGACTGAAATCGGTATCGTTGGAGTGGACCTCCGCCTGGTACTCCATCGCGAGTGCGGCGATGTGGGCGTCGGTCACCAGATCGGCTCCCACGCCGGCGGCGGCGAGGTTCCGCGCAAACCCGGTGAGATGATCGGCGCCGGGGTTGACCGGCGTCACGTGAGGGAAGCGGAACCATGCGCGCATGTGACCGGTCGCTTCATCGGTCGACACCGGATGGACGAGCACTCTGGGGTTGGTCATCAACCTGACGAATCCGATCGATACCACCCACGGGACGCCCACTCGTTCCGTGCCGTTGACAAGCCCCTCCCACCAGCGCCTGGCGGGCTCGTGATGGGGCGCATCCTCGTTGTGAGCGTAGATCAGCAGGTTGAGGTCGGGGACGATCACTCGCGATGTGTCCGGGAGAAGGTCTCCGCCTCGAGCTGATCGTAGACCTGGTTCAACTTCAGCGGATCGACGCCGGGCACAAGTCCGCTGCGGTTGGGGACGACGCGGTAGCGGGGTGGAGCGGCATCGCGCGTGGCCGGGGACAGCCCGCGGCGCAGCGTATCGTTTACGACCTTCTTGAACGGCAGGTCGTGAAGCCGCGCCCGCTCTCGCAGGGACTCCGCAAGGTCATCGTCCAGCGTCAGGGTCGTTCGCATGGGAGCATCATGATGTCTTGCGAACATGGTGTCAAGCTTCCCCACCGGCCGGGTCGGACCGGCGTTGGCATGGGAGAAACAC
>JAPPKD010000029.1 GCA_028820215.1 Spirochaetaceae bacterium | reverse complement strand
CTTCCGCGATGACGTGGTCGGGCAACTCGGCGAAGCCCGGCACGCCGGGGAATCCAGGCGAAACCTCGATGCCCCGCGCCGCCAACAGCGCACGCGCCAATGCGGCAAGCCCCTCCGCGCGACCTTCCGCCCTGCCTTCCGCACGGCTCCGGCGGCGCTGCGCGCCGAGCAGCGGGTCGTCATCCGGGCCGGTGCCTTCGCGCTCTCCGAGCACCGCGCCCACCCGTTCCAGCGCCGCGCTGGTCTGCGCCGAGAACGTCTGTTCGTTCAGCGCCGCGTGGATCTCCGCCGCCGTCCAGCCGGGAAACGCCCGGCTCGCCGCCGCCTGCCGATACGCCCCATCCTCCAGCAGGTGGATGGTCAGCCCCGACCGCCGCCTCCGCGGCCGGCTCGGCGCATCAGCATCGGACACCTCGATCCACACCTCCGGGAACCCCCACGCCTCGTACTGCGGCAGCTTGCGCCGGCGCGCGTCGGTGGTGTGGTCCACCTCCAGCACCACGTCCGGGAAGTCGTGCTCGCCGATCGTCAGCACCGGCACCGGCAGCCGGGCGCGCGCCGGGTGCAGGTACACCATCTCGTCCGCCTGCATGATGAGGCGCGGCTCGCCGGCCGCGTCCCGTTCGGTCAGGTCGGTGCTGCCCAGGCACTTCACCGGCGCGCCGCGCACCGCGGCGATGAGTCTGGCCGACTCCGTCAAGAGGCGTGCGGGCCCTTCGTGGTACGAGCTGACCGGATCGCAGATCCAGGCGGTCTCGGTGGCGGTGTCCCAGTATTCGAGGCGCATCTCGCAGTCGTCGAGCTCATCCCGCGGCAGACGGACCGGTCTGCAGCCGGGGAAGTCCGCCGCCGTCGGCGGCCGCTGCGCCAGCGTCGCCACGGGCGCCTGGACGGTGCGACCGGTAGCCATGTCGGCAACGTACGGCATTCCACCGGCTCCCGCAACCCCGCGCGCCGTAGTCCTCCGACTCATTGCTTGCTCCACGACAGGATACCGCCGGGCCTTCTCGGTCTCGCAGATAGGAGTGCGTGGCGCCGGGCGTTCCCATGGGCGAAGCAGAAGAACGTGCCGCCGCCTCGGCGCCGGTGGAGGCGGGCGATGTTTGGACGCTTCGTGGTCACGGCGCAGTCTCCTCCGTCACCGAGCTGTCGAGGCCGGCGCGCGAGATGGCCGACCGCAGCACGGTTCACCCCTGACAGCGCGCGACATGGCCGTGGCGCTTGCGGTCGATCAAGGCGATCGAGCGCCGGACCGGCAAGAACTTCTCCAGGTCCACGTCGACCACCCACCGCTTGCCGCCGGCCACGTATTCACGCGCCTTCAGCACCGCGTCGTGGGCGCTGCGCCCAGGGCGAAACCCATAGCTGGATTCCGAGAACCCCGGCTCGAACACCCGGCTCATCACCTGGTGCAGCGCTTGCTGGATCAGGCGGTCCACCACCGTCGGAATGCCCAGTCGGCGCATCCCGCCGCCCGGTTTCGGGATCTCCACCCGTTTCACCGGCTGTGGTTCGTACCTTCGTCCACCAGCGCTTCCTTGATCCGCTACGAGATCGTCGTCGAGGAGTCGAGCAGCCACGGCCGGCTGGACATGGCCGTGCGCACGGGCGGGCACGTCTACCTGTTCGAGTTCAAGGTGGTGGAGATGTCGCCTCCGGGATCGGCGCTCGCCCAGTTGCAGGAGCGCGATTGCGCGGCGAAGTACCGCGGCCGTGGCGATCCCATCCACCTTATCGGCGTGGAGTTTTCAGCCGCCAGACCCGTAACGTCACTGCGTTCGAGGACGGCTGACATAAGCCACTGGGTGTAGCTCCACTTCTCGGCCATCGCCTGCTGCAGGCGTTCGGTGAGGTGTCGAGCATACTGGCGAGCTTGAGGCGCGTCAGCTTGTGCTGAAGTCCGCGCAGGTTCTCGTTCCACTCCGCTTCCAGCACGTCGGCGACCAAGCGGTTGCCGGGGTCGACCTGCATGAACCGACGCCGCGCCAAGTCGGCATCGTAGCGCCCGCTCGACCTGTTGCTGACGCAGCGCGTCGGCTTCGTGGATGCGGGCATCCAGTTCGGCCTGGACCTGCAGGGCTACTTCGAGGCTCACTGGCGACACCGTCCGCAGGAGTAGTTCGCCGATGGATTGATCGATCCCTGCGCCCGGGATGACCTGGCACCGATCGGTGCGGGTCTCGATCCCCTCGCGCTGGCAGAGGTAGTCCGGCCGCTGGCGAGCGTCGCTGCCGTGGTAGCGGACCGTCATCCGCCGACCACACCGCCCGCAGATCACCTGACCCTGCAGCAGCGCCGGTCCCTCGCGCGGCGGGCTCTTGCGCCGCTCGGCGCCATAGGCCTGGGCGTTGGCGCGTAGTTGCCTGAGGTTGGCCTCGTACTGCTCGCCGGTGATGTAGCCGGGATGCGCATCGGGCACCAGGGCCGTCCACTGTTCGCGGGGCTGTGTGCGGGTCTCGACGCCGCCGCCGACGAGCTTCCGGGTCTGGGTGCGACCGAAGCAGTAGATGCCAGCGTAGCGGGGGTTGTGCAGCACACGCAGCACCCGCCAGTGACGCAGCGTCTCCCAGAGCAACTCTCCTTTTCGGGGTCCGCCGCGAGGGCGCCGCGGGAAGCGCAGGTGCTGCTCGCGAAAGTGCTTGACCGTCGCCGAGGCCGAACCCTGGCTGCGCGGATGGGAAGAGGAGGCGGGACCCGCACACCGCGGTCGTTTGACGCAGGTATCTGCCGCGGTTGAGCGTCGTCGACGATGCGAGCGTCGCCGCCCCAGAGAGGTTGGTGGCATCGTTCTTCGACAGCGCCCCGATCCATGTCACCGAACGACTCGATGCCGTGACGAGCCATGTGACGAGCTGGCTGCTCGCCCGTGCCGAGCGGGTACGAAGACGGCCCGTCGGGTCGCAGCCGCGATTCTGTACGAGGTGCTGTCCGCTGTCCAGAAACCGAAATCCCCCCAGTCCCCGAGCGCTCCCACCCCAAAGCCCGGCAGCGATGCGGCCGAGTAGGTCGCCGCCGATAGCTGACGGCTTCCTCGTCCTTACCCCAGGGCCGGGAGTTGGTGCGCCAGCTCTACCAGGACTGTGTCGAGCAGCAGGACCACCTCACAGGCGCAGGTCGCCGAGGGGTGGTCGACGCGCAGGGCACCGAGCGCACCCGCACGCGCCGGCAGCGGCGGGAGTTGGAGACGATCTTCGGCACGGTCTCAGTCGAGCGCACCGGCTACGGGGCCGAGGGGCACGCGAGCCTGCATCCGCTGGACGCGCAGTTGAACCTGCCCGACGAGCGCTACTCGCTGGAGGTGCGCCGTCGCGCGGCACTGGAGGCGTCGAAGAACTCGTTCGACGAGACGGTGCGGACGCTGCGCGAGTACACCGGCGCGCAGGTCGGCAAGTGGCAGGTGGAAGAACTGGCCGAGCGAGCGGCGCAGGATTTCGACGCCTTCTACGAGCAGCGCCATCAGCAGGCCGCCGAGGATCAGCCCACCGAGCATCAGTCGGATACCGAGGCGCCGCAGGCGACCGCCACCGCTGCGCTGCCGGCCGACGCTCTGCTGGTGATCACCAGCGACGGCAAGGGCGTGCTCATGCACCGGCAGGACCTGCGCCCGGCCACGCGCACGGCCAGTGAGCGCTCCGCGGGCACCAAGATGGGCACTAGGCTGAGCAAGGGCGAGAAACGCAACCGCAAGCGCATGTCCACGGTGGCGGCCGTCTACGCGGTGGCCCCCCACGTGCGCACGCCCGCGCAGATGCTCGCCGTGCTGTCGCGCGACGAGGCGGCTGAACCGAACAAGCGGCGCCCTCGCCCGCAGCACAAGCGGGTGTGGGCGTCGGTGGCGCAGGAACCCCGCGAGGTGCTCAAGGAGGCGTTCCGCGAAGCGACCGAGCGCGACCCGCAGCACGACCGGCGCTGGGTGGTGGTGGTCGACGGCAACGAGACGCAGTTGGACATCTTCGAAGACCTCGCCGAGCAGCACGGTGTGACGCTGACGATCGTGCTCGACATCTTTCACGTGCTCGGCTACGTGTGGAAGGCCGGCCACGCCTTGGAAGCCGAAGGCAGCACCGCGCTCGAACAGTGGGTCTTGCACCGCCTCGGACGGATTCTGGAAGGCCGCCCGTCGGCGACCGCCGGACCGTGCATGACGTCGCTCATCCACAACTGACACGCGAACCGAAAGGCGAACCGCCGCCGGTCGGCGCCGTCACCAGCGGCGGCGCGCGTGACGGTCAGCCCCTCGGCGCGCAGCAGCCGGCGCACGATCGACGCCGTATCAGTTAGCCCCGGCTGTGGTCCGATCCGTCGGTGCCTCGGCGGTCGCAGCCATCCGACGGAGCGCCCCGCGGGCTCGCGGTCGACTCCTGCCTGCGTGCAACGCACCCGGCTGCGACCCGACAGACTCCGGCGACCGCCAGCCCACGGCGGGTGTTCCGTCCGCCGCTTCCCCTGGTGACGCTCTCTTGCCTCGCGGCCACCTTTCCAGATCTGTCCACCAACCTCGACCCGACGACCACGAACGCCGCTATCAGCCACCGTGCTCACGGATGCCGGGCACGGCCGAGTTGCGCTCGTCAACCGGAAGCGCCCACAGGTCGGATCCAGCCAGCACGCGAGACTTCAACACGCCCACCATCTCCCGCTCGTACCAGATCACGTGGGCAACGATGTCCTTCCCGGACCAGCACCCACCGGCCCTAGGTTGCAGCATGCGTTCGTCGTCGACCTACGCCACGAGTGCGTTCCAGCGCCTCCGTTCGGCGTCGATTCTTGAAATCACCTCGCGCTTGTCCATCTTATCCGGGTGCTTCTATGTGCTCCAAGGTGCATTCTACGGGTCGGCCGATCCGGGTAACGAGTCGCTCCAAGAAACAACCCGCTGCCCCTTTGTCCCTAGGAGCATCGGCGAACCACCGATAAACACATACTCCTTATAAGGAAAGTTAATCGACCAATCGGTGGCACTGTTACTCGCGAGATTGCGCCAAGCTCTTAAGTCATCGATGGACTCTACGGGCAATTGAACTACCCCCGACTCCTCAAAGAAGGCCTGGAATTCATCGTAGTTGTCAAAGATATTGAACAGCCCACGGAAGGTTTCATCGTTGATATCCGCGCCTCCGTCTTTCATAAGAAAGTCGTTTCCTGAAATCTCTATCTTACATAGATCCGGCTCATCTCCTCCAGGATTGCTCTGCAGCCACTCCATTCCTGTCGGAGCATAGGCATTGAGCCATATGCTGTAGCGATTGTTTCCTCGACAATACGCCTCGGCACTTACCGACCAATCAAAGCTCACGATAGACTCCTGATTCAGGGCGGATGAAGCATCTCTATATCTTGCTATGTTCTCTACAATATCTTGCCAATGAGTCAGTGTGTCGAGCGATTCTACTCGTACTCTCGTTGGATATCCGAGCTCATCGAAGTCAATGTTCTGCTTCAACTGTGGGTCGGAAATGAGGGCTTCTTGAATCTGTTTGTCGAGAGCGCTCAAATTGATGGACCAAGTTGACAGTCTAGGAATATTGGCGTCTACCCAAGCTCGATGTACATCGTCTGTCAGATTGAAGTCGATCGTCCACCCATTACTGACTTCCTCGTGCGGCTTAGGTACAATAAATAGTCCGTCTCTGACCTCGCCAACTGCCACATTTCCGTCAATAAGGTCGGCGTACAAGTCAGACTCTTGCGTCGCGGGAATCTGGTAAACATACCCGATTTCTATGTCATTCAGAAACTGAGGGTTGACAAAAGCCGTGGCTTCGAGCCTGACGTTTGTGAAGAATCCCAAAGGGCGGTAGACACCCGGTTCCACGAATCCCGAGAGTATGTCCTCGGAGCCTTCGGGGGGGGGTCCGGATAGCCGGATATAGGGTAGAGCGTGACAGCTGCGAAGAAAGCAGGCTTGTAAGATGACGCATGTTGAAAACTCCTTATGGGGGAGTGATTTGGATCCCTAACGATAGGGAGACGAAGAGTCCAGGGAGGCCCATAGCCATAAAAATGCACTCGTGGTGGTTGCGGGACCTCGCAAAGGTGGTAAGCATGATTGAGGCTATCCAGCATGCGGCAAGAACAACGACCCCGGATAGTTGGTCCCACGTTCCGTTGATTAGCAGAGTCAAGCGGTTTATTAAGGGAATGGCGGACACCATACTGGCACCGAGAAAGCCAAAGATCAAACGCTGCCAACTAGAGACGGCATCGTCGAGAGATTGGACTATACCGGGTGTAGGATTGGCTATTGAGGATTTCGTCGTGGTGCGTGCTCGTGGCATGCAAGCTCCTCCAGGATAACGCGAACGACTGAGGGCCTCGGTCTCTATGAAAGAGTGTACGGCAGTGTCACCAACGGTGTCGAGGGGCGGGTGGGAACGCCGAAACCGGCAGCCGTCGACCTCCAGGACGAAGAAGGGCCTACCTGCCTGCCCTCGTACATCACTACAGGAGGCAGGTAGGATCTTCCTCGACGACGCCACTCGCAGAATCCTCTACGCCTGCTGGGCATGGCGCGAGAGCGCGGTCGCCTTCGAGGCCGGCATCCGCCACATCCTGGCTGTGGGCGCATCGGCAGGCTCTACTGCGACAACGGCTCGCCGTTCGTCAGCACCCAGACCCGCCGCATCCTCGATTCGCTCGGCCTGATCATCTCCCATTCCCGCGTCGGCAAGCCCGCCGGCCGCGGCAAGATCGAGCGCTTCTTCCGCACCGTGCGTCAGCAGTTCCTCGCACCGCTGGACATCGAGGAGCTGGGCGGCGAGGCGCTGTACCGGCTGGGGTATCCGAATCGGGAAGTTCGGCAGAATCTGAACGAGCATCTGCTCCGCCATCTGGTGCAGGACATGGGGCGCCAGATGACCAACAGCATCCGCTTGGCACGGCTGCTGGAAGCGCACGACTGCGCGGGCTTGGAGGAGCTGTTCCAAGCGTTCTTCGCGAGCATCCCGTACGAATGGCACACCAGCAACGACATTGCGAACTACGAGGGCTACTATGCGAGCGTGTTCTACTCCTACTTCGCGGCGTTGGGCCACGACATCGTCGTCGAGGAGTCGAGCAGCCACGGCCGGCTGGACATGGCCGTGCGCACGGGCGGGCACGTCTACCTGTTCGAGTTCAAGGTGGTGGAGATGTCGCCTCCGGGATCGGCGCTCGCCCAGTTGCAGGAGCGCGATTGCGCGGCGAAGTACCGCGACCTTGGCCAGCCCATCCATCTGATCGGCGTGGAATTCAGCCGCGAGACCCGCAATGTCACCGCGTCCGCGGCGCCGGCGTCGCCACGGGCGGCTGGACGGTACGACCGGTAGCCATGTCGGCAACGTAGGGCATTCCACCGCCTCCCGCAACCCCGCACGCCGCGGTCCTCCGACTCATTGCTTGCTCCATGAGGCGCCAGGCGTTCCCATGGGCGAAGCAGAAGAGCGTGCCGCCGCCACGGCGGAGGCGGGCGATGTGTCGACGCGTCGGGTCATGGCGCGGTCTCCTCGTCACCGAGCTGTCGAGGCCGGCACGCGAGATGGCCGACCCGCAGCAGGGTTCACCCGTGACAGCGCGCGGCATGGCCGTGGCGCTTGCAACCTCGCGCAGCTACCGAGCGGGACGACGCAACGGAGGCAACGACAAACCCGGGCAGCGGGGTCAGATGGCGAGGACGATAGCACCGCCTCGGCGGCCAGCTACCGGTTGCACAGACGCTCCCGGAAGTCGGCCTCGCTGACGCAGGCGGTGGCGGCTTCTGCGATGACGTGTTCGGGCAACTCGGCGAAGCCCGGCACGCCGGGGAATCCGGGCGACACCTCGACGCCGCGCGCCGCCAACAGCGCACGCGCCAATGCGGCGAGCCCTTCCGCCCTGCCTGCCGCATGGCCCTCCGCGTGGCCCTCCGCCCGGCTCCGGCGGCGCTGCGCGCCGAGCAGCGGGTCGTCGTCCGGGCCGGTGCCTTCGCGCTCGCCGAGCACCGCGCCCACCCGTTCCAGCGCCGCGCTCGTCTCCGCCGAGAACGTCTCCTCGTTCAGCGCCGCGTGGATCTCCGCCGCCGTCCAGCCGGGAAACGCCCGGCTCACCGCCGACTCCCGGTACGCGCCGTCTTCCAGCAGGTGGATCGTCAGCCCCGGCCGGCGGCTGCGCGGCCGGCTCGGCGCGCGTGCCTGCGGCACCTCCACCCACACCTCCGGGAACCCCCATGCCTCGTACTGCGGCAGCTTGCGCCGGCGCACGTCGGTGGTGTGGTCCACTTCCAGCACCACATCGGGGAAGTCGTGCTCGCCGATCGTCAGCACCGGCCGCGGCAGCCGGGCGCGCCGCGGGTGCAGGTACACCATCTCGTCGGCCTGCATGATGAGGCGCGGCTCGCCGTGCGCGTCGCGCTCGGTCAGGTCGGTGTGGCCGAAGCACTCGACCGGCCCACCGCGCACGTGGGCGATGGTCCCGGCCAACCTGCCCAGGCGCTGCGCAGGGCCTTCGTGGTAGGAGCTGACCGGATCGCAGATCCAGGCGGTCTCGCTGGCGGCGTCCCAGTACTCGAGGCGCATCTCGCAATCGTCGAGTTCCTCCCGCGGCAGACGGATCGGTTTGCATCCAGGGAAGTCCGCCGCCGTCGGCGACTCGGCGCCGGGCGAGGTCTCGACCGGCGGAGAGACCGTGCGAACGGAAGCCATGCCGGCAACGTACGACATCCTGACCCCCTGATGCAAAGCCGGCGGAAATTTCATGTCGAAACTGTCCGGGATACAAACACGCGCCATCAGCACGTCGTGGTTCACCCGGTCGAAGAACTTCTCCATGTCATGTCGATCACCCACCGCTTGCCGCCGGCCACGTACTCACGGGCCTTCAGCACCGCGTCGTGGGCGCTTCGTCCAGGGCGGAACCCATAGCTGGATTCCGAAACCCCGGCTCGAACACCCGGCTCATTGCCTGGTGCAACGCATGCTGGATCAGCCGGTCCACCACCGTCGGAATGCCCCGTTGACGCATCCCGCCGGAGTCTCGGGAGCCGGGTTCCTGCCACCGAAGGCGCGCGGGCGGATGTCCCGCCGGTTGGTGATGCCGGCGCTGCTGCCCGTTGGAAACCGGCAAGGTTAGCGACCCCCCCTCGGCATTCATAGCGACCCCCGGTCGGCATCGAAAACGACCCCCCTCTCGGCACAGAAAACGACCCCCCTCACGACCGACGGTTCGGGTGAAGCAACCACGAACCACGTGAGGGGGGTCAGATGGCGAGGAGGACGTCGACGATGGATCTGCAAGAGATCGTGCGGCGATTGAGGATGAACCAGTCGATCAAGGCGATCAAGCGCGAGACCGGCAAGCACCGCAGTGTGATCCGCAGGGTGCGCGAGCTGGCCGAGCAGGAAGGCTGGCTGGATGCCGCAGACCTGCTGTTGTATCCCGAATTGAATCGTCGAGAGAGCGGGTGAATTGGTCAGAA
>JAPPKD010000335.1 GCA_028820215.1 Spirochaetaceae bacterium | reverse complement strand
CATGAGGCATCCGATTCACTTCGTGTGGATATTTGGGTGAGGCAATAGGCCGCCGTAGCAAGGGTCACCTTGACGACTGACGCTGCGGGCACGACAGTCATCTCGCGTGGAGCGGCTGGCACGGATCGAAGCGGTACTGTTCGAGGCCCTCCGCCTCCGGGAGCCGGGACCGCATGGTCCGACCCTGACGTCCGAGCGCGGCGCCCAGATCGTGGCGCCCGCCCGCCGCCTGATGGAACGGGGAGGCAAGCGCTGGCGCGCCCTGTTCATGCAGCTCGCCTGTGAGATGTACGGCGGCGGCGACCGTGCGCTGCCCCTGGTTCCGCTGGTGGAGCTCACCCACGCCGGCAGCCTGATCATCGACGACATCGAGGACGGCGCGCGCACCCGCCGCGGCGGCCCGGCCGCTCACGTCGAGTTCGGGGTGGACGTGGCAGTGAACGCGGGCAACCTGGTCTACTTCCTGCCGACGCGGATGCTCGACCGGCCGTCCGCGGACGTGCCCGCGCTGGATGCGGCGGAGGAACTGCGCGTCTATCGCATGTACGCCGAGACGATGCGCAAGCTGCACTACGGGCAAGGGCTGGACATCCTCTGGCACCGCCCCGGAGCGATCCTGCCCAGCGCGGCGGACTACATGTCGATGTGCACCCTGAAGTCGGGCAGCCTTGCCGGACTCGCTCTGGGACTTGGCGCCGCTCTGGGAGGCGCCGAGGCCGTAGCGGTGAGCTCGCTGGTCGCCATCGGCGAGCGCTTCGGCGTCTCCTTCCAGATTATCGACGACGTCACCAACCTGGAACGCGGCAATCCGGGCAAGGATCGCGGAGACGACCTGATCGAGGGCAAGAAGAGTCTTCCGCTCATCCTGCATCGCGAGCGAGGCGGCGCGGACGAGCTGTGGGGGATCCTGGACGGCATCCAGAACCGTCCCATCGACCGGGTGCGTCCACAGATCGACCGGGCCGTCGCCCTGCTGCAGGCGTCAGGCAGCCTGCAGGACGCGCGCAGGCGGGCGGGCGACCTGTACCGGGAGACTCGGGTGGACCTTGCCGCTCTCGTTCCGGAAGGTGAGCCCGCCGACCGGCTGCTGGAGATGGCCGACGCACTCATCGGCGCCGGGGGACCGACGGTTTGACCGCGTTCGGGGCGGGCGGTAGCTTGTCGGGGTGAGCGACCGTGGCTTGCTCCGTAGGCCATTCCCGTATCGGCAATACAACGCAACCACATGGCTGATCGGCATCACGGTCGGCATGTATCTCGTGCTCCTGGCCGTTCCTTCCTCCCTCGGGGCGGCGGTCCTGCGCCCGCTGATGGTGGCTCGCGAAGGCGCCGTCTGGCAGCTCGTCACCTACCTGTTCCTGCATGGCGGTCCGCTGCACCTGCTGTTCAACATGCTCATGCTCTTCTTGTTCGGTTCGCCGGTGGAACGGGAGATCGGCAGCTCCGAATTCCTGACGCTCTACCTCACCTGCGGCGTGCTCGCCGGGGTGTTCAGCACCATCCTGGCCGTGGCGTCGGCAGCACCGGTGGCCATCGTGGGCGCATCCGGCGCCGTGTACGGGATCATGCTGGCCTACGCGGTGTTGAACCCGTACCAGGTCGTGACCTTCTGGTTCATCCCGATGCGCGCCACCACCATGGTGCTCATCCTCGGCGGGCTGGCGCTGGTATTCCAGATCACCGGGCAGCGCACCCACGTCGCTCATCTGACCCACCTCGGCGGGCTGCTGGCAGGCTTCCTCTACCTGCGCGTGCGGCTCGGCATCGACCCGCTGGAAGCCTTCAGGCGCGGATGATGGGCAGGGCCGTTCGGATGCGGCGCACGCGCTCCTTGTCCGCGCGACTGGCGTCGGCCGCGCTTGTCGCCGCCGCGCTCCTGGTCACCGCAACTCCCACGATCGGCGCCGACGAGACGACGGCCCGGGAGATGGTCGTCGCCCTCGGCACCGTGGACGTGGCGTTCGACCCTTTGCACGCTTATACCGCAATCGAAGCGCAGCTCTTCACCGCGCTGTCGGAGGGCCTCGTCTCCTACCATCCCGATACCCTTGACCCCGTTCCCGGCGTGGCACGCTCCTGGCAGGTGTCCGAAGACGGGCTGCGTTACCGCTTTCTGCTGCGCGACAACGCCCGCTTCTCGGACGGCACGCAAGTGATCGCCGAGGACTTTCGGGCATCCTGGCTGCGCATCATCAACCCCGGCGAGCAGGCCGAGTACTCGGTGCTGTTCGACGTGATCAAGGGCGTGGCCGACTACCGGTCGGGGGCCAACAACGACGAAGAGGCCGTCGGCATCCGCGTGATCTCGCCCATCGAGCTCGAGGTGGTGCTGGAGCGCCCGGCCGAGCACTTCCTGAGCACGCTGGCACACCACGCCTTCGCCCCGGTCTACCCCGCCTACCGCGCCCAGGTCGGGTGGGAGCGGCAGGCGCCGATCATCGGCAACGGTCCGTTCTCCCTGACAGGCCGGGAGGCGGACGAGCTGGTGTTCGACCGGAGTCCGCACTACTGGGCACGGTCGGAGGTCGAGCTCGACCGCATCCGCGTCCGCGCCTTCGAAGACCTGGCCGCCGTCAATGCCGGTTTCCTGGCGGGAGAGATTCACTGGGCCGACCCCTTCGATGGACGTGGTGAGACCGCTGCGCAGATTCGCCCGTTCGTCGTCGCCAACCGGCTGTTCGGCACGACCTATTTCGTGTTCAAGTCGAGCGATCCGCCGTTCGATGACGTGCGCGTGCGCCGTGCGCTCGTCCTGATGGTTCCGTGGGATACGGTGCGCGACCCGGAACGGGTGGACTTCCCGACGAGCGGCCTGGTGCCGCGCACGGCGAACTATCCGGCCGTGGAAGGCATCCCGGCCCAGGACATGCGCACCGCGCGCCGGCTGCTGGAGCAGGCCGGCTTCGCGGACGGCAACGGGCTCCCGCCGGTCACGGTCACGGTGCCGGGCGCCGGGGCTGCTTCACTGGCCGCGGACATCGAGACCGCTTGGGAGTCCAACCTCGGGATCGACGTCACCGTGGCCGTGGTACGGGATTACGACGACTATCTGGCGGAAGTGAAGGCCGGCAACTTCACGCTGACGATCAGCAGTTGGATCGGCGACTTCATCGATCCGATCAGCTTCCTGCAGATGTGGACCAGCTCGAGCAACCTCAACGACGCCGGGTACTCGTCCCGCGACTACGACCGGATCATCGATCGCGCCATCGGTGCTACCGGCCTCGACCGCCTGGAGCTGCTGGCGGAGGCAGAGGAGCTGCTGCTGCAGGACGCGGCCATCCTTCCGGTCAATCACCTTGTGTCCTATTCGCTCATCGACCTGCAGCGCGTGTCCGGGTGGACCCCGAACCTGCTGGACATCCATCCGTTCCGCTACCTGGGCTTCCGGCGCGCGGACCTGCCGGCCGGCGTCGCCGCCGTCGCGGATTTCCTCCCAGGCTGACCGGGCGGCCCCGGTTCGGCGGGCGGGCGGGGCTCATCGGACGGCCGGGGCTCATCGAGCCGCGCGAAGCGCTGCAGCACCTCCATGAGTCGGCGGCGAAACAGGAATCCCATCACGAAGAACACCACGGCGATGCCCAGGGCGATCGCCACGACCGCCCACTGCCGCTCGGCGGCCGCGTCTCCGGATATCACGCTCACCGCCACTCCGGGGAGGCGCCCGACGGTGCTTGCCAACAGGTAGACGCCCAGCCGCAGGGGACCGATGCCGGCCACGTAGCACAGGACGTCCTTCGGGATCCCGGGAATCAGATACAGCAGGAACAACATACCGACCCCGCGCGGCGAGGCGATCAGATCCTCCACCTGGCTGCTGCGCTTCTCCGACACGATCGCGTGCAGAAACGGGCGCCCGAGCAGGCGCGCGAGCAGAAACCCGATGGCCGAGCCAAGCGCCGCTCCGCCCAGCGTCAGGGCGATGCCGAGCGGGATGCCGAACAGGTACCCGGCGGCCAACTGCGGGAACTCTCCCGGGATCACGAAGACCACCACCTGCAGCACCTGGACGGCGATGAACACCGCAGGGGCCGCCACCCCGTAGGCCTCCACCCGTACGCGGAGCTCCTCGGGGTTCCGCATCAGGGACAACACGGGCTCCCAGAAGACGATCGCGACCACGCCGAGCGCCGCGAACAGGGCAGGGTACCCGGCAATGCTCAGCACCCGCGTCAGGCGGCTGCGGGGCCGCTCAGAAGGAGTCACCGGTGATTCTGTTTTGACCCGGAACGGTCTCTGTGCGATACTTCGGTCATGGGGTCAGCCGCGTCTGCGAAGGAAGACGCGACCAAGTCTACCGAGCCCACGGAATCGACGCAGCCGCCGGTGGTTGGCGAACCGAAGGCCGCGCAGCGGAAGTCGACCAGCAAGCCCGAAGCGACCAGCAAGCCCGAAGCGACCAGCAAGCCCGAAGCGACCAGCAAGCCCGAAGCGACCAGCAAACCCGAAGCGACCAGCAAACCCGGAGCGGCCAGCAAGCGTCCGGCCGCCAGGCGCCGCGCCAGATCGACAACCGAGGCCAGGTCGGCAACCGAGGCCAAGCTGGCAGCCGACACGGCTGATGGGACGAACGGCACGGTCGACGATGCCGCGGTCGAGGCGGACGCGTCCCTGGACGACTTGTCGCCGGCCAAGAAAGCCGCGGCCAAGCGGAAGCCGGCCCGCCCCAGGACGCGTTACTCCGTGGGCCAGCAGATCGTATATCCCCTCCAGGGCGTCGGCAGGATCGAGCGGCTGGAGGAGCGGGAGTTTCAGGGCAGTCCCACCCTCTACTACGTCGTCTACCTGGAAGTCTCCGACATGACGATCATGATTCCGGTCGACAAGGCGGACGGGCTCGGCATCCGCGCCATCGTCAGCAAGCGCAAGGCCGAACGCGCCCTGCGGCTGATCGCCGAAGACTTCGACCCCATCCCCACCGACTGGAAGCTGCGCTATCAGATGAACCTCGATCTCCTGAAGCAGGGCGCGGTCGACGACATCGCCTCGGTCGTGCGCTCGCTGTCCTACCGCAGCAGGATCAAGGAGTTGCCCATCCTGGAGCGCAAGCTGTACGACAGCGCGCTGCGGCTGATGGTGGACGAGGTTTCGTACTCGCTCGGCAAGGACAAGACCGAGATCGAAACCCTGATCGAAGAGCGGCTGCAAAACGTCAAGCAGAAAGGCGACGAATAGCCCGGCGCGACCAGTAACCCGGGCGACCAGTAGCCGCTACGAGGACCCTTCCAGCTCGGTGATGCGGTCGCGCAGCCTCGCAGCCTCTTCGTACTTCTCTTCCTGGACGGCGATGGCGAGTTCGCGCTTGAGCTTTCCGACCGGGTCGCCTTCCGCCGCTTCGGCTGCTTCCGCGTCGTCTTCGTCCCCTTCCGGTGAGTCCCCGCTCTCCACCGTGGAAACCGGGATCGACGCCTGCTCGACCACGTCCTCGTCGATGAAGATCGGACACTTGGCGCGCAGGGCGATGGCGATGGCATCGGACGTCCGCGAATCCACCTCCACCTGCTGACCGTCCTGGAGCAGCACGAGCCGCGCGAAGAACGTGCCGTGACCGCCGACGCTCTTGATCTCCGTGATCTCCACACGCTCCACGGAAACCTTCATCGCGGCCAGCGTCTGCAGGAACAGATCGTGCGTGAGCGGCCGGCTCTGCCGTTCGCCGCGCAGGGCGATGTAGATCGATTGCGCGATGCAGTGGTCGACGAAGATGGGCACGGCCACGTCCGCCCCCGACGGCCGGATCAGCACGGCCGTGCCCTCGGGTGCCCGAGCCATGGTCCAGACGTCAGCGGGCAGCAACATGGGCGCTATGCCGACTGCTTCTCGTCGGCGACGAACACAACTTCCGGGCTCTGGGACGTCTCTATGACGTCACGGGTGACCACCACCTTCTTCAGTCCCTCCATCGAAGGGATGTTGAACATGATGTCGACCATGGCCGCTTCGATGATCGCCCGCAGGCCGCGGGCTCCCGTCTTGCGGTCCATCGCCTTCTCGGCGATGGCGGTGATGGCATCGTCCTCGAATGACAGTTCGACGTCGTCGACGCTCAGCGAGGCCTGATACTGGCGGATCACCGAATTCTTCGGCTCGATGATGATCCGCTTGAGCGAGTCGACGGTCAGGTCGCCGAGCGTGACGACGATCGGCAGGCGGCCGATGAATTCCGGAATCATGCCGTAGCGGATCAGGTCGTCCGGCTGCAGGTGAGAGTACAGGGACAGCAGGTTGCGGTCGCGCCGGTTCTCCACTTCGGCCCCGAACCCGAGCGGCGACTGCATCACGCGCGAGGCCACCACCTGGTCCAGGCCGATGAACGCGCCGCCGCAGATGAACAGGATGTTGGAGGTGTCGATCTTCAGCATCTCCTGATTGGGATGCTTGCGGCCCCCCTGCGGGGGCACGGAGGCGACCGTACCCTCGACGATCTTCAGCAACGTCTGCTGCACGCCTTCGCCCGACACGTCGCGGGTGATCGACACGTTCTCACCCTTCTTTGCGATCTTGTCGATCTCGTCGATGTAGATGATGCCGCGCTCGGCGGCGGCGATGTTGTTGCCCGCGTTCTGGATCAGCCGCAGCAGGATGTTCTCGACGTCCTCACCCACGTACCCGGCCTCGGTGAGGGTAGTCGCGTCGGCGATCGCGAACGGGACCTTCAGCTTGCGCGCCAGCGTCCTGGCCAGATGGGTCTTGCCGGTGCCGGTGGGGCCGATCAGCAGCACGTTGGACTTCTCGATCTCCACGTCGCTGTCGCCACGGTTGCGCATGGTGATGCGTTTGTAGTGGTTGTACACGGCGACGGCCAGCACCTTCTTGGCGTCTTCCTGGCCGATCACGTACTGGTCGAGGTAACTCTTGATCTCCCGCGGCTTCGGCACCTCGTCCCGGAACTCCGCGGAGAAGACTTTCTCCTCATCGTCGAGGATCTTCTTGCAGACGACCACGCACTCGTCGCAGATGTACACGCCGGGCCCGGCGATCAGGCGGCGTGCGGTGTCCGCCGTCTTGCCGCAGAAGGAGCAGAGCTTGTCGTCAGTCTTCGCGGTCTTGGCCATCAGCTCGCCTCGTCAGGACCCCGTCTCGTAAGCACCTTGTCGATCAGGCCGTACTCTGCCGCCTCGTGCGACGACATATAGTAGTCCCGTTCCAGGTCCTGAGCAACGACGCTCTCGTCCTTGCCCGTGCACTCCGCGAAGTAGCTGATGATGAGTCGCTTCAGGCGCACCAGCTCGCGCGCCTGGATGCCGATGTCGGCCGCCTGCCCGGACACGCCGCCCCACGGCTGATGGATCAGGAGGCGGGCGGACGGCAGGGCAGTCCGCTTGCCCTTGGTTCCGGCGGCCAGCAGCAACGCGCCCATCGACGCGGCCTGACCCAGGCAGATCGTCTGCACGTCCGCGCTGATGTAGCG
This sequence comes from Spirochaetaceae bacterium, assembly GCA_028820215.1. The sequence goes on along the minus strand of JAPPKD010000335.1, from coordinate 2,138 downwards.
CAGCGTGTCGTAGATGGCCAGCCCGGCGGTCACCATGCCGCCCGGCGAGTTGATGTAGACGTGGATGTCCTTCTCCGGATCCTGTGACTCCAGGAACAGGAGTTGCGCCACCACGAGGTCGGCGGTGATGTCGTAGATTTCGCCGTCGATGAAGACGATCCGGTCCTTGAGCAGCCGGGAGTAGATGTCGTACGAGCGTTCGCCGCGCCCGGTCTGTTCGATGACGATGGGTACGAGGGCGTTGAGTTGTTCGTTCATGGCCTGTTCGTTCAATGACATTGGTCGGCTCATGGGAGTGGTCGGTCCATGGTTGGTTCGCGGGCTCGGGGAGGATTCCCCGCCGGCCACCTCAAAGTTAGCTGTTTCCGGATACCAAGTCCATATAGGCGAGCTCTTCGCCTTCCTTGACCGCGGCGAGCTCGATCAGTCGGTCGTAGAGCTTCTCGTTGCGGACATCGGCCCGCAGCGCCGGCAGCATCTCGTTGCGCTCATACGCCTCGCGCAGCTCTTCGATCTCCATCGAGCGCGAGCGCGCGCGGCGCACAAGCTCCTGCTCCACCTCGTCGTCGGCGACCGCTATCTCCTCGGCGTCTGCCAGCCGGTCCGTGATCAGCATCAGGCGCGTGCGGCGCTCGGCCGCCGGCCGCCACTGCTCAAAGAGCGCGTTGCGGTCGGTCCCGGACCGCTCCAGCGCCAGCGTCACCCGGCGCTCGCTGCCGCCGTAGCGCGACACCATGGCCGACCAGTCGGCGGCCAGGCCGGCGTCCACCAGGGAGCGCGGCAGGGGGACCACCGAAGCCTCCTCAACGGCGGTGATGATCGCGGAGATCAGCCGCTCACGGACGATCCGGTCGCCGTCGCTCCGGATGCGCTCGCGGATGTCCGCCTTCAGATCCTCCAGGGTCTCGAATCGCTCGCTGACGTCCTGCGCCAGCTCGTCGTCAAGATCCGGAAGCTGCTTCTCCCGCAGCCGGCGTACGCGCACCCGCAGCACCAGCGACCGGCCGGCGAGCGCCTCATCCTCGAAGTCGTCGGGGTAGGTCTTGTCGATGTCGCGCTCATCGTCGACCCGCATGCCGACCAGGTCGTCGTCGATGCGGTGCTGGTTGTAGCCGGTGCCGACCTCGAACACGAACCCTTCGCGCCGGGTGGAAGAGACCGGACTGCCGTCCTCCACCTCCACGTAGTCGATCTCCACCACGTCACCGCTCTCGACCACGTCGGACTGCTTCTCCACCACCACGGCGTTCTGCTCGCGGATGGCGTCCAGCTCGCGCTGCAGGTCACCGTCTTCGATGCGGAAGCGGGGACGGGTCACGTCCACGCCCCGGTAGCGGCCCAAGCTGACCTCCGGCTTGGTGTCGTACAGCAGGTCGAAGCGGAACGCGGAGCCGACCGCCAGCGGCTCTTCCGCCTCCACCCGCGGGCGCGAGGAGCGGATCGGCGGATGCTCGGCGGCCTCCAGCGCTGCCTGGGCCGCCTCACCGATGATGCGCTCGGCAGCCTCAGCAAGCAAGGCATCGCCCGCCTTGCGGATCAGGACGTCACGCGGCACCTTGCCCTTGCGGAAGCCCTTGATGCGCACGGTTCGACAGTGCTCTGCCACCGTGGCGTCGTACACGCGTTGCACGTCGGAGGCGGCGACCGTCACCGACAGCTTGACCTCGGCGTTCTCCTGGAGTTGCTCGTCCTGCTTCTCTATCACGGGTCAGTCCGGTAGCGGCGCTCTGGCGGGTCGGCGGACGGCAGATCGTTGCGCCGCCATGATCGAAGAGAGCGGGAAACGGGACTTGAACCCGCGACTTCCACGTTGGCAACGTGGTGCTCTACCACTGAGCTATTCCCGCGTGGAGGAAAAACCGATCGAAGCACCTCTGGTCGAACCTGTGCGAGAGAAGGGACTCGAACCCTTATGCCTTGCGGCACCAGATCCTAAATCTGGCGTGTCTGCCAGTTCCACCACTCTCGCAGGCACCAACGGCCAGCGACCGCTGTCCCGGTCGAACACCGACCACCCTGCCGTTTCAGCCATCTCCGTGTGCCTGCCACAGTGTACGGCGAGCACCGCCCCGCGTTCAAGAGCGCGCATTGCCTCACCAGAAATCTAACCCTGCCGAAAGCGTGCCTCATCTAAAAAT
>JAPPKD010000244.1:4378-9662 GCA_028820215.1 Spirochaetaceae bacterium | reverse complement strand
AACCGATGACCCTGCAGGAGGCGAACGCGCTGTGGGAACGCAGGTTGCGCAGGGTACCGCTGAGCGAAGCCGGCAGGCGGGTCACGGTCGAGGCGGGCGGCGAACTGGTGGAACCGTTGCAGCAGGCGGAGCGGACGGCCGCGGACGCCGGCGGCGCGCAGCGTACCGGGAGCGCTGCGGCCGGTCCGCTGTACTACCGGCTGCGCAGGCCGGTGCACGACGACGAGGGCACGGTGATCGGTGACCTGTACGTGTACCGCGACCTGTCGCGCGAGGTCGAGATCGAACGCATGCGGGCCGAGGTGCGCGACTTGCGGGCGGCGCTGGAGAGCCCGGCCCCGTTTGCCGGCATGGTGGGAACGAGCGCGGCGATGCAGCGCGTGTACCGGCTGATGAAGCGGGCGATGGCGGGCGACGCGACGGTGCTGATCCGGGGCGAGAGCGGTACCGGCAAGGAGCTGGTGGCACGGGCGCTGCACGCCAACGGGCGCCGCGGCAAGGGTCCGTTCCTGGCGGTCAACTGCGCGGCGGTGCCGGAGGCGCTGATCGAGAGCGAGCTGTTCGGACACGAGCGGGGGGCGTTCACCGGGGCGACGCGAGTGCGGCGGGGGTGCTTCGAACGGGCGCACGGAGGCACGATTCTGCTCGACGAAATCGCGGACATGAAGCCGGAGCTGCAGGCGCGGCTGCTGCGCGTGCTGCAGGAGCGCGAGCTGCAGCGGGTCGGCGGCACGGCGATGATCCCGGTGGACGTGCAGGTGATCGCGGCCACCAACCGGGACCTGGACGCGGCGATGCGGTCGGGCGCGTTTCGCACCGACCTGTACTACCGGCTGGCGGTGTTCCCGATCGAGCTGCCGCCGCTGCGGGAGCGGCGCGAGGACGTGCCGCAACTGGTGGACCACTGCCTGCAGCAGTACGCCGGGCGGGCCGGAGAGGCGGTGAAGAGCATCAGTCCGGGCGCGCTGCGGCTGCTGCTGGCGCACGGCTGGCCGGGCAACGTGCGCGAACTGCAGGGGGTGATCGAACGCGCCGCGACGATGGCGGGCGGCGGCGTGATCGAGGCGGCCGACCTGCCGGCGGGCCTGGCGACGGTGTGGCCGGAGCCCGCAACGGGCACGGAGGCCGCGGCGGGCACGGAACCGGAAGCGGGCGGGCAACCCGGCGCGCTGGCGCAGGTGGCGCCGCTGGCGGAGGTGGAGCGCCGGGCGGTGGAGCGGGCGCTGGCCGCCGTGGACGGCAACGTGACGCGGGCGGCACGCGCCCTGGGCATCAATCGCACGACGCTGCACCGCAAGCTGAACAAGTACGGGTTGACCCCGCAGGCCGCCGACTACGCCGACTCCGGCGAGTGAGTCGGGCCCGTTCGCGGCCGTCGGGAGGTGTCGCGGATTGCGTCTTGTGGCGCATTTCGCGACAACCCCCGCTCCAACTCGTAACCGGCTTGTCCGCTAGGAGTTATCTGTAACCGCCTGGTACCGGCGGGGCTTGGGTCGCATATTGCGCCACTCGTCCGCGGTGCTGCGAAACCAGTCCAGGTCGCACCAACTCTTTTCTCCAAGATGAATTGAGGCGAGGCAAAGACTTGGCCCGGTTCTTGCTTAATTAAAGATCGGAGTCATGGAGTCGGAGTCATGAGGCTAGCGCCGCGCGGCTCCGCACCCCGCGAGCAACGCGGCCTGCTGACCCACGAGAAGAGCACGAGAAGAGACAGCGGACACCCAGCGATGAACAGGAGACCTCCCCGGCTACTCAGCACCGACCGGCCAGCGCCGGCCCACCGGCGACCGATGGTAACCGCCGTCCGCCGCCGGGGCGCAGCGCCGCGCCGGTGGGCCGGCATGCTGGCGCTGGTCGCCTGGCTGGCGGTCGCCGCCGCCCATGCGCAGACCCCGGGCGAAGCGACCGCGCCGGGGCCGGTTGGCTTCGGCACGTTTCGCAACGACACCTACGCCCCGGGCGACCATCGCTACCAGCGCAAGTTCGTCCTGTCCCATCCCGGCAAGCTCAGGGTGAGCTGGCGCCCGCCGGCCAGCGACGGCGGCAGCGCGGTCACCGCCTACCGCGTGTACTGGTACCAGACCGGCGACTACGCCGGCACCGTGCGGTCGGCGAACGTGGCGCCGGCCGGCACCGGCGTGCACGCCCACTACGTCACCGGGCTGACCAACGGCACCGAGTACGGGGTCGGCGTGACCGCCGTGAACGCCGTCGGCGAGGGGCCGTTCCGCACCGGCAGCGGCGCCGCGCTGGCCAGCCTGCCCTACGCCAGCCCGCGCGACGACATGTTCATCAACGTCCCGGCCGCGCGCGACAACATGCAGGTGGGCAGCCTGGCGGCCGCGCGCTCGGGCGCCAACCGGTTGCGGGTCACCTGGAGCCTGCCTGCCGGGACCAGGACGCTCGACCACTTCAAGGTGTCCTGGTCCAAGGCGGGCAGCGCCGCGGTCGCCGGCACGTCGCCGGTGGTGCCCAAGACCGCGACCTCGTACGACATCACCGGCCTCACCGGGGGCCAGGAGTACCGGATCGAGGTCGACACCACCTATCGCCTCAACGCCGGCGCCGAGGCCTCGTACACGGCGACCGGGGTGACCTCCGCGACGCCCTACGGCGCCCCCACGGCGCCGCGCGAGCTGGCGGTGCTGGGCAACGACGGTTCGCTGGCGGTGAGCTGGGCCGCGCCGGCGGCCGACGGCGGCTCGCCGGTGACCGGCTACCGGCTGGCCTGGTCCGCGGCCGGCGCCACGGGCAGCGCGGACCTGGCCGCGACCGCCCGCGCCCACACCATCCCCAACCTGACCAACGACCGCTCCTACACCGTCACCCTGACCGCCACCAACGCCTACTACGCGGGGCCGGCGGCGAGCGGCAGCGCCACGCCGTTCGTGGACGCGGCGCCGAGCTTCGGCGACGCCACGGTGGCCGCGCAGACGCGGACGATGTTCTTGCCGGGCGCCCCCTCGCTGACCCTGCCGGCGGCGACCGGCGGCAACTTCGCCCTGACCTACAGCCTCGCCCCGGCGGTGACCGGCCTGACCTTCGACCCGAAGACGCGCGTGCTGTCCGGCGTGGCCGAGTACGTAGGGGAGTACCGGATGACCTACCGGGTGGACGACGGCGACCACATCACGACCGACGCCGATGCCGACACCCTCACGTTCACGATCACCGTCAATGCCAACACCGCGCCGACCGCGGCGGCGATCGCCAAGGAAACGCACGAGGACATTCCCATGACCTTCGCCACGAGCGACTTCACGGGCGCGTTCTCGGACGCGGACGCGGGCGACAGTCTGGCACTGGTGAGTTTGATGACCCTGCAATCGCGCTACGGCCGGCTGACGCTTGGGGGGAAGGCGGTGACCCTCGGCCAGGCGGTCGACCCGAAGGACCTGGACACGCTGGTGTACACGCCCGCCGCGGACTACTCCGGCAGCGCCACCTTCAAGGCCGTCCTGGTCGACCAGTTGGGTGGGTCGGCGACGAGCACGGTCACCATCACCGTGCATCCCAACGATCCGCCGCTGGCCGCCGCCTCGACCGCGCCGTACGGTGCGGTTGCCGCCGGCGGCAGCGTGACCCTGACCAACAACAGCCGCGACACGGACGGGGACACGATGACCTGGCTCTGGGAGCAGACCGCCGGCACCACGGTGACGCTCAGCGACGCCACCGCCGAGAGCCCCACCTTCACCGCGCCGGACCGCGTGGAGCGGCTGACGTTCCGGTTGACCGCCACCGACGAGCACGGCGCCGGCGCCACCGCCACGGTGTCGCTCGACGTCATACGGCCGCCGGCCGCGCCGGCCACGCTCACCGCGGGCGCGGCCCCCGGCTCGGTCACGCTGCGGTGGACGGCGGGCGCGGCCAACGGGTCCGCGATCGCGAGCTGGTGGTACCGGTACAGCGACGATGGCGGCACCACCTGGTCCGACTGGAGCCAGGGCGGCGCGGGCGCACACGTCTATCGCCAGGTGGTGACCGGGCTGCGGGACGGCGCCGGCTACACCTTCGCGGTGCGCGCGCGCAACGCCGCCGGCGACGGCCCCGCGCGCACCGTGGCCGTGACGCTGGCGGCCGCGCCCAACCGGAACCCGCCCGTGGCGCGGGCCACCTGGCGCCACTCCCCCAGGTACGATGAATTCGGGAAGCTCATTCAGACCAACGTGACCCTGGATGGGCGGCAAAGCTCCGACCGGGAAACGCCACCGGACCTGCTCAGGTTCCGGTGGACCCAGGTCCGCGACGATCCGACCGTGCGGTCGTACGAGCCGCGGCAGCCCGATTACAGCACGCCGTATCTGTTTCCCGAACCGAGGTCTCCCGTCGACCTGCTGTACCGGTTGACGGTCACCGACACCGGGGGGCTGTCCCACACCATCTACCTCCCGGTCAAGATCCGCTACCCCGCCGGCCGGCCGAGCCTCGGCCTGACCCGCACCATCTCGCTGGGGCTGCAGCAGGGCCAGACGCTCACGCGGGTGCTGCCGACGGCGACCGGCGGTGACGGCACCCTGACCTACACGCTGACGCCGGCCGCGCCCGGCGTGATGTCGTTCCTCGCGCCGAAGAACACGGTCGTCTTCACGCCCACGGCCGCCGGCACCTGGAACTTCAACTACAAGGTCACCGACGCGGACGGCGACGCCGACACGATCAAGGTCTCGCTGCGCGTCGCCGCCAACTCGACGCCCCGGTTTGCCGACGGCGCCTCGATCCGCGACCTGCGCCTCATCACCGGGCGGGACTACGGTCCCATCGACTCGGCGCGGCCCTTGTCGCCGCTGCCGCTGGCGACCGGCGGCGACGGCGCCCGGTCGTACGCCCTGACGCCGGCGGTGCCGGGCCTGAGCTTCGACCCGCGCACGCGCCGGATCACCGGCACGCCGACCACCGCCGGCACCTACGCCATGACCTACCGGGCGGTCGACACGGATGCCGACGACAGCGACGCCGACAGCGACACCCTGAGCTTCACGATCAGGGTGGTGGCGAACAGCGCCCCGGTCGCCCTGTTCGCCGGACAGACCGTGGGCCTGAGCGTCAAGATCCCGGAGCCGGAGAACAAGTACAGCTATCGCTACGGCGTCGACCTGCGCTCCTACTTCTACGACGCAGACGGTGACGAACTGCAGTTCGAGGGAAGTGGCGTTGGCCCGGACCTGACGGTCAGGAGGTGTACCAGCTACCCCCATGAGCACTGCCTCTACCCGACCACGACGCGGGTCTTTGACAACATCCGCATCACCGCCGTCGACACGAGCGGCGCGCGGGCGACCCA
>JAPPKD010000244.1:0-4278 GCA_028820215.1 Spirochaetaceae bacterium | reverse complement strand
GATCGACGAGGACACGTCGCACACCTTCGCCGCCGGCCAGTTTCCGTTCAGCGACGCGGACCCGGACGAGCACCTGCACAAGCTGCGCATCGAGACGCTGCCGGCGTCCGGCACGCTGCTGCTGAACGACGTGGCGCAGGCCGCGGGCGCGACCATCGCGCGCGCGGACCTGAGCGCGCTCCGGTACCGGCCGCCGGCGGACTGGTACGGGATCGCCTCGTTCACGTTCAAGGTGGTGGACACCACCCGGCGCGCCTCGACGCAGGCGTACGCCGCCACGGTCACGGTGAGGCCGGTCGCCGACCCGCCGACGTCGGCCGACTTCGAGCTCACGGTGGCCGAGGAAACCGCGCTGACGCTGACGGCCGCCGACTTCCCGTTCTCCGACGTGGACGGACACGCGCGGGCCGCCGTCGTCATCGCGTCGCTGCCGGACGCGGCCGCGGGGACGCTGGCGCTGGACGGGACGGCGGTGACCGCCGGCCAGAAGATCACCGCCCCGAGCGACTCCATCGACGGCACGCTGCAGTTCACGCCGGCGGCGGACTGGAGCGGGGCGGCGACGTTCCTGTTCGGGGTGGAGGACACGACCGGCGCCCGTTCGCTGGCTTCGAGCACCGCGACGATCCGGGTGACGGAGGTCAACGACCCACCGTCGACGGCGGATATTGCCCGCTCGATGGACGAGGACGCGACGCTCACCCTCACGCTCGCCGACTTCACCTTCGACGACGTCGACGCGGGTGACCGGCTCAAGGCGATCGTGTTCACGCAGGCGCCGCGGTCCGGGGAACCGGCGCAACCGGCCGGCACGCTGGCCAGCTTCCACGGCAGCGTCGAGACCGTGGTCCACAGCGGCGACACGGTGGCGGCGGCCGGGCTGACGCGGCTGGAGTACCGGCCCGACGCCGACTTCGCCGGCCGGGTGACGTTCACCTTCCAGGTGCAGGACGCCGCCGGCGCCGTTTCGGAGGCCGCCACCGCCACCGTGGAGGTCGCGCCGGTCGCCGACCCGCCGACCTCGCAGGCGTTCACGATCACCGGCGACGAAGACACGGCGGTGACGGTGGCGGCGGCGAACTTCGTGTTCAGCGATCGCGACCCCGGCGACAGCCTGAAGGCGGTGCGGGTGGTGACCCTGCCGGACGCCGCGCACGGCGCGCTGGCGGTGGAAGGGGACGCGGTGCAGGCAGGCGACGCGATCGCCGCGAGCGACCTGGACAGCCTGACGTTCACACCCGCGGCGGACTGGTTCGGGAACGCCGGGTTCACCTTCCGGGTGGTCGACCAGTCGGATACCGGGTCGGCCGCCGCCTACACCGCCACCGTGACCATCGCCGCGAAGAACGACGCTCCGACGGCGGCGGATCTGACCCGCAAGTGGCACGCGGAGCTGGACTTCGCGGCGCTGTTCCAGTCCGTGTTCGCGGACCCCGACCCCGGGGACGTCCTCGGGGCGATCGAGCTGACGAGTACGCCGACGGGAGGCACGCTGCAGGAAGACGAAGAGGAGCAGGAGAAGGACGACGTGATCGCCGCGGCGTCGCTGTCCGACCTGGAGTTCGAGCCGCTGGCCGGCACCTACCGGGCGGCGATCGAGTTCCGGGTGCGCGACAAGTCGGGCGCCGCGTCGCAGGACTCCTACACCCTCTCGCTGTGGTGGAACGCGCCGCCGACCGCGAGCGCGCTGGGCCTGACGACCGGCGAGGACCGGGCGCTGCCGTTGGCGGCGAGCGACTTCGACACGGCGTTCACGGACGCGGATGACGGCGACAGCCTCACCGCGGTGACGATCGGGAGTCTGCCGGGGCAACACGGGAAGCTGACCCTGAACGGCGTCGCGGCCACCTCCGGCCAGATCGTCAGCCGGGCGGACCTGGCGGGCCTGACGTTTACGCCCGCGACCGACTACGCCGGCTCCGTCACCTTCGGCTTCCGCGTGCACGACCGCGAGAACGCACGCTCGGACGCCGCCGTGGCCACGGTGACGGTCACGCCGTCCCCGGACCCGCCGTGGGCGGCTGCGATGGACGTGGTCTGGCGAGAGGACACGGTGCTGGCGTTCACGGCGAACAACTTCGAGGGGGTGTTCGCCGACCCGGACGAGGGCGACAGCCTGAAGGCGGTGAAGGTGGTGCGCCCGCCGGACGCCGGCCACGGCGTGCTGGCGTTGAGCGGGACGGCGGTGACGGCGGACCAGGTAGTGGCGCATGCCGACCTGGGGAGCCTGACCTTCACGCCGGTGGCGAACTGGAACGGCGTGGCGCAGCTCTTCTTCCAGTTGAGCGACCAGACCGACCGGTTCTCGGTGACCAGACCGCTGCGGATCATCGTGACCGCGGTGGCGGACGCGCCGGTGGCGGCGGCGCTGGGCAAGAGCACCGCCGAGGACACGACGCTGACGTTCACGGTGGCGGACTTCGAGGGGGTGTACAGCGACGGCGACGGCGACAGCCTGAAGTCGGTGTGGGTGATCAGCCCGGCGGTCGGCGGGCGCGGGACGCTGGCGCTGGACGGAACCGCGGTGACCGCGAACCAGGTGATCGCCCGCGACGACCTGGGGGATCTGGCGTACACGCCGGCAGCGAACTGGAACGGGAGGGACAGCTTCACGATCCGGTTCCTGGACCAGACCGACACCGCGTCGGCGATGGCCGACGTCACCATCACGGTGACCGCGGTGGCCGACGCGCCGGTGGCGGGCGCGCTGAACGTGAGCACGGCCGAGGATACGGCGCTGGCGTTCACGGCGGCGCAGTTCGAGGGGGTGTTCACGGACGCGGACGCCGGCGACAGCCTGAAGTCGGTAAAGGTGGTGAGTCTGCCGGAGGCGGCGCACGGGGCGCTGGCGCTGGACGGGACGGCGGTGACGGCGAACCAGGTGGTGGCGCACGCCGACCTGGGCAAGCTGGCGTTCACCCCGGTGGCGAACTGGAGCGGCGCGGCGACCTTCACGTTCCAGGTGGCGGACCAGTCGGACGCGGAGTCGGCGGCGGCGGCGGCGACGATCACGGTGAGCGCGGTGAACGACACGCCGGCGGCGAGTGCGCTGGCGGTGAGCACGGCCGAGGACACGGCGCTGGCGTTCACGGCGGCGCAGTTCGAGGGGGTGTTCACGGACGTGGACGCCGGCGACAGCCTGAAGTCGGTGCAGGTGGCGACCCTGCCGGCGGCGGCGCACGGGGCGCTGGCGCTGGGCACGACCGCGGTGACGGCGAACCAGGTGGTGGCGCACGGCGACCTGGGAACGCTGACCTTCGCGCCGAAGGCGAACTGGGTGGGGGCGGCCGAGTTCACCTTCACGGTGGCGGATCAGTCGGACGCGGAGTCGGCGGCGGCGACGGTGACCGTGACGGTGACCGCGGTGGCCGACGCGCCGGCGGCGGCGGCGCTGGGCAAGAGCACGGCGGAGGACACGGCGCTGGCGTTCGCGGCGAGTGACTTCGAGGGCGTGTTCACCGACCCGGATGCGGGCGACAGCCTGAAGTCGGTGCAGGTCGTGAGCCTGCCGGACGCCGCGCACGGGACGCTGTCGCTGGACCGGGAAGAGGTGCCGGTCGTGATCCCGCGGGACGCCGGCCGCGGGACGCGGTCGCTGGACCGGGACGCGGTGACGGCGAACCAGGAGATCGCGCATGGCGACCTGGCGAACCTGTCGTTCACGCCGGTGGCGGACTGGAACGGGGCGGCGACCTTCACGTTCAAGGTGGTGGACCAGTCGGACGCGGCGTCGGCGGCGGCCACGGCGACCGTCACCGTGAACCCCGTGAACGACCCGCCGACGGCGAGCGCGCTGGCGGTGAGCACGGCGGAGGACACCGCGTTGACGTTCGCGGCGGGCGACTTCACGGGCGTGTTCACCGACCTGGACGCGGGCGACAGCCTGAAGGCGGTGCGGGTGGTGAGCCTGCCGGACGCCGGGCACGGCACGCTGGCGCTGGACGGGGAAGCGGTGACGGCGAACCAGGACGTCGCGCATGGCGACTTGGCGGACCTGGCGTTCACGCCGGCGGCGAACTGGAGCGGTGCGGCGACGTTCGACTTCAAGGTGGTGGACCAGTCGGACGCGGCGTCTGCCGCGGCGGCGACGGTGACGATCACGGTGACCGCGGTGGCGGACGCTCCGGTGGCCGGCGCGCTGCACCTGAGCACGGCGGAGGACACGGTGCTGACGTTCGCGGCGGCCGACTTCGAGGGCGTGTTCACGGACGCGGAGGGCGACCGCCTGAAGTCGGTGCAGGTGGCGAGCCTGCCGGCCGCCGGGCACGGCACGCTGGC
>JAPPKD010000023.1 GCA_028820215.1 Spirochaetaceae bacterium | reverse complement strand
AGGGCCGCGGCCTGATCGCCTTCGACTACGACAACGACGGCGACCGCGACATCCTCATCGTCAACCTGAGCGGCCCGGTGAGCCTGTTCCGCAACGACCTCGCCGGCCCCGCAACCAACTACCTGCGCGTGTTCCTGGACCGCGGCGAGAGTCGCACGGTGGCGCCCGACGGGATCGGCGCGCTGGTATCGATCCGGACCGGCGCCACCGAGCAGCGCCGGTACATCGGCGGCGAAGGCGTCTACCTGGGATCGGGCGAACTTTCCGCCCACTTCGGCGTCGGTGCGGCAACGGAGATCGACGTGCTGACCGTGATCTGGCCAGACAGCACCGTGACCACCCTGGAGTCAGTACCCGCCAACCAGACCCTCACCATCCAACACGCCGCCGCCCCCTGACTCATCTGCAACACTGGCGACAGATGCCTTCACAATCGACGTTCGCACGGTAGCGGGGGCTATGTCGCATCGTCACTCCGAATCTCCAGGCGACGACCCCGGCATTCGACCCAGGTCAGGTCGGAAGCGGTGGCACGCCGCTCGAGGAACGACGCCAAGCGAGCCTTCAAGGCATGGGGATCGTCGGTTTCGCACTCCCAGACGATCGTCACTTCCCAGCCTTGCTGCTTCAAGGCCGATACCGAGGCGGCGTCACGCCGTCGGTTTTCGTCGAACTTGTTCTGCCAGAAGGTTCTACGTGCCTTCGGGGTAGTGGCTCGCCTACATCCCTCGTGCCGATGCCAGAAACAACCATGGACGAAGATCACCTTGCGAAGACGGCGGAACACGATGTCCGGGCGACCCGGAAGATCACCGGCGTGCAGCCGATACCGATACCCCGCACGATGTAGAATTCGTCGAACGATCATTTCCGGTCTGGTGTCTCGCTGTCGCACCCTGGCCATGAGGGCGCGTCGTCCCGCGCTTGGTGGACCTTGTGAGTTCATTCCACGGTATAATCGTCGATCGCACGAATGACGCCGCCGATCCGGTCGATCACGTCGGCTCGATCCAGATAGTCCGAATACGCTTGGAAAGCATTCTCCAGTAGTTCATCGTAGTTGACATACCGGGCGTTGAGCACACCCAGGGTCTCCTCGACGGTCCTCCTTCCGTCGGGGCCGTCCCACTCCGAGGGCGGCCGACCCAACAAGCACACGAACTCGACCGGTTCGTGCCGTTTGCCCGCTTTTTCGAGAATTTTGAGCATACCACCACGATACTTCCCGATCTGCCTCGCCAGGTCGTACACGGATACGGATCTCTCCGGTCGCTTCAATTCCACGATCACGTGCTTGCCGGCCGTCTTTCTGTACCCGATGTCCAGCCGTGCGTTCTTTTCTTCGTCGGACAGATCGGCATCCACATCGTCGAACAGGGCCCCGACACGCGTCTCCATCAGCTCGGACGACTCAGTTCGCTCCCAGGATGGATCGAGCAACCAGAGATGGTCGAAAACATACTCCTGAATGACGCGTTCCTTCGCGTTCCGATCGACTTTCTCTTGTAGCGCTCTGATCACCGCTATCCGCTGTTGAACGATCTGGCCGTACAAGGTCGTTTCCAGACCGTCCAACTCACGGAACATCAGGATCACGGATTCGAGATTCTCGTCGTCGATGGACTCCAGGGCGCCCAAGTTCTCGTTCCATCGATAGAACTCGAAGGCGAGCACCGCGTGCTTGATCAACTGCCGACGCTCGGTCTCCTGATCCAAGTTGATTCGGTTGAGCTTTCCCAACCAGCGCTTGGCCTTTCCGGACAACTCCCGCGGAAGATCCTCGATCCATTCCTTGACGGCTGGGATTTGCGCCGCGGCCCGGGCGCCCGCATCGACACGCAGCTCCGACCAGCGTCCTTGGACGTGCTTGAGCTCGCCCCCGACGAATTGCTTCAGCGCGACGTAGCGGGGATCGTCCTCCACGATCCGCTGTCGGCTACTGGTCGCGGCGTCTTCGTCTCGGTCCGGCTCGTAGCCGGTAGTCGTGTCCAAACCATCGACTCGAAGCTCGCCAATCAGGTAGCTCGCGTAGATTCCCCGCTCGGCGAAATCGCCCAGCAGATCCTCCTGTGCCATCTTACCGCGGACGAAAATCGCTATCCGGTTCAGGTTCTCGCCGTACTCGTCGCTCAGTTGCCCACTCTCGTGGACCGTTCCGACCCAACCGTCGACCGTCAACGTGGATCCGTCCACCACCGTGAACTCCGCCGGGCGCTCTTCGTGTTCCTCCAAGCTCGTGCAGACAGAGACGATCGACGACTGATCGCCGTATGTCCACAAGTATTGCAGTCGGGCGTGGTATCCGCGATCTTCCGGAGTAATCTGATCGCCATTAACCGCGACAGCGAAACCGTGGCCGGGACCGATGATCGAGAATCGTCTCGCCAAACGACGACGGAGACCGGCCGCGGTGCTGATGGTCTGCCGCTTCCGCAGTTCGCCGAGCGTGATCCTCGTCCCATGCTCGAACTCGATGTCGGGATCTGCGATCTCGTCCGGCTCGTACTCGTCTCGATTGTTTTCTATTGCCCGCTTGACGGCATCGAGGCGCATGCGTAAAGCGGTCGTCTGTCCCGATTTGGCGGTCTCCACGACGATTTCGTCGGCAATCGAAAACAGCGACAGCTTGCCGATCCCCTTACGTCCCATGGGTGATCGGCCCTTCGGTGTCGGCCCGGGCTGTCCGGTGCGCCGTTGGTAGCCAACCAATAGCAGACGATCTATGACCTCGTCCCGGGTCATGCCGACACCGTCGTCTTCGATCACGATGCGGTCCCGCGTCTTGTCCAACTCCACGCCGACGTTCTCCGCGTCGGCGTCCCAGGAATTCGCGACGACTTCGGACAGAACCGCGGGTACGTTGCTGTAGAGATTGAGCCCCAGATGCTGCAAGACATCCAGGCTCAATCTCATTTTCAGGGGGCGCGGGTTCTGCACGAGTCGTACTCCCCCAAGTGCATTCCGATCGCACGTGCAATCGCCCGAGCCAGCCGTACCGGTACCGCGTTCCCGATCATCCGTCCGACGCGCGCGAATCGAACGGGTTCGTCGGGTCGGACGAACGCGTACCGACGAGGAAACGTCTGAAGCATGGCACCCTCTCGAAGCGATAGCGCCCGATTCTGTTCGGGGTGTCCGAAGCGCCCGTTGCCGAACCCGTAGAATTGCGTCGTGATGGTCGGTGAAGGCCGGTCCCAACGCATCCTCCCGTACACGGAGGAATAACCTCGACCCGTGTCCCGTTGGTGGCACTCCGCTACGAGATCCGGACTCCAGTCCCTCCAGGTACCGCCTGGTCGCGAGGCTCGAATTCGCTCGAGGTTCAGTGCCGACATTCCGCTGGTCCGGTGCAGACGGTCCGCCGGATCGGCTTGGCCCGCCTGCAGCGGCGGCATTTCCCCGATTGCCTGCGACACGGTAAGGTGGTCGCTCGGCGGATGAGTGGCGGCGGGAAGAGCAGGGTCGCCATGCTTGGAGCCGATCAGAACAAGGCGAGATCTTTCCTGCGGCACGCCGTAGTCCGGGCAATAGGCGACCTTCCATGCCACGCGGTAGCCCGCCTCTTTCAGCGTCGTCACGAAGTAGTCGAAGACGGCGCCGTCCTTGAACCGCGCGAGCTGCGGTACGTTCTCCATCGTCACGATGTCGGGCTCGACAGCTAAGACGAGCCGGGCGAACTCGCTGAGCAGAGACCACTTGGGGTCGTCACGTCCCTGCGAGTATCGGGAGAAGGGTTGGCATGGCGCGCATCCGATCAATATCCGGGGCAGATGCTCCGAGTACTCCTTTTCGATCTCGCCAGGATCGATGCGGGCGACGTCGCGCCGAATGAACGGCGCCGCGTTGTTTTCCTCGAACGGGAAACGGCACACCTCGTCGATGTCGTAGCCGCAAGCGATCGAGAAACCCTCCAACAGGAAGCCGTGCGACAGAGCCCCGGCGCCACAGAACAGGTCCACCACGACTCCCAGGCGACCACTCGGACACTCCCGTGAGTGTCCGATGGCCGTGGATTGGCATGGGTCGGAGGTCACCATCGAAGAGTGGTCCAGTGCCATCACCGATCATTCTCGACCAGCGCTCGGCTGGCTTCGAGCCTCCTGGGAGAGCCTCGGAAAGGGAGCAATCCGCCGTCTGCGACGGGTACCACGTCGACCCCATGACGGCCTGCGGTCGAAATGATTCTTGGCCCCAGACCCCGGTGGCCGCTCAATCCGCCCCGTGCAGCTTTCGCGCTCCGGCCACCCATCATGCTACGGATCGTAGCGCCCTCCACAGCCTCTCGGCGGTCCCATCACTCAGCCTTCATTCTACGTGGCGCAAGGCAAGCAAGCAAGGCTTAACTCGCTTCGACCGCTTCGGCGGACGCTCAGGGACCATCCGGCGGCACGCGCTGCCGTATCGCGCCCGCAAGTCTGTCCCGACGCTCGCGTTCCCCCGTTGTGATCGTGCGGGGTGGACCTCTCCAGCCATGGTTCGGCCAGCTATCGTGGCGTCGTGGCGCGGAGTGGCTCGCCGGCCCGCCCTCCCTCACGGTACACTGGCGGGACATGGACCGGGACGGCCTGCTCGCTCACATCCGCGCCACCCACTTCGAATCCGGGGACCGCGACCGCGCGGTGGCCGACGCCCAACGTATCGCGCGCTTCCTGGAGCAGAGCGGCGCCCGCAGCGTGATCGGCATCGGGTCCGCCTTCGATCCCGAGCGGCCGTTCAGCCACCGATCGGACATCGACCTGGTCGTGGACGGGCTGCCCGCGCGGCGTTTCTTCTCGGTATCCGCACAAGCGGCCGCAATGACTCGGTTCCACCTGGACTTGACCCCCGCGGAAACGGCCACCCCGGCGCTGCTGCGCGTGGCAAGCGAGCACGGGACGAGACTGTGACTCGCGAAGAGACGCTGCTACGGCGGCTCGCCGTGGAGATCGAATCCGAGCTGGCGAGCCTGGCACAACTCGAACAAGAACTTGCAGCGGCGCCGAACCCGGCGGACACCTACTCGCTCCGCGCTCACGGATCGATCCTGCACGACTTCTACACCGGAGTCGAACGCATCTTCATGCGCATAGCGAGCGAGCTGAACGGCGGTGTTCCACGGTCGCCGCAGTGGCACCAGGAACTGATCCGGAACATGGCCCTCGCCATCCCGGAGGTCCGCCCGGCCGTGATCGATGCCGATCTCGCCGGCAAGCTGGGCGAACACCTGAGGTTCCGGCACGTGTTCCGCAACGTCTACGGCTCGGTTCTGGACCCGGCCCGCATGCAGTCGCTGGAAGAACAGATGCCCGCCACTTTGACTGCCTTCCGTGAGCAGATCGAGGTATTCCTGGCCTGGATGCTCGGCTGTATCGGGCGCCCCGGGGCCTGACCCGCCGATCTTCCTCGATGGACGAAAGGCCGCAACTGCGGATGGAGTGGCCGGCGTCGCGGCTCGGCTCCGTTCCGGTGCCGGCGCCACCCGCGGGCTACACCGTACGCACCTGCCGCCCCGGAGATGAACAGCGCTTCTACGAACTGATGGAGCTGGCCGGTTGGCCGGGGTGGGACGGCGAACGGCTGTCCTATTCCCTGAACCGGATTCTTCCCGACGGCTGGTACGTGGCGGTACACACGGCCAGCGGGGCGGTCGTGGCGTCGGCGATGGCGCTGCACAACTACAAGGGCACGTATCCGTTCTGGGGCGAGCTCGGCTGGCTGGCCGCCCATCCGGACCACTCCGGCCGCGGACTGGGCTTGGTGGTCTCGGCGTGCGTGGTGCGCCGGTTCGTGGCCGCCGGCTACCGCCTGATCCACCTGCACACCGAGGAGTTTCGGCTGGCGGCGATCAAGACCTACCTGAAGCTGGGATTCGAGCCCTGCACGGACGGCCCGGACAGCGAAGCGCAGTGGGAGCGGGTACTGGACCGGCTCGGCTGGCCGGCCCGCTACCCGTAGACGATGGCGGCGGGCTGGCCGAGCACCAGGACATTGCGCACCCGCAGCCGGGTGGCGGCGGCGACTTCTCCGGCCTGCTCGCGCGACATCAGCAGCGCGACGCGGCTGCCGGCAAACGCGGAACTCCCGATCAGCGCGACGAGCGGCGCAGTCGGCGTCCGGGCGAAGCGGTGCCCGAACGGTATGTTGGAGACCAGCCGCGCCCCCGCCGGCAGCCGGTCCAGGTCGAACTCTTCGAAGCGGGTGTTGAAGATACGGCACCGGCTGTCGGACAGCCGCTGTCGGGCGAGTTGGAACGCCTGCCTGGACTGTTCCAGGCCGTGGCAGGACGCGGCGCCGAAGCGCCGCGCGGCGACCTGCAGGATCGTGCCGGTGCCCATGAACGGGTCGAACACGGTGCATCCGGGAGCGGTCCCGGCCAGGGTGAGCAGCGAAGCGGCCAGGTGTTCGCGCAGCGAACCGGCGCGCAGGCCCTCGTCGGAGGACAGATTGGTGGCCGTCTGCAGGGCCAGCACGGCGTACTCCGGGTCGGCCTTGCACAACAGGCGCGCCCCGGCATCCGGCGACCGCCGCCAACGCGGGAAGGCGGCCTTGACCGCGGCGTCGACCGCCCCGGCAAGCTGGCCGCGGTGGACCGCCACCCGCCCGTAAATCTCGGTGGCCACGGAGAAGCGCCGCCGGCCGCCCCCGTCAGTGCCGTGCAGGGCGGCGATCACCGCCTCCTTGAACGTGCCGGAACGCCGCGTGGCGAGTAGTGCGCCAAGCATGGACGACAGCACGTCGCCGCTGCCGGCCGCGCGTGCCTCCAGCAGGATGCGGTACGCGGTCGCGGGGGTGGCAAGATCGTGCATAGCCTCGGCGCGCGCGGGCTCGGCTTGCGGCACCACTACCGACGAGCCGCGGTGCCAGACCGGAAACTGTCCCGCCACTCCCACCGCGCGCAACTCGGCGATAACCGCGATCTCCCAGCCCGGCTGCGTGGTAAGGAGGTAGCGTTGCCGGGCGAGGGATGCCGGCAGAACTCTCGGTCGCTCACCCGCTGACGGTGCGACGCCGTGCCGCCGGCGCGATGGTCGTGGCCGAGGCCGGCGCCGCCCCCTACGAGTCGGCGGGGTCGATGCGGACACGGATGTGGGCGTTGGCCCGCGCCACCGAGGCGGGGGCCTCGCGGGCGCGCTCGCGCGCGTCCCGCGCGCAGCGCGCGGCGGCGGCGGCGCGGTCCAGCACCGGCTGCTGGAGGGTGTCGTGCTCGTCGGGGCAGAGGTGACGCATCAGCGGCTGCAGGGCGGGCGGCAGGGCGCGGTACTCGGCGTGCGACAGCGGGCGGCACACCATGTTGGTGTTGTACGTGTTGCCGGGTGCGAAGTCGTCTACCGACAGCCACCATGGCGCCCACCGGTTCACCACGGCCACGCGGTCATGGCGGGTGTTGTGCATCGCGGAGGCGTGCCACGAACGCGAATCCTGGATGTACACCGATCCCGCCGGCGCCGATACCTGCAGTTCACCGGGAATCGGCGCGACGATCGATATCCCGTCTTCCGGCCCGCGCGGATTGCGCTTGTCGCGGTGCGACCCGGGCACCACCCAGGTGCCGCCCGACTCGGCGTCCACGTCGGTCAGGTACCAGATCATCACCAGGCACATGGTCACGTCGGGAAACGGCTGCCGCACGCAGCCCACGTTCTGGAACGGGTCGCCCGCTCCGTATGCGCTCAGGTCGTGCGGCCAGTCGGTGTGCCAGCCGCGAAACTCCCGCCCGCGAGACTGCACCGGGCCGAACCCGCCGGGCGTGCCGTCCGGCCGGTCGGCCTCGATGATGCGCAGGTGCAGTTGGGCGATGCGCAGGTGGTCGTCCAGGACGCGCCTGGCCAGCGCGGTCACCACCGGGTTGGCCAGGTGGTGCGCGTAGCGGGGCAGCCACACGATGTCGTTGGGCGGCTTGGCCGGGTGGCCGGCGCGCCGCACCGGCCGCAGGTCGACCTGCCCGTCGTCCGTGCCTGCCTCGCCGGCCTGCAGACTCCGAATGGCGGCGATGTTGCGGTCGATGATGCGCTGTGCCGCGACCGCCTCCCCCCGCACCGCGGCCACTTGGTCGGGTGGAATGACGTGGTCGATCACCGTGAACCCGTAGCGGCGGAGCGAGTCGACGCAGCCGCTCACCACCCGGTCCGCCGGCAGGGAGGCGGCATCGAATGCGTAGCCGCGGTTGCGCGCCAACTCGGCGCCGGCCGCCTGGACGTAGCCGGCGGCCTCTCCAATGAGCCGGCGGGTCTCGTACAGCTCCCGCTCCAGGCGCGCCGCTCTGGCACGCAGCCCGGCAAGGTTCGCGCTGTCTCCGCTACCACGCATTGCATCCTCCCTGCACTGGTCCGAAAGAGCCGGCCGGCGGGCGATGCTTGGGCGTCGGTTTCATCGTCTTTCCTGTCACGGAGTGACCGTACAGACTCGGCGCCGGTCGCGTGCTGGGCGGCACCCCGCCGCGCCGCGCCCTGCCCGTCACACCGCGAGCGGCTCGGGGCGGGTCGGGCGCCCGCGGTAGCGGCTGTTCGGCGGTTCCAGGATCGCCATCTTGCGGTCGTCCATGTCGTCGTAGCGGCGGAATTCCTCGGGGTCGAAATAGGCCCCCGACCAGGAGGTGCCGTGCGGCGAGAACTTGTAGAACAGCGTGCTGCGCCGCGCATCCGCGGTCCACGGCAGGGTGCCGTGGGTCAGCGCCTCCGTGAACACGATGGCGTCGCCGGGGCGGGCCGGTATGCGCTTGACGGTCGGGTGGATGCCCTCGCTCAGATCGCGCCACTGCTCCGGCAGCGGCAGGTTGGCCTTGTGGGTGCCGGGAATGCAGCAGAAGCCGCCGTCGTTGGGGTGGGTGTCGAACAGCTCGAACGCCACCGCCACCAGGCCGTTGTAGAACCGGCCGTCGTGGTAGCGAAAGAACTGGCTGCCGCCGGTGGCCTTCCAGCCGCCGTGCAGCAGTCCGCCCTTGAACCCCTTGCCGACGTGGGTGTGCACGTTGACGTGGTCGATGCGGAAGGTGGGACGCGCGGAGTCGCCGTCGACGCTGCGCTCGTGGTTGCCGATCAGCTCCTCCAGCAGCGGGCTGAGCGCCGGCAGGTCGAGCAGGTCGCGCCACGCGCGCGACCAGTGCAGGGGGCCGCGGCCCGGGTCGACGGGATCGAACTGCTCGGTGGGCACCTGCAGCGTCGACCGCAACTCCTCGATCTGCGCCCCGCTGACGATGCCGCGCAGCACCAGGTAGCCGAAGGCGTCGAACAGGTAGCGCTGTTCCTCGTTCATCGCTTGCGAACTCACGCCGCCCAGTCTACGCGCACCATCCGCGACCGCTCAACCGGCATCACTCGCCACTCTCGCCACTTCCGGCTTCCTATAGGGGATCGTCGCTTCGTAGTCCAGTTCGCCGGCGGCGTCGTCGAACTCCGCCTTCAGGCGCTGCACGAGGTCGGGGTGCGCGGCGGACAGTTCACGGCGCTCGCCCACCTCCTGACGCAGGTTGTACAGCAGCGGCGGATCGTGTTCGGTGACCGGTGCGTCCGCGCCGGTGATCGGGTCGCGCAGCATGTCGTTGCTGCGCACGTGGATCTTGTAGTCGCCGGCACGGTAGGAGAACGGCTCCCGGTAGTGGCCGCTGGAGAAGAACAGGTAGCTGGTACGCGGGCTGGCGGCGCCGGCGAACAGCGTCTCCGACAGGTCGAGCGAGTCGAGCGGGTAGCCGGA
>JAPPKD010000104.1 GCA_028820215.1 Spirochaetaceae bacterium | reverse complement strand
TTTTAGATGAGGCACGCTTTCGGCAGGGTTAGATTTCTGGTGAGGCAATGCGGGGAGTATACAGCAGCCGAAAAAGCTATATACTCATGTCCATGACGGCGATGGCGCGATCGATGATCGACATGGCCAAGCGGGAGTTCGAGGCGGTCGAACCGAGCTTGATCGCAATGGGTCTGGTCCCACGGCCACCGAATTGCCGGATCTGCCGGACGCGGATGAAGGTTCGACGCTACCAGCGCCATCCGAACGCCGTAACGTGTAGCACCGCATGCAGTAATCGGAATCAGATGGAGCTGCGCCGCAGGGGCGCGGAGCGCCAGCGAGCACGCATGAAGGAGGCCAACCAGTGGTCGGACCGAACGGAGAGAAGCGGCCCGGCGACCCGATCGCCAACGCCGTCCACATCGCCAAGATCGCAACCGGCGAGATCGAGGAGACCTACGTCCACGACGGGAAGCACCCCGGCAAGCGGGCGGCCGGTCAGAAGGGCGGGGCGGCCCGTGCCGACGCCATCACCCCGGAGCGCCGCAAGGAGATCGCCCAGCAGGGCGCGGCAGCGCGCTGGGCCAAGTGATGGGCCAGCCTGAACCGACCCTCGCGGACGTACTCGACCGGATCGACGGCCTCGACAAGAAGGTCGATCAGATCGACAAGAAGATCGACGACTTGGCCGACGTTGTCGAGAGGATGGCCGAGGGGCATAACCGGCGGTTCTCCGTGATTGAGGAACGCCTTGGCATTCAGCCGGTAGGGACCGGCCGTAGAACCTGAATGAGAAGTCCGCCCCTGCGCTGAGTCGGGACGGATTGGAGGCGGGGGGAATTGAACCCCTCTGGTATGGGTGAGAAGCCGTGGCCAGATCTTCCTAGACCGCCCCCAAGGTGCTGGTGGTTGGGGCCACTGTAACCCATTGCGGGTTGCAGTGGCCCCACCTTTATGATGCACCATGCTTGACTATATAGGTAGGCATGGTGTTATAGTTTGGGCATGAACAAGCTGCCCACCGAGAAGCGAGCGCAGATCATCGGGATGCTGGTCGAGGGGATGTCGATGCGGTCGATCACTCGGCTGACCGGCGTGAGCATCAACACGGTGACCAAGCTGCTGCGCGACGCCGGCGCGGCGGCCGACGCCTACCACCACGCGCACGTGCGGGGCGTGAAGGGACGGCGCCACATCCAGTGCGATGAGATCTGGTCGTTCGTCTACGGGAAGGAGGGCAACGTCGAAACGATGAAGTCACCTCCGCCCGAGGCCGGCGACGTGTGGACCTTCACGGCGTTGGATACCGACAGCAAGGTGATTCTGAGCTACGTGTTGGGGCCACGGGACGGCCGCACCGCGCTGGACTTCATGGACGATCTCCGAGGCCGCGTCGACGACCGGCCGCAGATCAGCACGGACGGGCTCAAGGCATACGTGGAGGCCGTCGACGACGCGTTCGGCGCGACCGCCGACTTCGCGCAGATCATCAAAACCTACGGGCGCCCCGAGGGCGTCGACGACGAGCGGCGCTACAGCCCAGCGGTCTGCAGCGGCATCGAGAAGACGGCGATGCGGGGGCAGCCGGACATGCGGAAGGCGAACACCTCACACGTCGAGCGGCACAACCTGACGATCCGCATGAGCAACCGGCGATTCGCGCGGCTCACCAACGCGTTCTCGAAGAAGCTGGAGAACCACTGCGCGATGCTCTCGCTCTACTTCCTGCACTACAACTTCTGCCGCCAGCACAAGACCACGCGGGTCACGCCGGCGATGGAGGCGGGGATCGAGACGACGTTCCGGGACCACGAATGGATCGTCGGCCTGATCGACGCGATGGCGCCGGAACCGGCCCCCTGGGGCTCCCGCAAGAAATCCAACTCAAAGTGAGACACTACCGTTTGGAGGAGCTGACCGGAGGCTGCTATCGTTCTTTGACGATGTCGACGCTGCTTCGTACGCCGCTGCATGCCGCCCACGAGCGGCTCGGCGCGCGCATGGTGCCGTTCGCGGGCTGGAGCATGCCCGTGCAGTACGCCGGGATCGTCGCCGAGCACCGTGCGGTGCGCACCGCGGCCGGCCTGTTCGACGTCAGCCACATGGGAGAGATCGACGTGGCCGGCCCCGGCGCCGCCGCCTGCGTCACCCGGCTGGCCTGCCTGGACATCGGGCGGCTGGCGGTCGGCGCGGCTCGCTACTCGCTGATCCTGGACGACGCGGGCGGGGTCATCGACGACGTGATCGTCTACCGGCTGGGCGAGGACCGGTACCGCATCGTGGCCAACGCCGCCAACACCGGCGTGGTCGCCGAGCACGCGCGCGCGGTCGCCGCCGGCTTGAGCGGCGTCGACCTGCGCGACCGGAGCGCCGAGTTCGGGCTGATCGCCATCCAGGGCCCGCGCGCGGAGGCGATCCTGCAGTGCGTGGCCGCGGCCGACTTGGCCGCCATCGGCATCTATCGCTGCCGGGAGATGGATGTGGCGGGCGTCCCCGCGCTGGTGGCGCGCACCGGCTACACCGGCGAGGACGGGTTCGAGCTGTTTGCCGCCGCCGGGCGCACGGAGGCGCTGTGGACGGCGCTGCTGGAAGCGGGCGCCTCCGCCGGCCTGCAGCCTGCCGGGCTCGGGGCGCGCGACACGCTGCGCCTGGAGGCGTCGTTCCCGCTGTATGGGCACGAGCTCACGCGCGAGGTGTCGCCGCTGGAGGTGGGGCTCGGCCGGTTCGTGTCGACGGGGGACGCGTACGTCGGCGCGTCCGCCATCGCCGCCCAGCGCACTGCCGGCGTGGCGCGGTGCCTAGCCTGCCTGAAGATCGATGGACGCGCGATCGCGCGAGCCGGATTCGCGATCACGACCATCGGCGGCGAGCCGGCGGGCATGGTGATGAGCGGCGGATACGCTCCCTGGCTGGAGCTCAGCGTGGCCATGGGGCTGGTGGGGCGGGCGCACGCGGCGGTGGGTGGCGAGCTATTGGTGACCATCCGAGGCCGACCGGTAGTCGCCACCGTCGTCGAACGGCCTTTCTACAAGCGGAGGAGGGTAAACTGATTCTCCTCGCCACTGTACCGTATCAGGAGCATGTAACCATGAGGCAGCTTGGTAGTATGGATGACCAAGATCGCGGCCAAGGGGACCTGTTGAGCATGAGCGAATGGCTTCGTGAGGCCGGCTGTATGCACAAGCCATCCGCTCGTTGTCGATTTCACCGGGCGGCGGCAGTCTGGTAAGGTAGCAGCGGATTCTCGCCAAATGAGTTGGTCGAAGTGAGTAGCCGATAGGAGCGGGGTAATGCGAACAATGGAACCTCTGGGCCGCCCTCCTCGTCATCGCGGCGGCGTTGTGCTTTCTTCTCCGGGACTATTCGGGAAGCGACCGCGCAGGCGACGTCGCACGGACACGCTCGCTGCGAAAGCCTATGTCAATGACCGCGACGGGACTCGCGTATCCGGTCAGGAAGTACGGGTCGCCGGTCTTGACGCACTCGAGTTCGAGCAGGTGGCGAAACACGGGGATGGCTACTGGTTCGGACACGGAAAGCGTGTGAAGAGCGCCTTGATCCGGGAGGTCGGCGGCAGGCGGGTTCACGTCACAGTTGAGGACTACGACAAGTTCGGGCGTGCGGTTGGGATCGTAACCTGCAACGGCATGGATGTCGGCGAATGGCTCGTCCGGGAAGGACCCGCGATCGCTGCATATAGTGACCGATACAGACATATCGAGCAGGAAGCGCGTCAGGCCAAGCGGGGAATGTGGGGCCATGCTGTCCACATCGATCCCCGGCGGTGGCGGCATCGGAGTACGTAACGCTGGAGATAGGCTCTATGAGGTTTCCATGAATAGGCAAACAACACTGATCTTCGCAGCGTTAGCTCTGTCCGTAGCCACCAATGCGGCAGCGATTCCGTGCAAGGATTCGATGAATCAGTCCGCGAATCGTGCTCTCTTTTCCGGGATGCTCGAATACGCATTCCTTGAGCACTGGGCATTCCGCCGTACGGTCGCGCCCGGCACATCTTGTAAGGAAGGAGATTATCGTATCGATCCGCCCCAAGTAGCGTATCATAAAGTCACGGTGAAGCCAGTTAGCGCCTTGCTATCAAAACAGAAATTTGTCAATCTCTTTGATGGTTACCCAGGAGTAATTTACTCAGAGACGAACGACGGTGGACAGTATCACCTTTCTTGCCGACGTGAAATGGTAATGCCAGAGATAGCTGTGAGTCTATTGCTAGTCCGGAGCGACATGACAATAGGCTACGATGATGGCCCCGTTTTCCGAAGCGTGTCCTTCATCGTGCCTGACGTACGGATCGTTTTGCCGAGCATTTTGCGTACCTTGATTAAGGAAGAGGTGGAGATCGCGAGCATAGAGCGTGTTGTCGAAACCAACGACTCTGCAGTGTCTGGTCACAGTGAGAACGTCGTTCTTATACGTGGCACTGATTTGAATTTGGCGCGGGTGGCTAAGCAGCTACATGCATCTTACAGTGGAATGAGAGGCGACTCCTGCGTATTTCCCGTAGTAGCGCGTGTGGTGAGCTTCATTAGTCGATCTGGTCACGTAATCAGCGATGCTTTCGCCGTAGTGGGGCATTCCTTGGGAGGGGCAGTAGCTCAGTTCGTAGCTACGGACCAGCACAAACACCCAAACTCTTACCATCGGACATTCGAGGCGTATGCGTTCAACGCTGTGGGTCTGCCGGATGGAACCGATACAAACATCGACCGACTTCACAATTACACGGTTAATGGCGACTGGCTGGATTTCTTGGGTCCGATACTCGGACAGATAGAGGCGGGAGTGCAAGTAGTGTATTATCCTAACGATCCACTTTGGCGTGCGGGCCGACGTCACGGCATTCGAGCAGTGCAAGAGTCTTTGTGTATGTGCTGGGGCGATGTTGGAAGCGTTGTTGTCGAGAAGCAGTGACGGGATCGGTTGGCCGTAGGCATTGCATGTAATAGTGAAGCTAACAGTGATGGTACCGTTGAGGATTCGGCTATCCGGTATCACGTTTGAGGATAGTTGTATCTGCAGCCGTCGGGCGGGAGCTTCACCGGAGCAACGGAAAGAGTGTAAGGCTGACCGGTTCCGCGTCAGAGCTAACGAAGGATAGCGTTAATATATAATATGGAGTTCCCCAAGGACCTGCGGTACACCGCCGAGCACGAATGGACGCGTCAGGACGGCGATCTGGTCGTGATCGGCATCACCGACCATGCCCAGCACGAGCTGGGGGACGTGGTCTACGTGGAGCTTCCCGAGGTGGGCAGCCAGGTCACGCAGGGCAGCCCGTTCGGCGTGATCGAGAGCGTCAAGGCTGCCAGCGATCTGTTCGCGCCCCTGACCGGCGAGGTGGTGGCCGTGAACGGCGGCCTGGAGTCGGCGCCGCAGCTCGTCAACGAGTCGCCGTACGGCGACGGCTGGATCATCACGGTCCGGCCCAGCCGGCTGGACGTGGAGGAGCCGCAACTCATGGACGCGGAGGCCTACGCCCAGCTCGTCCAATCGGCCTGATACCGCCGTGCAGTACGCTCCGCACACTGGCGCCGAGATCGCCGAGATGCTCCAGGCGATCGGCGTCTCCAGCGTCGAGGAGCTGTTCACCGACGTCCCGCACGCGCAGCGGTTCCCGCGACTGGATCTGCCGGACGGCCTGAGCGAGCCGGAGGTGGCCGCCGCGTTTCGCGACCTGTCCGACCGGAACAGTGCGCTCGACCGGCATAGCTGCTTTCTGGGCGCCGGCGCCTATCACCACTACACGCCGGCGCTGATCCCGCACCTGCTATTCCGCAGCGAGCTGTATACCGCCTATACGCCCTACCAGCCGGAAGTGAGCCAGGGGACGCTGCAGACCATCTTCGAGTTCCAGACGATGGTCGCCCGTCTGCTCGGCATGGAGGTGGCCAACGCGTCGATGTACGACGGCTCGACCGCGCTGGCGGAGGCGGCGCTCATGGCCGCCCGGCTGAGCCGCGGCCGGGAGACGTTCGCGGTCAGCCAGGCGGTCCATCCCGAGTACCGCGAGGTGCTTGCCACCTACCTGTCCGGCCTGGGCCTCCGCATCGTGACCATCCCGTTCGACCGCGCGTCGGGACGTACCGATCCCGGCGAGGTGGAGCGGGCGCTCGGCGGCGACATCGCCGCCCTGCTGCTTGCCTACCCGAACTTTCTGGGCGTGATCGAGCCGGTCGCGGAGCTCTGCGAGCGGGCCCACGCGGCCGGTGCGCTGGCGGTGGTGTCGGCGGACCCGGTCGCGCAGGCGGTGCTGCGCCCGCCCGGCGAGCTGGGCGCCGACATCGCCACCGCGGAGGGACAGCCGCTCGGCATACCGCTGTTCTACGGCGGCCCCTACGTGGGCCTGCTGGCCACCTCCATGCGCAACGTCCGGCAGATGCCGGGCCGCCTGGCGGGTATCGCCCGCGACGAGCGCGGCCGGCGCGGCTTCGTGCTGACCCTCAAGCCGCGCGAGCAGGACATCCGCCGCGAGAAGGCGACCAGCAACATCTGCACCAACGAGGCGCTGATCGCCACCGCCGTGGCCATCTACCTGGCGGCACTGGGCCCGTCCGGGCTCCGCGAGGTCGCCGACCAGTGCTATCACCGCTCCCACTACCTGGCCGCCGAGCTGGCGCGCGTGCCGGGGGTCGAAGCGCGCTTCTCCGGGCGGTTCTTCCGCGAGCTGACGGTGCGCACGCCGGTGGCGCCGGCCGAGCTGAACCGGCGGCTCTGGGCCGACCACGGCATCGTCGGCGGGCTCGACCTGGGCCGCTTCGACCTGGGCCTGGACGGCTGCTGGCTGCTCACCGCGACGGAGCTCAACAGCCGCGCCGACATCGACCGGCTGGTGGCAGCCGTGGCGGAGGCGGTCGCATGAGCGCCGCCGGCCTGTCCGGGGCTGCCCTGCTGCCGGAGCAGCCGCTGCTGTTCGAGCGCTCGGTCGCGGGACGGACCGGCGTGCAGCTCCCGCCCCTGGACGTGCCGCGCGCCGAGGCGTTGCCGGCGGAGCTGCGCCGCGCCGAGCTGCCCCTTCCGGAGCTCGCCGAGCCGGAGGTCGTGCGCCACTTCACCAACAGCTCGCGGCGCAACTTCTCGGTCGACCAGGGCTTCTATCCGCTCGGCTCCTGCACCATGAAGTACAACCCCAAGATCAACGACCGCATCGCCGACCTGCCGGGGCTGGCGCTGATCCATCCCTATCAGGACGAGGCGACGGTGCAGGGTGCGCTGCGCCTGCTCTGGGAGCTGCAGGAGTGGCTGGGCGAGATCGCCGGATTTCCCGGCGTGTCCCTGCAGCCGTCGGCCGGCGCGCACGGCGAGCTGACCGGCGCGCTCGTCATCCGCGCCTACCATGACGCGAAGGGCTCCCAGCGGACGACGATGCTGGTGCCCGATTCCGCGCACGGCACCAACCCGGCGACCGCCGCCATGGCCGGCTACCGGTCGCGCACCGTGCCGACCGGCGCGGACGGCAACCTCGACTTCGACGCCGTTCGGGACGCGCTCGACGACAGCGTGGCCGGGCTGATGATCACCAACCCGAACACGCTGGGGCTGTTCGTGGAGCGCATCACGGACATCGCCGCCGCCGTGCACGAGGCCGGCGGCCTGGTCTACATGGACGGCGCCAACATGAACGCCATGGTCGGCGTGGCCAAGCCCGGCGACCTGGGCACCGACATCCTGCACTTCAACCTGCACAAGACCTTCAGCGTCCCGCACGGCGGCGGCGGCCCGGGAGCGGGCGCGACCGCGGTCACCGGGGAGCTGGCGCGCTTCCTGCCGGCGCCCGTGGTGGGCCGCGACGGAGACCGGTACTTCCACGACCACGACCGTCCCGACTCGATCGGCCGCATACGCGCCTTCTACGGCAACGTCAACAACGCCGTGCGCGGCTACGCCTACCTGCGCTCGCTGGGCGGCGACGGGCTGGCCGCGATGAGCCGCCTGGCGGTGGTGGCCGCCAACTACGTGCGGGTCGCGCTGGCCGACGTGCTGGAGGTGCCATATCCGCGCGTCTGCAAGCACGAGGTGGTCTTCAGCGCCCGCCGCCAGGCGCAGGAGCACGGGGTGCGCGCGCTGGATATCGCCAAGCGCCTGATCGACTACGGCATCCACCCGCCGACCATCTATTTCCCGCTCATCGTGCCCGAGGCGCTGATGGTGGAGCCCACGGAGACCGAGTCCAAGGCGACTCTGGACGGGTTCGTCGCGGCCGTACGCGCCATCCTGGCGGAGGCGGAGGACACCCCCGAACTGGTGCGCACGGCCCCGCACACGACGCCGATCGGCCGCCTCGACGAGGCGACCGCCGCCCGCCGGCCGGTGCTGGTCTGGCCGCAACAGGACGATTGAGTAAACTCCGCGGAGTTGACGCGACCATGCGGAGACGCGCACCGTGTGCCGGTCGTGACAGCCGAATGGATCGTCGTCGCCATCCTCGCCGTGGGGGTCGCCGGCACCGTGGCGGTAGTCTCCGGCTTTCGCAGGCTCGCCGACGCGGATCAGCGAATCGCCGATCAGGTCGCGGCCGTCGATCACAGGGTCGCGCGGCTTGAGGGGACAATCGACACGCTGCAACCGGTGGTGCCGGAGGATGGCGCGGGTTCGACCATCTGGATGCTGAGGGACAGCTTCGTCGAGGAGCACGGCGACTTGGAGGCCGATCTCGAACTGCCGCTGAGAGAAGTCGCGGAGCGGCGCGCATCACTTGGTCGAGACGAGGATGTGAAGTGTGTGAGCACATCAAGGGGATAGAATAGGCGACAAAGTGCCCCGGCGGGAGGCCCACAATCCCCAGGGCGAGGGAGAGCGCTATGGCGATGTTCGACATGACGACCCCGGAGGGGCTGCGAAATTCCTGTCACGAAGCCGAACGGCGGCTCGACCGGGATCCGCAGAAGGTCGCGAGCACCGCCAGATTCCTGCGAGAGGTTTGGGATTCTTCCGCCGAAGAGCGGGAAAGCGAGGCCTTCCTGCTCCGCATCTGGGACGAAAATCCGCTCTACGATCTAGACCGCGACGCCGACAAGGACGTGAAAGCAGCTCTCGCCGATCCTGAGTTTCGCCGGTGGTTCCGCGAACTGACCAATGGCGATCTTCCGAAAGATCCGCAGGTGAGAGCCGAACGGCTGGATGCGCACATAGCCGAGACATTCAACCGCGTGCGGGGGGACCGCCCGGCCGGACCGCACGTCAAGACGACGCGCACGTTCGCTGCACTCTTCCCGCACGACTTCACGACTCACCGCAGCTCCGGGAGGAAAGAGCGACTATATAAAGTTCTGCGAGGCCAAGGAACCGTATGGGATGCCAAAGCGTGCCGGTTCATTCTCGACCAGTTGGACGCGGCCATCGGCCCCGTGGTGGATCGCTCCGACTGGAACGCCGTGGCCCGACGTATGATGCTGCCGGAGATCCTATATGAAATCTCGGTGGAGCAGCGCCAACCTTCAGAACCGGCGCCTACTGCTTCATCCCCAGGTCGGGCGCTATCAGTCATCTGGCCCAAACTGCCGCAGATCGTCGCGCACTTCGAGTCTCTACGGAAGGACGGACGGCTTATCTTCCGCCAGGAAGTCGTAGAATCCCTCCATCTCGGCATTTCGGCGCGCGAGCAGTGCCATTTTGCGGTGCTCACAGGGCTCAGCCCGGGTTATTCGGTGCGCCGTGAGAAGGCGTCATTCCCTAGCGGGTGCGA
>JAPPKD010000323.1 GCA_028820215.1 Spirochaetaceae bacterium | reverse complement strand
AATCGGCGGACGCGCCTACTTTTTCTCCACTCCTACGCGAATAAGCCGGGATCAGTGCTACAGCAACTACACCGACCTGGGCCCCGGGGCATGGCGGGAGGGCACCGAATCCGCCTGGACCTCGAACGCCCCGTTCGCCGATCCTTCCCTGTCCCGCGACGTCTTCCGCTACATCGACGAGAACGCGCTGTACGGGCCGTACGACCGGCACACCGACGGCTCCGGCGTGATGTACGGCTCCTGGCTGAAACCCAACCTCACCATGCGCCCGAAGTTCCGCTACCGCGTCATGGCGACGCCGCCGCGCTTTCCCGCCGACCTCTACCTGGTGGACTGGCTGGACGCCAAGGGGATCGAGGCCGACTTCCTGACCGACCACGACCTGCACGCCGAGGGCCCCGGGCTGCTGGACGGCTACCGCGTGGTGATCTCCAGCTCCCACCACGAATACTGGACCGGGCCGATGCTCGACGCGTTGGGCGCATACCTCGACGCCGGCGGCCGCTTCATGTACCTGTCCGGCAACGGCCTGTACGGCGTGGCCAGCATCGACCCGGCCCGGCCGCACGTCCTGGAGGTGCGGCGCTGGGGGACGAGCTGGCCGTTCGAGGTGCACCCCGCCGAGCGCTACCACAGCACCACCGGCGAGCCGGGCGGCACCTGGCGCAACCGGGGCCGGCCGCCGAACCTGCTGGTCGGCGTCGGCACCGCCGGCGCCGAGTTCGGCGCCGGAGCACCGTTTCACCGCATGCCGGCAAGCCGCGATCCGCGGGTGGCGTTCATCTTCGACGGCGTGGGCGACGACGAGCCGATCGGCGACTTCCCCAATCTGCAGGTCCGGCACGGCGCCGCCGGATACGAGTTCGACCGCGTGGAGGCCGAGCTCGGCTCCCCGCCCGGCACGCTGCTGCTGGCATCGTCGGTCGGCTTCGACACCGCGCTGGCCAACCCCATGATCGACGAGCGGCTCTGGTTCATGGCCGGCCGCGACGGCGCCAGGCCGGACGACCCGCAACGGCCGGACGCGCCGCACCGCTTCGTGCGCGCCGACATGGCCTACCTGGAGTACCCGAACGGCGGAGCGGTGTTCGCAGCCGGCGCCATCTGCTGGCGGGGCGCCCTCTCCTGGAACGGCTACGACAACAATGTGTCGCGGATCACGGAGAATGTGCTGCGGTCCTTCGCGACACGGCCCGGGCCGGCGTAGTCCCTGCGTGTCGATGCGCATATCATGCGTCCGGTGCTGATGTGCCATCCATGAGGAGGACCGATCGAGCATGAGCGCGCTCACCGGGCGTCAAGTCGAGTTCTTCCGGCGCGAGGGCTACGTGATGGTGCCGGACGTCTTCGCCGCGGCGGACCTTGAACCGCTGCGCGACGAGTTCACGGAGGTCATTCACCAGACCGCCGTCGAGCTGCAGGCCGCGGGCAAGCTGTCGCGGCTCTACGAGGAGGAGCCGTTCGAGCGGCGCCTGTCCCGCATTTACGCGGAGACCGACGAGATCCTGGGGCCGATCATCGGCCGGGGCGGCGGCGGGCACAGCGGGCCGGCGCTGTTCGCGGTCATCACGCATCCTCGCCTGCTGGAGGTGGTGGAGTCCCTCATCGGTCCGGAGATCGTCGCCTCCTCCGTCTACCGGGTCCGTCCGAAGATTCCCGGTATGGCGCGCGGCGTGGTGCCGTGGCACCAGGACTCCGGCTACTTCAATCCGCACTGCGACCGGGACCTGATCGTGACCTGCTGGATCCCGCTGGTGGACGCCACCGTCGAGAACGGATGCCTGGAAGTGCTGCCGCGCGCCCACCGGCAGGGCGTGGTCCGGCACTACACGGAAGGTCCCAACGGTTACCTGGCGATCGATGACCCGGACCTTCCGGACACCGCTGCGCCGGTCGCGGTGCCCGTGCCGCTCGGCGGCGTCCTGCTGCTGACCAACGTCACCCCGCACAGCTCGACGCCCAACCACACCGACGTGGTGCGCTGGAGCCTGGACCTGCGCTACCAGCACGCCGGCGTGCCCAACAACGTCGGCGAGGCGCCGCAGGACTTCACCTGGAACCGGCCCGACGCCGAGATCGCCTGCTACCCGCCGGAGGCGGACTTCGTCGTGCAGAGCGCCCGTGCCCCCGAGTCGGTCGTGAGCTCCGCGGCGGAGTTCAACCGCATCCGCCAGCGCTACGAGGGTACGCGCCCGCCCGGCCCGGAGCGGGGCTGGATCCCGTACGACCGGCGGCCGGGAGCATCCTGATCGACAAGGTCGACGTGCCGCCGCCGAGCGGCGTCTTCGCGCAGCCGTGGTCGCTGAAGAAGATCATCGGGCTGCTGGCCGTGTTCGGGCCGGCGGCGATCGTGGCGTCGGTGAGCATCGGCGCCGGCGAGACCATCGTCGTCGTGCGCGCTGGGGCGTGGGCGCGCTACGGGCTGTTGTGGCTGGTGCTCCTGAGCTGCGTGGTGAAAGGGATCTTCGTCACCTACCTGCTCGGCCGCTACACGGCGGTGAGCGGCGAGCACATCGGTCACCGCCTGGTGCGGCTGCCCGGCCCGCGCGGCTGGCTGCTGCTCGCGATCGGGGCGATGGAGATGATCGGCGCGCCGCTCGCCTGGGTGCCGATCGCCAAGCCCGTCGGTGACCTGTTCCACTTCTTCCTCCAGGACGTGCTGCCGGCGGCCGTCCCCGAGCTGACGTACGAGAATCTCATCACCTGCGGCTTCATCGCCCTGGCCCTGGCGTTCGGCCTGCGCCTGTCCTTCGAGAAACTGGAGAAGCAGCAACTGGTCATCTGCAGCATCCTGGTGCTTGGGACCATCGCCGGCACCCTGATGGTGCGTCCCGACTTCCGCGAGGCGCTCATCGGCAGCCTGAGCTTCGGACGGCTGCCCGAGTTCCCGGAGTGGGCGCCGCGCGATGCGGTGCAGAACCCGCTGTTGACCATGGCGACCGCGTTCGCCTACGTGGGCGGCACCGCGATGGGCTACGTCGTGTACGCCAACTGGGTCGGCATCCACCGCTGGGGCATGACCGGGCATAAGGACATCGAGGCGATTCGCCGCCACGCGTTCACCCGCGACCGGATCGACTATCTGCCCGACGACCCGCAGCAGGTGGCGCGCATGCGCAGGATCGTCGCGCCGCTGCGGTGGGACGTCGGCATGGGCGCGGTCGTCCTGTTCATCGTCACGGGCGCGTTCATGATTTCCGGCGCCGCCGTGCTGTATCCGCTGCAGAGCCAGTTCGCCGGCTGGAGCCTGCTCACCGAGCAGCGCCACGTCTGGAGCGCCATTCATGGATCGCTGATCTGGGTCTACTACGTCTGCATCGTCGCCGCGCTGTGGGGGACGCTGCAGGCGTTTCCCGAGATCTACTCCCGCGTCCTGCAGGAGTTCTTCCAGGCGATCTGGCCCGGCCGGCCGTGGGACTACGCACGGATCCGGCGGTACGTCAGCGCGTACCTGCTGGTCACGACGTTCGTGATCGTCTGGCTCAACATCCCGTTCGACATCCTCACGCAGGTCGCGGGGTTCGTGCTGGCCAACCTGTCGATCGCCCTCATGATGCTCGGCGCGCTCTACCTGAACTTCAAGCTGCCGGGCGCCTACCGGACGCGCCCGCCGATGCTGGCCGGCGCGATCATCTCGGCGATGATCCTGGTCGTCTTCGCGGGCATCAGCGGCTGGGGACTGGCGGGGAAGCTGCTCGGAATCTGACGGAGCCGGTCAGCCGCGCCGGCGGCTACCGCTCGTGCGCGACGTGGCGGCGCAGGCGCCGCTCCAGCGCCCGCACCAGGATCGACAGGCCGATGGTCATCACCAGGTAGAGGAAGGCGACGGTGTTGTAGGTCTCGAAGAAGCGGAACGAGGAGGCCGAGTACACCTTGGCCTGCTGGGTGATGTCCCCCACACCCAGCACGGAGACCAGGGCCGAGTCCTTGATCATGGCCACGAAGTCGTTGCCCAGCGGCGGCAGCACCGTGCGCGCCGCCTGTGGCAGCACGACGTGCAGCATCGCCTGCCGCCGGCTCATGCCCAGCGACAGCGCCGCCTCCAACTGCCCGCGCGGCACCGCCTCGATGCCGGCACGGAAGATCTCGGCCAGGAAGGCGCTGTAGCCGATGGTGAGGGCAATGATCGCCCGCCAGACGAAGTCGATCCGCCGCACGCTCAACGGCTCCATCCAGCCGGCGGCGATCAGCGGCTCGGCCAGCCGGTTGATCAGCACCACCGCCGCCGGCGCCGCCACGAAGGCGACGTAGTAGAGGATGACCAGCATCGGCACGCCGCGCACCACCTCGATGTAGACGCTCGCCGCCTCGCGCAGCACGCGCCGGTGCGAGGCGCGCATCAGCCCGAACAGCAGGCCCACGGCCGCCGCCGCGACGTAGGCGATCACCGACACGTACAGCGTGGTGACGATGCCGCGGCTGACCGCGCGGAAGATGATCCGGTAGTCCTCCTCCCGCACCACCGACCACACCGCCAGCACGCCCAGCAGCATGATCGCCAGCAGCCAGTAGGGCAGGCGGGAGAGGGACGCGACCGGCAGCAGGTGCCGCCGCGACGTACCGGCGGCGCCCCTGTTCACGGCAGCAGGTCGAGAGTCCGGCCGGCCTCTACGGGCTGTACTCGAAGAACCACTTGACGCTCAGCGCCTCCAGGAAGCCCTCCTCGGCAAGCTCCCGGATCGCCTCGTCGAACGGCTCGCGCAGGTCGGAGCCGGGCGTGAAGATGAAGCCGAAGTCCTCCGTGCCCAGCGCCTCGCCGACCGTCTTGAGGGCGTCGGGGTTGGCGCCGATGTAGCCGCGGCTGCTCGCCGCGTCCATGAGCACCAGGTCCACGTCGCCGATGATCAGCGCCTGCACCGCGGCGCCGAAGGTGTCGAACAGCTTGATGCGCGGGTTGTCCTCGTTCCCGTCCAGGATGTCGTAGACGGCCACGTAGAAGTTGGTGGTGCCGGCCTGCGAGCCGATCAGCAGATCCTCGTCGGCGGCGACCTCCTCCGGCGTGCTGAAGCGCTCCTCGTCCGCGCGCACCAGCATGAACTGCTGCGAGGTGAGGTAGGGGATGGAGAAATCCACCCGCTCGGCGCGCTCTTCGGTAATGGTGATGCCGTCCATGCCCACGTCGAACTGGCCGTTGCGCACCGCCTCGATCATCGCGTCCCAGGCGGTCACCTGCCAGTCGACGGCGCAATTGAGCCGCCGGCAGATCTCGTTGACAGCGTCGTACTCCCAGCCGACCGCCTCGCCGGTCCGGGGATCGACGAAGTTCAGGGGCACGTAGTCGTTGCCGGTCACGGCGACCACGGTGCGTCCGCCCAGATCCGGCAGGCCGAACGCTGCCTGCGCGGCCAGCAGCGCCAGCGCCGCCACAACTCCTCGTATGGTGTGTTTCATCGCGACGGGAGTGTTCCGGTTCCACGGACGCGGGGCAAGCGGTCGTGGCGCACGGCGTGCCTTGGTGCTTTGACGCCTCCTGGGAGCCGCGCTACGGTCCCCGGCATGAACGTCTCCATGAGAGCGCGTTCGCGCGCCAGACGCCGGGTGGCGGCGCTGATCCCGGCGGTCCTGGTGCTCCTGAGTTGCGGGGAGACGGCGCAGGGCCAGCCGGCAGACGGGACACCGGTCGTCCTGTACGGGCCGGCCGGCACCCCGATACCGTCCGCCCCCGCCGTGCCGGACGGAGCGGTCTCGGCCGAGGTCGCGGAAGGCCTGGAGGCGCTGTTCGAGCGCACGGTCCCCGGTGGGCCGATCGAGGCGATCGACCGGCTGGGCGCCGCCGGCGACCCCCGCGTGCTGTGGCTGCTGACCGACCTGTTCCCGTTCTCGAACCGGGACATGCTGACGGCGGTCCGGGCCGCCTTTGTGGCGCTCACCGAAACCGAGCTCGCGCCCGAGGACGACGGACGCCTGACGATGATCAACCGCCTGATCGCCTGGGATCTGCCGGCCTTTCCCGGCTATCGCGAGTACAAGTGGCGGCTGTTCCGGTTCATCGAGCCCCTGTGGGAGCCGTTCTTCACCGACGAGGACTCGATCGTAGACTGGCGGCTGGTCGGCTGGGGCGGCGTGGCGATCGACGAGCGCCTGCACGCTACGCCGGAGGCCCGCTGCCTGCGCGGCTGCATCCCCGCGATCGACGATCCGGCCGTCACCTCCGCCTCCGGCGGCGACTGGTATCCGGACGAGCGGCTGGTGTTCGGCCTGGTCATCAACGGCGAGGCGCGCGCCTACCCGAAGAACATGATGGAAGTGCACGAGATGGTGAACGACACGCTCGGCGGCCGGCGCTTCGGCATGCCCTACTGCACGCTGTGCGGGTCCGCGCAGGCGTACTTCACCGACGACGTGGAAGGCTTCAGTCCCGTGCTGCGCACCTCCGGTCTGCTGTCCCGCTCGAACAAGTTCATGTATGACCGCAGCACGTGGTCGGCGGTCGACACCTTCACCGGCCAAGCGCTGTCCGGCCCGCTGTACGACGCCGGCGTGATGTTGACGCCGGTGGCGGTGGTCACTTCCACCTGGGGCGACTGGAAGCGCCGGCACCCGGAGACGACGATCCTGGACCGGTTTCGCGCCTATCCGCTGGACCCGCTCCGGGGCCGTGACGACCATGGCCCGATCTTCCCGGTCGGCGACGTCGACCAGCGCCTGCCCATCCAGGAGCGCGTGCTCGGCGTGGCCGGCCCGGACGGTCCGATCGCCTTCCCTGTGGCGCCGGCGGTGATCGCGTTGAAGGAAGGCGTGGCGGTGGAGATGGGCGGCGTGCGCCTGGAGCTGGACGGCAGCGGGCTGCGTGCCTTCATCGGCGAGCGGGACGCCGCCGCGCACGAGGCGTTCTGGTTCGCCTGGAGCCAGTTCAAGCCGGACACGCGGATCTGGGAGCGTGACGGATAGCCGCGGCATCTATGCCCGGCTCGGGGTTCGGACCTACATCGACCTGACGGCCACCGAGTCCATCCACGGCGGCGCGCCCATGCTGCCGGAGGTGCGCCGGGCGATGGCCGAGGCGGCGGACGGCTCGGTGGTCATCGACGAGCTCATGGCGCGGGCCGGCGAGCGGATCGCCGGGCTGCTCGACGTTCCCGCGGCGCTGGTCACCAGCGGCGCGGCCGGCGCGCTCACCGCGGCCACCTGCGCGTGCGTGGCCGGCGGCGACCCCGAGCGCGCGGTTCAGCTTCCCGACCTGGACGGCATGCGCGACGAGGTGGTCATGCCGGTGCAGTCACGCACCGTGTTCGACCAGACCATCCGCGCGGTCGGCGTGCGGCTGATCCCGGTGGACTCCGCCGCCCAGTTGCGCGCGGCGGCCGGCCCGCGCACCGCGCTTGTGGCGATGTGGGCCGGCGCGGCTGCCGCCCAGTCCGTGACGGTGGAGGATCTGGCCGCTGCCGGCCGGCAGCATGGGGCGCCGGTGGTGATCGACGCGGCGGCCGAGCTGCCGGCGGTGCCGAACCGCTGGCTGGATGCCGGCGCCGACCTGGTCTGCTACTCGGGCGGCAAGGTCCTGCAGGGACCGCAGGGCGCAGGACTCCTGCTGGGCCGCGAGGACCTCGTGCAGGCCGCGTGGATGCACTGTGCCCCGCACGGGACCTTCGGCCGCATGATGAAGGTCAGCAAGGAGGAGATCGCCGGCATGCTGGCGGCGGTCGAGCACCTGGCTGACGGCCGCGACCTGGACGCGGAATTCGGGCGCTGGCGCGGATGGTACCGGCGGATCGCCGACGCTCTCGCCCCCGTCGGGGGCGTCCGCACGGAGGTGCGTGAGTCGGGCGGCCGCAGCCCGTACCCGATCCTGGTGGTCTCGTGGGACGCGGGTCGGGTGCCGCTGACCGCCGGCCAGATGGGAGCGGCCCTGCGCGCCGGCTCGCCGCCGATCCTGTCGCATGCCGAGGGCGACGGCTGCGAGTTCATGGTCCGGCCGGTGTCGATGGTCGAAGGGGACGCGGAGGTGGCCGCCCGCCGGCTGGCGGAGATCCTCGGCGGCGCAACGGAGCCGCGTCCGGTCGAGCCGCCGGCGGACGGCATCGACGGCGAGTGGGAGGTGGACGTCCGCTTCGTCTCGGGCTGCGCCCGGCACCGGTTCAGTCTGA
The DNA here is from genome assembly GCA_028820215.1 of Spirochaetaceae bacterium. The sequence goes on along the minus strand of JAPPKD010000323.1, from coordinate 55,138 downwards.
CCGGCTCGACCGGCGGAAACGGTTTCTGCGGCCGGCACCGCGGGACGCGGGCGGCGGGCGAGCTGTCCGGCCAGATCGACGGCGACGCAGTGGTGCTCGACAGTGTGCTGGCCACCGAGGGCGCCCGGCTGACCTATCGCTTCGAGGGCATCTTCGACGCGGTCGCGGGGACCATGGCCGGCACGCTCAGGCTGGGAGAGCAGCTCGTGGACGGCTTCGGCGCGGGCAGCGTGACCTGGACGGCGCGCCGTGCGGCCTCAGGTGCGTGACCAGCGGCTGGGGGCCATCCCCGGCGCGTTGTCAGCCATGCCCTCGGGCTTGTTGCCCACCGCGAAGTCGAACTCGCGGGCGTTCGAGTCGCTGAAGTAGGGCCGCACCGACGCGGGGAGCGTGGCCAGCTCCTCCTCGGTGGCCATGGGAACCTCGGCGATCGGTCCCGCCCAGGCCGGCCGGTAGGCGATCGCGACCATGCGCCGCGCACGCGTGCCGGTGTTGGGCAGCGTGCCGTGGAACGTGCGGTGGTTGAGGAACAGCGCGGAGCCCGCCCGGCACGGGACCACCACCTGCTCCGGATGAGTGGTGTAGCGCTTGTACGGGTGGGCATCGGCGTGCATGCACACGTGCGAACGCGGGATCACCCGGAACGGCGACACGTCCATGGTCAGATCGTCCAGGTAGTAGAGGACGCGCACCGTGATCGGACAGCTCCCCTCGTAGCCGAAGATCGTGGAACCGTACGGCTGGCCGTCGGTGTGCAGGCTGATCCCCGGCGTGCCGGGCTCGGAGCAGTCGTAGGTGACGTTGTGCAGGCACAGAATGCGGTCGCCGAACAACCGCTCCAGCAGGCCCAGCGTCGGCCCGTGGGTCACCAGTTCGGCCAGGACGGGGCTGCGCAGGTGCACCCGGCTGCAGCCGCGCTGCCGTTCGCTGTAGTCCCGGCCCTCCGTGGGCAGCGTGTCGGTCTCGGCGCGCAGCGTCTCCAGATGCTCGGGTGAGAGGATGTCGGGGACGATCAGGTAGCCCTCCAGCTCGATCTGCCGGATGCGCTCCCCTTCGCTCAAGGCGGACCAGTCGCGGTCGTCGACGTTCAGGCCGTTCCACGTGCGCATGACGCCTCAACGTAGATCGGCGGACCCTGCCCCGGCAAGGCGGCCGCTGCCGGTCCGGTCCGGCGGGATGGTGGAATCGGGCGTCTGTTTGGGCTATCTTTCCGGTGGTGGCAGAGAACCCGACCCGGAGGGTCGATCTCCCGCAACACGGTTCGGCCGCTTCCGCCGCAACCGCATCCCGAGGGATCGGCAATGGAACGGAGCCGCCGGCTGCGTCGCGCCCCGTCGATCCCGGGGTCGCGCACGGCCGCAATGGCGGGGAGGCCTCCGATGTCGAGCTCCGCGAGTGGGTGGAGTCGCTCGACTACGTCTACCGGACCGGCGGCGCCGAGCGGCTGCACGAGGTGCTGCGCACCCTGCACCGCTACGCGAAGGCGGTCGACGCGGATCTGCCTTTCACGGCCAACACCCCTTACGTCAACACCATCCCGCCGGACCGGGAGCCGCCGTATCCCGGCGACCGCGCCGTAGAGCGGCGCAACAAGAGCATCATCCGCTGGAACGCCATGGCGATGGTGGTCCGTGCCAACAAGAGCGACGACGGCATCGGCGGCCACATCAGCACCTTCGCGTCGGCTGCCACGCTGATCGAGGTGGCGCAGAACCACTTCCTGCGCGGGCCGGACAGCCCGCAAGGCGGCGACCAGGTCTACTTCCAGGGCCATGCCGCGCCCGGCATGTACGCGCGGGCGTTCCTGGAGGGCCGCCTGAGTGAGGAGCATCTCACCAACTTCCGGCGCGAGCTGGCTCCGGGCGGCGGCCTGTCGTCCTACCCGCACCCGTGGCTGATGCCCGACTTCTGGTCGTTTCCGACCGTCTCCATGGGGCTGAGCCCGATCCAGGCGATCTACCAGGCGCGCTTCAACCGCTACCTGCAGGACCGCGGCATCAAGCAGACCGACCGGCAGAAGGTGTGGGCCTTCCTGGGCGACGGCGAGATGGACGAACCGGAGTCCATGGGCTCGATCACGCTGGCGGCGCGCGAGCGGCTGGACAACCTGATCTTCGTGGTCAACTGCAACCTGCAGCGGCTCGACGGGCCGGTGCGCGGCAACGGCAAGATCATCCAGGAGCTGGAGGCCGCCTTCCGCGGCGCCGGCTGGAACGTGATCAAGGTGATCTGGGGCTCCGACTGGGACCCGCTGCTGGCCGCCGACCCCAACGGGCTGCTGCGCCGGCGCATGGAGGAGACCGTCGACGGCCAGTACCAGAAGTACACCGTCGAGCCGGGCTCGTACATCCGCGAGGACTTCTTCGGGACCGACCCGCGCCTGCTGGAGCTGGTGAAGGATTACTCGGACGACGAGCTGCGCAAGCTGTACCGGGGCGGCCACGATCCGGCCAAGGTGCACGCGGCGTTCAGGGCGGCCGTCGAACACACCGGTGCGCCGACCGTGATCCTGGCCAAGACGATCAAGGGCTACGGCCTGGGAGAGGCGGGCGAAGGCAAGAACATCACCCACCAGCAGAAGAAGCTGAACCAGGACGAGCTGGTCGCCTTCCGATCGCGTTTCGATATCCCGATCTCCGACGAGGAGGCGGCCGCGGCCACGTTCTATCTGCCCGACGAGCACGGCGGCCAGCGCACCTATCTGCGCGCCCGGCGCCAGGAGCTGGGCGGCTACCTGCCCGCGCGCGCCGCGCGCGCGGCACCGCTGACGGCGCCGCCCGTGGAGCTGTTCGCCGAGTTCCTGCACGGCACCGACGGCCGCGAGGCGTCGAGCACCATGGCCTTCGTGCGCATCCTCACCAAGCTCTTGCGCGACAAGGAGATCGGGCCGCTGGTCGTTCCCATCGTCCCGGACGAGGCGCGCACCTTCGGCATGGAGCCGCTGTTCCGGCAGGTGGGCATCTACTCGAGCGTCGGCCAGCTCTACGAGCCGGTGGACCGGGAGAACCTGCTCTACTACAAGGAGGCCAAGGACGGCCAGGTGCTGGAGGAAGGCATCACCGAGGCGGGATCGTTCTCGTCCTTCATCGCCGCCGGCAACGCCTACGCCACGCACGGGGTGAATACCATCCCCTTCTTCATCTACTACTCGATGTTCGGCTTCCAGCGGATCGGCGACCTGATCTGGGCGGCTGCCGACATGCGCTGCAAGGGCTTCTTCCTGGGCGGCACCTCCGGCCGCACGACCCTCAACGGCGAGGGCCTGCAGCACCAGGACGGCCACAGCCACGTCGCCGCGCTGGCGGTGCCGACGCTGCGCTCGTACGACCCCACCTACGCGTACGAGCTGGCGGTGATCATCGAGGACGGCATCCGGCGCATGTACGTAGACCAGGAGGAGGGCTTCTACTACCTCACGGTCATGAATGAGAACTACCCGATGCCGCCGATCCCGGAACCCGTGGAGGACACGCGCGAGGGCATCCTGCGCGGCTTGTACCGGTTCAGCGCCGGCGACTCGGACGCGAAGCTGCCCAAGGCGCACCTGCTCGGCTCGGGCGCCATCCTCAACGAGGCGGTGCAGGCGGCGGCGCTCCTTGCGGACCTGGGCGTCTCCACCGACGTGTGGAGCGTCACCAGCTACCAGCAGCTCTACCGGGACATCGCCGAGACCGAGCGGCACAACGTGCTGCATCCGGGACGGAAGCCGCGGCAGTCGTACGTGGCGCGCGCCTTCGCCGGCGAGCGCGGCGTGTTTGTCGCCGCCACCGATTACCTGCGCGTGCTGCCGGCGCTCATCACCGACCACCTGCCGGGACCGGTGACCCGGCTCGGCACCGACGGCTTCGGGCGCAGCGACACCCGCGCCGGCCTGCGGGACCACTTCGAGGTGAGTGCCCGCTATATCGCACTGGCGGCGCTGCAACGACTGTCTGTCGAGGGGGCGATCGACGAGCGCGCGCTGAAGCGCGGCATCCGGCGGCTCGACGTGGATCCCGACAAGCACAACCCGTTGTCCGCCTGAGATGGATCGGTGAGATGGCGATAGAGATCACGTTGCCCGTACTGGGCGAGGGGGTCGACTCCGGCACGGTAGCCGGCGTCCTGGCCGCCCCGGGAGACACGGTGGCGGCGGATGCGCCGCTGATCGAGCTGGAGACCGACAAGGCCGTGATCGAGGTGCCGGCCACCGAGTCCGGTGTCGTCGCCTCGCTGCCGGTCAAGGCAGGCGACACCGTCGCCGTCGGGCAGGTGATCGCCACCATCGAACCGGGTGGCGAACCGGACGGAGATCCGGCCGCTGCTCCTGCCGAGGAACCCGCTGCCGCGCCGCCAGCCGCGGCTGCATCGGCACCCGCTGCGGAGCCTGCGGCCGTCGCCGCACCGCCGCCGTCCCCGGCCCCGGCTCCACCCGTGACGCCGCCGGCCCCGGCTGTTCGAGCGCCCTCCGCGCCGGCGCCGGCCGACGAGTTCAACCTGCCGGAGTGGCCGATCCCGGCCACTCCGAACACCCGCCGTTTCGCGCGCGAACTGGGCGTCGACATCACCTCGGTGCAGGGCACCGGCAACGGCGGCCGCATTCTGTCCGGCGACGTGGTGCGCACCGCGCGTTCGTTGCTGGAGGCGGCAGCCTCGGGCGGAGGCCCGGCGGCCCCGCCGCCGCTGCCCGACTTCAGCCGCTGGGGAGCGGTGGAGCGCGAGCCGATGAGCGGCATCCGCCGTACCACGGCCGTGCACCTGTCCACCTCGTGGACGACCATCCCGCACGTCACCCAGCACGACGATGCCGACGTGACCGACCTGGAGCAGCTCCGCAAGCGCTTCGGCCCGCGCGTGCAGGAGGCGGGCGGCAAGCTCACCATGACCGCGATCGCGGTGCGGGTGGTGGCCGGCGCCCTGCGGGTCTTTCCCCGCTTCGCGTCCAGCGTCGACATGGCCAGCCGCGAAGTGATCCTCAAGCGCTACACCCACGTGGGCGTGGCGGTCGACACCGACCGGGGTCTGCTGGTACCGGTGATCCGCGACGCCGACCGCAAGAACGTGACCGAGCTTTCGGTCGAGATCGGCGAGGTGGCCGCGCGCGCGCGCGCCGGAAAGCTCACCCTGGAAGAGATGCAGGGCGGCTGCTTCACCATCACCAACTTGGGCGGCCTGGGCGGCACGTCGTTCACCCCGATCGTCAACCACCCGGAGGTGGCCATCCTCGGCATGTCACGCTCCCGCGTCACGCCGGTGCATCGCGACGGGAAGTTCAAGCCCCGGCTGCTGCTGCCGCTTTCGCTCTCCTACGACCACCGCGTGATCGACGGCGCCGACGCTGTGCGCTTCCTGCGCTGGATCGTCGAGGCGCTGGAGAACCCCTTCCTGCTGTCCCTGGAAGGGTAGCCGGCGGGCGCGTTCTCACCAATTGGCGGTGCGCGCGACGCCGAGTTGCTCGAACAGCGGCTCCTGCCCCGCGAGGCGGGTCTGAAAGTCCGACCAGTCGTGCGCTTCGCTCGCGGTCCACGCCGCCTCGGCCAGCGCGCACAGGCGCGGCCAGGTGAGCTCGTCGATGTCGGCCTGTGTCTCCACGTACTCCGTCCAGAGGCACGCCTGTGAGCCCATGATCCTGCCTGCCTCCTGCTCGTCGAGCTCGGCCGGCACCGGGTCGAAGGCGTATGCGGTCTCCAGGGAGAGCCGCCGCGTCTGATGCCCCGGCGGCCGCGGCGGGTCGTACGGGGTGTAATTGAGGTAGGTCGAGGGGTTGGGCGTCATGATCACCCGGTGGCCGCGCCGCGCCGCCTCGATGCCGTGGTCCGCCCCGCGCCACGCCATGATCACCGTGTCGCCGCCCGGACCGTCCGCTTCCAGCACCTCGTCCCAGCCGATCACCGTGCGGCCGCGCTCGCGGAGGTAGCGGCAGGCGCGGCGTACGAACCAGGCCTGCAACTCCTCCGGAGAGGAGAGGCCCTCGTCGTGCATGCGCCGCCGGCACCTGGAGCACGCCGTCCAGCGATCCTTTGGGACCTCGTCCCCGCCGATGTGCACGTACGGGCTCGGAAACAGATCCAGAACCTCGTCCCACACCCGTTCCAGGAACTCGAACACGTCGTCGTTGCCGGCGCAGTAGACGTCCTTGTAGATCCCCCAGGTCGTGCCCACCTCGAACGGGCCGCCGGTACAGGACAGGGTCGGATAGGCGGCCAGGGCCGCGGCGCAGTGGCCGGGCAGCTCGACCTCCGGCACGACGGTGACGTGCCTGGCCCGCGCGTAGCGGATCACGTCGCGTATCTCATCGGGTGTGAAGGCGCCGGCGTGCGGGGTGCCGTCTCCTGTCGATTCGCGGCGGCGGCTGCCGACGCGCAGCAGATCGGGATAGCCGTCGATGGGAAGACGCCAGCCCTGGTCCTCGGTCAGGTGCCAGTGGAAGCGGTTCAGCTTGAAGCGCGACGCCAGGTCGATGAAGCGCTTGACCGTCGCGGCCCGGAAGAAGTGGCGGGCGCAGTCCAGCATGACACCGCGCCACCCGAAGCGGGGACGGTCGACAATGCGCACCGCGGGCACCCGCCGGCGGGTGGCGCCGCTGACGAGCTGCAGCAGCGTCTGCACCCCGTGGAAGGCCCCCGCGGGCGCCGCGGCGGCCAGCTCCACGCCGTCCGGGGCGACCGTCAGGCGGTAGCCTTCGGCCGGCAGCTCGGTGGATCCGACGATGCGTACGTCGGCGCCCGCCCCCGGGCCGGCGACGTACGTGCGGCAGTTTCCGGCTGCGTCCAGCTCGCCGGCGAGGTGGGAGGCCACCTCCGCGAGCGACTCGTCCGCGATGCTCACGTGCAGCTCGTGGCCGAGCAGCCACTCGCCCTCCTGCTTCACCATCTCGGCCGGCCGCGGGATCACCGGCAGCGCATCTCCCTGAGGTGTCGGCATCGCGCCCCCGATACTATGCCGGTGTCCGTGGCGCTTCAATTTCCGCACCTGGAACCATGGGGCTGACCCTGTCGACCGAGCACCGGCTGATCTCGGCCGTTGCCACGCGCCAGTCCCGGATGACACGATCGGTCCATGGCTGACAGCGTGCGGCTGGCCCTGGTCGGCTGCGGCGCGATCGCCGGCTACCACGCCAGGGCTATCCGCTCCATCGAGCGCATCGAGATCACGGCGGCGATCGATCCCAAGCGAGAAGCCGCCGAGTCGCTGGCCGAGGAGTACGGCGTCGGCGCGTTCGCGACCATCGAGGAGGCGGCAGCGACGGTCGATTTCGACGCCGTGGACATCATGACGCCCCACGACCTGCACGAGGCGCTGACCGAGCAGGCCCTCGCGTTGGGCAAGCATGTGCTCCTGGAGAAGCCGATCGCGCAGGACCTGACCGCGGCCGAGCGCGTGCTTGCCACCGGCACCGCGGCCGATCAGGCGTTCATGGTCGGCGAGAACTCCCAGTACTGGCCGGACGTGGTGGCGGTCGAACGCCTGCTCCGGGACGGCGCCATAGGGGAAGTGATCGCCGCGCAGGCCGCGTTCGAATGCCGGTTCGATCCGTTCTGGTATCCAGGGAACCGTCCCTGGCGCTTCGACCTGCAGCGCACCGGCGGCGGCGTGGTCATCGACGGCGGCGCGCACTGGATCAGGCCGCTGCGCGTCTGGCTGGGAGAGATCGACGCAGTCGTCGGCAGCACCGGCAGGCCGATCGGGGGGATGGACGGCGAGTCGCTCGCGCAGGCGTTGCTGCGCTTCGAGTCGGGCGTGATCGCATCGTTCCTGGCGCTGACGTCGCCGGCGAACCTGTCGGACATGCCGTGGTTTCGCGTGATGGGCACGAAGGGCGAGGTGCTGATCCGCGGCGGTTTCGAGGGCGGCGGCGTCGAGCTGTACGACGAAGATCATCCGCAGGGACAGGCACTGCCGGGCGATCACGGCTACTTTCACTCGTTCAAGCCGGAACTCGAGGACTTCGCGGCGCTGGTGCTGGACGGCAAGCCGCCGGTGGCGCCTCCGGAGAAGGCGCTGGGAGAGATGCGGACCGCCCTCGCGCTCTACCGCTCGGCACGGAGCGGGGCGTGGGAGTCGGTCTGGAACGCCTGAGCGGAGGGAGCACGGTATGAGCATGGCGGCGATGACGGCCGTGACGCCGTTTCGCACCGTGGCCGAAGACGGTTGGGCGGACGCGGCGCGGGAGGACGGCTATCTGTCCCTTCCGGGGTTGCTCCCCGCGGAGGCGGTGCTGACCGTGAGGAAGGAGGTCACGGCCGTCGCCGCGCACCATGGCCTGCTCCGGCGCGGGGCGCCGACCGGTGACGCCGTCGCCGAGCAGAGTGCCTTCGTGCACGAGAGCAACCCCACACCGGAATATCGGGCCTACTACAACGACCTGCTGCGCCTGCGCGCCGTGCACGCGCTCGCGGTCCGTCCGGAGCTGATCGGCGCTCTGGAGACGGTGCTTGGCGAGTCGGTGCTGGCGCATCCGCGCAACATCGTCAGGACGGTATTCCCGAGCCGACCGTCCATCACCACGGCGCCCCATCAGGACCACCGGCCGATCAAGGCGTCGCCGGAGGTGTGGACCGCCTGGATCCCGCTCGGCGACTGCCCGGAACAGCTCGGCGGCCTGGCAGTCGCCCCAGGGTCCCATCGGGCCGGCCTGCACCCGGTGGAGGCCGGCACGATCTACTTTGAGACGGCCGGCGATGTGGCGTGGCGCTGGAGCCCCATGCGGTGCGGCGACGTGCTGCTGTTCCACAGCCTGACCGTCCACCAGGCGCGCGACAACCGGTCGCCCGACCGGATCAGGTTCTCCTGCGACTTTCGCTATCAGGGCCGCAGCACGCCCGTGCACCACTACTCGCTGATGCCGCACATGGGGTGGACGGTCTGGGAGGAGATCTACGCCGGCTGGGCGGCCGACGATCCCCTGCGCTACTACTGGCGGGACTGGCCGCTCGACATCCGCAGCGACGACCGGCTGCTTGCGTCATCGTAGCGCGCACGAGGCAGGGCTCGGCGTTGGACTTCAACTCCTACGATGTCGACCAGGCATGTTACGACGAGATGTTTCTGCCCGGCGGCTCGCCGCGCCAGCACTTCCGGGCGCTCCACGAGGAACTTCGCCGCCTGCCCGTCGAGGAGCTTGCGAGCATCCAGGAACGGGTGACGCGCTCGTTCTCCACCGAAGGGATTACCTTTACCGTCTACGGTGACGCCGAGGCAGAGGAGCGGATCATCCCCGTGGACTGCGTGCCGCGGGTGCTTACGGCGGATGAGTGGCGGCACCTGGAGGCGGGCCTCACGCAGCGGCTGAAGGCGCTGAACCTGTTTCTCGCCGACATCTACGATACCGCCCGCGTCGTGGCCGACGGCGTCGTCCCGTCGGGCATGGTGTACGGCTGCCCGCAATTCCGGGCGCAGATGCGCGGGTTCCGGGCGCCCCACGGGACCTGGGTCGCCATCTGCGGCACCGACCTGGTGCGCACCACCGACGGCTTCCGGGTGCTGGAGGACAACCTCCGCGTGCCGTCCGGAGTCTCCTACATGATCGCCAACCGCAAGGCCGTCAAGGCGAACTTCCGCCGCCTCTACCGCAGCTCCCGCGTGCGGGAGGTCGAGCACTACGGGCGCGTGTTGCTGACCACGCTGCGCGAGCTGGCGCCCGCCGGCCGTTCCGATCCCGTGATCGCGCTGCTCACGCCCGGGGTCTACAATTCCGCGTTCTACGAGCACATGTTCCTGGCCGGCGAGCTCGGCGCGGAGCTGGTGGAGGGCCGCGACCTGGTGGTGCGCGACGGCTGCGTCTATATGCGCACGACGGACGCCCTGCGCCGCGTCGACGTGATCTACCGGCGTCTGGACGATGACTTCATCGACCCTCGGGAGTTCCGCGCGGACTCCCTGCTCGGCGTGCCGGGCCTGATGGACGCCTGCCGGCGCGGCAACGTGACGCTCGCGAACGCGCCGGGCACCGGCGTCGCGGACGACAAGAGCGTCTACGCGTTCGTGCCCGACATGATCCGCTACTACCTCGGCGAAGAGCCGCTGATCGCCAATGTCGAGACCTACCTGTGCCGCCGTCCGGAGGATCTGGAGTACGCGCTGGACAACATCGAGCGCCTGGTGTTCAAGCGGGTGGGGGAGTCGGGCGGCTACGGGATGCTGATCGGCCCGCACGCCACGCCGGGCGAGCGCGACGAGTATGCCCGCCAGGTGCGTGCCGATCCCGCCGACTTCATTGCCCAGCCGACCCTGGCGCTGTCGCGCGCTCCCTGCCTGATCGACGGCCGCTTCGAGCCGCGCCACGTCGACCTGCGCCCGTTCATCCTGCACGGCCGCCGCACCCGCATCGTGCCGGGCGCGTTCTGCCGCGTTGCGCTGCGCCGCGGCAGCCTCGTGGTGAACTCCAGCCAGGGCGGCGGCGGCAAGGACCTCTGGGTGCTCGGGGACTGAGCATGCTTGCGCGCAGCGCCCAGGGCCTCTACTGGATGAGCCGTTACCTCGAGCGCGCGCAGCACCTCTGCCGCCTGTTGCGGCTGCAGACCGAGGCGCTGGTGGACCGCCCGGTGCGGGAGATCCGCTTCGGCTGGCACCGCATCTACCAGGGCATCGGCCGGCAGCCGCCGGAGGGCAGCCTGGAAGCGTTCGACAGCGAGGACTACACGCTGGCGGACTCCTACACCCTGGCCGACGACCTCACCTTCGAGCGCCTGCATGCGGACTCCGTCTGGAGTTGTCTTGCGCTCGGCCGCGAGAACGCCCGCCAGATGCGGCAGTGCATCAGCGCCGAGGTGTGGACGTGTCTCAACCGGACCTACCTGCGCGTCCGCGACCTGGAGATCCAGAACATCTGGCGCACCTCTCCGGAGAGCTTCTACGCGCGCACGGCGGAGGAGGTCGACACCCTGTCGGGAGTGGCCGCGGCGACCATGTACCGCGACACGGGCTGGAGCTTCATGCAGCTCGGGCGCGCCGTCGAGCGAGCGCAGCTCTCCGCCTCCCTGCTGCTGGCGCAGCTCGCCACCGAGCGCATCAGCGGCGAGCCGGATGATGCCGACTGGACCAGCCTGCTGCGGTGCTGTCACGCCCTGGAGACCTACAACCGCCTCGGCAGCGTCTCGGTCGAACCGGCCCGTGTCATGGACCTGCTGGTCACCGACCCGCTGTTGCCCGCATCGCTCCGCAGGGCGCTCGACGACACGGCAACGGCGCTCATCGCCATCGGCCCCGGTCCGCCGGTACGTCCCGGCGGGGATGCGCACCACACGGCCGGCCGCCTGACGGCCCTGGTGCACGACGAGTGGCCGCGCCGTGAGGATCGCGGGGAACTGCTGCGGGACGTGCTTGCGCATTGCCGCACGCTCCACCAACTGGTGAACGCCGCCTACTTCGAGTACCCGGTCGAAGAGCTGACGGCCGGCTGAGGCGCCGTTCAGCGTGATGCCGAACCTCGCTTCACTTACAATGAAACATTGGCCAAATTGTTTATTGCCAAAGTAATCGTTGTCATGTATGTCCGTCCATCATCCGCCCACGGGGCGAGGAACGTCATCAACGTCGACGTGTAGGGGCGGGATGGTCCGGAAGACTGCATAGCGGCCATGCTGGCCGCGATTGCGGCCGATCCCCGGTATCGGACCCGCTTTGAGGCGATTCCGTTCTCGGACGCCATCAAGAACGCGCTCCAGAGCGTCTCTGCCAACGTCGACTTCGGTGTCTTGAGAGTCGAGCTCAAGCAGGCGATTGGCAACGACTGGGACCGCGTCGCCGCTCAATTTCAGGCGCGTTTGACAAGTCTGCCGGAGTCCGGCGGCAAGCTGCTGATCATTCTGGATGAGCTGCCGATACTCATCTCGCGAATACTGCGGGCCGGTGATCGGAAGCACGACGCCGATCTGCTGCTGGCCCGACTCCGGCAGTGGCGCCAGGCGCCGTCGCTACGGGGCAGGGTCCACACGCTTGTCGGTGGGTCCATCGGGCTCGAAGGAATACTGCGGCGCGCCGGACTATCGGTGTCGATCAACGACCTCGTGCCGTTCCGCCTTGATCCGTGGGAACCGGGTACTTCCACTGCGTTCCTCAACGAACTGGGCCTCGATGTCGACTTCCGTCTCGATGGCGAGTCCATCGCCCGGATCTTGGGCCTGCTGATGGAACCCGTGCCGTACCACGTGCAACTCTTCTACTCGAAGCTTCGCGACGTGTGTGGTGGCGACTCGTCGCGCGTCTCACCCGTGACGATCGATCGGTGCTTTGCCGAGCGGCTCGCCGGTGAAAGCGGAACGGCCCACTTGGACCATTACGCAACACGCCTTGAAACCGCACTCGACGAGCAGGAACACGAAATGGCGCGCGCCATACTGGACCACGCCTGCAAGAGCCGTAACGGTGTGCGTACTGCAGACCTCAGCCGCCTGCGACATAGTAGCGAGCGGACGTTCGGTTCCGTGCTGCGAGATCTCTACTCCTGACGAGTTGAAGCGGACCTTCGTGGCGCGCCAGGACACACTTGCGGAGATGCTACGTCTAATCGGCGAGCAGCGACCCCACCGTCCCTGTCAGCACATGATGCTCATCGGCCCTCGCGGCATGGGAAAAACGACGCTCGGGCTCCGTTGCTTGTACGCGATCGGAGACGACACGGGACTCAGCAATCATTGGCAGCCCGTTGCGTTTCACGAGGAGAGCTATGGGGTCGTGAATTTGGCGGATTTCTGGGTCGCCGCTCTGCGTCACCTTACCCGCGTCACTGAGGAGAATCGGTGGGCGCACAGAGCGGACGCGCTGACCAATAGCGAACAAGATACGCAGTTGCTGGCTGCGTATGCGCTTGCAGCTCTCATGGATTTCAGCCAGGAGAGCGGTAAGCGGCTGATTCTCTTTGTGGAGAACATCGATGCCGTCCTCGGACAAATACAGGACGAAAGGGAGGTCTACGATCTGCGCGCCACGTTGATGGAACGCCCCGAAGTCCTGCTTTTGGGATCCGCCAACGCGTTCTTTGACGCCATCGGTAGCTACGGCCAACCCTTCTACGAGTTCTTCCGCATCTTCAAGCTCGATAGTGTTGGTGAGAAGGACGCCCGCAGGATACTCATGACGACCGCCGAGCGCGAGGGTATGCCCGAGGTCTGTAAGAACTTGAACCTGGAGCACGGTCGCTTGGAGACCATCCGGCGTCTCACTGGTGGAAACCCCCGATTGCTGGCACTTGCCTGTCGGATGCTGATCGAGGCGCCTCTCGGCTCGGCGATGGAAGATCTGGAACGTTGATTGACGGACAGACGCCGTACTTCAAGGCATTGGTCGAGGGTTTGCCGGTCCAGGGTCGCAAGGTGTTTCACTGCCTGTCCGAAGGCTGGAGACCGATGCTGGCGAAGGAAGTGGCCGACGCTGCGCGCTTGAGCTCCTCGCACGTTAGCGCGCAGCTCAAGCAGTTGCAGGACAGATCGTATGTGAGGGCCGTGCGGTTCCGTCACGAAAAACGGACCCGGTACGATGTCGCCGATCGGTTCTACAACATCTACTACCTGCTACGCTTCTCGCGCACGAGTCGCGATCGCCTCGAACGACTTGTTGCGTTCCTCCACGAGTTGTTCGGTTCCTCCGGGATGAGGGAGATGTACCCTATCGCTCTGGCGTCTCTACGTGCCGAAGGCGTGGATGCAGATGAGCTGTCTGAGTGGCTCAGCGTTCTGGCTCCCCGTGTTGCGGGCGACCTGGGATTCGCAGGACGCGGTGATTGGCTTAGTCACGCAGTCGACATCGTTGTTGATCGTATCGGTCAGAACGCCCCTGTTATGACCGAGCTCGCAGTGGTGTTCAAAGAACAATCATACGGGGCAAACTTCCAGGAGTGGACACGACGCGCGGCTAGGCTGGTCGACGAGGAACGTTTCATGGAGGCCGAGCAAGTATGGCAAAATGCGGTTGACGATGAGCCTCACAATGGCTTCGCATGGCTGAAACTCGCGACTTTATTGGTCCAACAGGGTCGCTTTCAAGACGCTATCGACGCGTTCGACCGGATTCCTAGTGAGGCCCTGCGTAGGTTCCGTACTATTTATCGTCACTTCGTTAGGATTAAGAGGAGTTTCGCTCATGGCGCTGGAGCGACATAGTGAGGCCTTGTCCGTGCTAACGCAGGCGACCGACCGTGTTGACCGGTCCGACACAACAGTCGTGGCCCGGTTAGCTTCCGCTATCGTATGGTGGGTGAGCGGTTTGCTCCTTGATAGATTGGGAAGACATGAGGAAGCGGTGGCTGCGTTACATCGGGCGTCAGAGTTCGTTCGTGCAACAGATGCGTCTAGCCTGCGCCAAGTTGGTGCCATGGTGCTCTCGAAAAGGAGTGACGTACTCGCAGGTATGGGAAGAAGTGATGAGGCGTTTGGCACGCGCGAGGCGGTCGTCGAGTTCGTCAATGAATCCGACAGTGAAGAGCTTCGAGTGATCGTTGTGACCGCTCTTTCGAGGAATGGTGCGGCTCAAATGAGCCGAGAAGAGTACGATGATGCGTTGAGTGTGTTGGACACTGTTAGAGATTACGTACGCGTCACAGACTCCACGAAAATGCGTGTATATGCCTCTAAGATCCGCGGTTTATCGAGGTGTGATTGCTGCAAAGCGCGGTGAATTAGATAGGATTATCGAAGTGATCGAGCTTGCTTCGTCTTATCTTCGGCGGGAGGATCCTCCGGAACTTCTACGCCCTGCTAGCGAGGCGCTGGCTGCTCTGAGCAGCTGGTTGATGACTAACGGAAGACATGCGCATGCGGAGTCCGTATCGAGTACGACGATCGACATCTATCCTGATCTTGACGAGTCGTGGGCTATCTGGGCGCAGGCGATTTTGGCCCAGCGAAATGAGGAACGCTGGACGGAGGCCGAGAGATACGCTCGCCGTGCGGTGGAACTCGGAGAGAGCAACCCAATGGCACGACAGACGCTCTCCGATGTGCTGGCGCGTCGTGGCAGATGGCCGGAGTCCTTGGAGCAAATGGGCCACGCTCTCCGCGTTGGCGGCGACGAGTTTCGGGAGCGAGAGCAACAGCGGGTGGCGAATTCGCTAATGAGTGCAGCGGCTGCCGGGCAAGGGCCGAGCGTAAAACGGACTATGGCGGAGTACGGGCTGGTCGAGTCGATGGAGCCACTCTGGCAGGGGGTAAGGGCTCAGTTGGGGGAAGAGTTGGAGTCTCTCCCTGCTGAGGTCATGGATGCGACGATGGAGGTCAGACGAAGAATCTCGGGGGATCGGGGCAACTCGCCGGCAAACCGCGGGACGGCGTAGGTGGACGTGCGCGGCCGCCGCACGAAGGAGAGCGGGCTCGATTCGGAAGATCCAGTATATGGGGCAGGTGACCGTTGGCGTGCCCGCATGCCACCGTCTGCACCATGCCGTTCATCAGGATCAAGGACTACGAATCGATCGAGCTGGTGCCCGGCGTGCGTGCGCGCACGCCCTACGGGAAACGGATCATGCTCTCCTACCTGGAGATGGAGCCGGGCAGCTTCGTGCCCATGCACCAACACCCGCACGAGCAGGCGGGCCTGCTCATCGAAGGCCGCATGGAGCTGGTCATCGGCGACGAGTCCCGCATCTGCGAGCCCGGGGACATGTTCATCATCCCGCCGGACACCCCGCACAGCGCGCGGCCGATCGACGGGCCGGTGAAGGCGCTCGATGTCTTCAGCCCCGTGCGCGAAGACTACGCGGAGAAGTTCAACCAGTACTTCGGGCCGGCCTGATGGCATCCCGGCCAGCGCGGCGGCCAAACATCCTGCTGCTGCTCACCGATCAGCATGCGCCGCTGGTATCAGGGTTCGCGGGCGACCCGATCGTGCGCACCCAGGCGCTGGACGCGATCGCCGCGGACGCGGTGCAGTTCGACACCGCGCTGTGCGCCAGCCCGGTGTGCACTCCGTCGCGCATGTGCCTGATGACCGCCAAGGAGGCGCACCGCTGCGCGGCCTGGAACAACCACTGGGTGATCTTCCCCGAGCACGTTACCTGGCCCGGCCATTTCGCCGCGCACGGCTACCGCACCTGCCTGGTCGGCAAGATGCACTTCGGCGGCGCCGACCAGATGCAGGGGTTCCAGCACCGCCCGTACGGCGACCTGCGCCACGGGCTGGGCCACCAGATCGACCCGATCGACTACTTCCCGGTCTACGCCGGGGCTTCGGGCGCAGGCGTCACGGAGATCCCGGAGAGCCTGCTGCAGGAGAACGTGGTCACGCGCGAGTCGCTGGCCTTCCTGCTGGAGCACCACGACTCCCAGCCGGATACACCCTGGTTCCTGTGCGCCTCCTACAGCCGCCCGCACTCGCCGTTCACGGCTCCCGGCCGCTACATCCGGCGCTACCGCGACCGCGTGCCGCCGGCGGAGTTGCCGGCCGACTTCCCGGACGGGCTCGACGACTACGCGCGCGGCTGCTTCGCCGACGAGGTGGGGGAGGAGCTGACCGCCGAGCAGCAACTCCGCGCGCGCGAGGCGTACTACGCCTGCGTGGACTTCGTGGACGACTGCATCGGCGAGCTGGTGCGCGGGCTGGATGCCGCCGGCCTGCTCGACGACACCATCGTCATCTACACCAGCGACCACGGCGAGTTGGCCGGCCACCACGGCCTGTGGGGGAAGACCGTCCACTTCGAGCCGTCAGTGGGCGTCCCGCTCCTGATGTCGGGGCCGGGCATCGCGCCGGGCAGCGCGCGGGTCGCGCATCCGGCGTCGCTGCTGGACCTGTTTCCGACCACCTGCGCGTTGGCCGGCCTGCCGATCCCGCCGGACCTGGACGGCGTGGATTTGAGCCCGCTGCTGGCCGACCCGGTGAGCGACGCGGCACCCCGTCGCTACGCCCCGAGTGCGTATTACGCCTACGGCAACCGGGTCCGCGGATTGACGGAGAGCAAGGAGCTCGAGCCGCACCAGGCGATGCGGCTGGTGCGCGACCGCGACTGGAAGTACGTCGAGGTCGAAGGCGGCCGGCCGGTGCTGTTCGACATGCGTTGCGACCCGGGAGAGACCACGAACCTGGCCGCCGACCCGCGGCATGCCGAGCGCTGCCACCAGATGCGCGCGGCGCTGTTCGACGGGTTCAGTTGGGACGGGGTGCACCGGCAGCTCGCCGCCGACCGCGAACGGTTGCCGCAATTCCTGTCCGGGCTGAAGCCGTCGACCCCCAACCAGTACATGCTGAGCGACGGCCGCGTCTTCGACGCGGAAGGCGATCTGTACGGCGCCCGCTGGCTGCCCTATCCCGACCTCAAGGGCGGCGGCGTCATCCCGCAGCAGTTCGGCTGACCGGCCGGCCTAGCGAATCCCCGGGAATGCGTGCGTCGGCTGGTTGGCGTAGCGCTTCATCTTGAGGGTGCACCTGGCGCCGGCGCCCGGCGCCAGGTGCACGGTGACGGCCGGTTCGTCCAGGGCAGTGGTGGTGCCGTTGACCTCCACCGCCGTGAACTGGTGCTCGGCATAGGCGCCGGCCTGCAGGGCCAACGCGTGGCGGCGTGCGGGGCTGAGGTTGACCAGCGTGACGGTCACTTCGTCGTCGCTCATCGAGTCGACCAGCGACGCCACGTCCTCCGGGATTCCGGCGCGGCCGCGGTCCAGGTCGAAGTAACGCACGCGGGTGTGCCATGCGACGCCGATGTGCCGTGAGGGCAGGCCGCCGAGCATCAGCTCCACTAGCCGCCAGATGCAGGCGCCCGGATTCATGGCGTTCATGCTCTCCGACAGCCGCGTGTCCGGGGTGCTCTCGTCCTCCCGCATGCGCTGCACCGCCTCGCGCAGCGCGGCAAGCTCGCCGGCCAGCGCCGCGACGGGATAGTCCGGGTCGTCTCCCGACAGGTAGGCACCCCACGGGCTGCGCCGTGCCAGCGCGCGGTCGCCTTCCGCCATCGACCAGTAGTACATCTCCAGGGCCCCGTGGTCGTAGGGCTCCGGCGTGAACTCGTACCAGCCGTCGTCGCCGCGCTTCTGCGGGTACTGCAGCACACCGTCGATTTCCTTCGCGTGGGCGCTGACCGCCTGGATGTTGCGCCGCCACACGTCCACGTAGCGCTGATCGCCGGAGACGAGCAACGCGTTGCCGAAGCCGTACGGCGCCAGGGAGCGGAAGTACGCCTTGTGGTCCCAGCCGTACACCGCCCCCCACCATCGGCCGCCGGAGCCGCCGCCGATGGTGCCGTCCAGGCCGACGTTGCTGGGGATGATGCCGCCGTTCTCGTCGGCGCGCTCCACCCACGCGTCCGCGTACTCCAGGATCCAGTCGCGGTACTTGGCCTCGCCCGTGCACAGGTAGGCGTTCAGCGCCACCACGGTGACCGCCAGGTTGCACGGGGTGTCGCCGGTCACGTCCTGGTAGATCGAGAAGTGATCGACATAGTCCTGCCAGGTGCGGTGCCAGCGGAGCGGCGTGAAGCGGCCCTCGCACTCGAACGGGTCGCCCCCCCAGTCGATGGGGGTGGTGCGGCGCAAGACCGGGCCCCGGCTGCCGGTCATCACGCTGCGGATCAGGCGGTGCTCGGGATCGTAGTTGGCGGCGCCGGGGTCCTCGCCCATGTAGAAGCCGGCGTAGCGGCGCATGCGCGCCTGATAGGTGGGGTCCCACGGTTCGGCCAGCCCCTGCTGGAACAGGCCGTGGAAGCCCTCGGCGTTGTGCACGAAGTCGAAGCTGGTCGGGAACTCCTTGTAATACATGCCGTCGCGCGCCAGCGGGCACTCGACGGTGCGCGCCTCGGTGTACTGCTGCATGTGGCCCTCGATGCCATGGCGGTACAGATCCAGCACCCGCTCCGGTCCGCCGAGCGCGTAGAGCTCCGTCCAGCCGGTGACGTTCTCCGCCGCGTCGTCGGGGCCGTCCAGCGCCCCCCAGCGCGGGTAGCACAGCAGGTAGCCGCGCTCGTCGAAGTACTTTGCGTAGAACTCCTCGATCGCATCCGGGAGGGCGGCCATGAGCCGGCGTTCCAGGAGCGCCCAGTGCGGCGCCGGCATCGGGGCGGTCAGTTCCAGGGTGGTTTCGGGCAGTGGGCGTTCATGCATGGAGTGTTCCTGGCGCGGAGGTTTCCAGCGTGGACGGCCGAGTCTTCGACCGGGGTTGTGGGCAGTATACTGGGAGGACACGTGGAATCCATTGATCTGAGACTGAGTCGGGCGGCGTACGCGCGGGCGATCGAGTTGCTGCCCGGCGGCGTCAACAGCCCGGTGCGAGCGTTTCGCCGCGTCGGCGGCGACCCGATCTACTTCCGTAGCGGCTCAGGCAGCCGCTGCATCGACCTGGACGGCAACGCATATGCCGACTACTGCCTGTCGTGGGGGCCGCTCATCCACGGCCACGCGTCGCCGACGGTGGTGGAGGCGGTGCGCCGCGCAGCGGCGGACGGGCTGTCGTTCGGTGCCTGTCACGAGCGCGAGCTGGAGTTGGCCGAGCTGGTGCTGGGTGCGGTGTCCGGGCGGCGGCGGATGCGCGCGGTAAGCTCCGGGACGGAGGCGGTCATGACCGCGGTGCGTATCGCCCGAGCGGCCACGGGCAGGGAGCTGGTGGTCAAGTTCGACGGCGGTTACCACGGCCATGCGGACGGCATGCTGGTCAAGGCCGGCTCCGGGCTGGCCACGCAGGCGATCGCCGACTCGGCCGGCGTGCCGAAGGCGGTAGCGGCGACCACGGTGGTGGTGCCGTTCGACGACGACGCGGCGATCGGGGCCGTGTTCGCGGAGCTCGGCAGCCGGATCGCCGCGGTGGTGATCGAGCCGCTGCCCGCCAACAACGGGCTGCTGGTGCAGCGCCCCGAATTTCTCCGCCTGGTGGCGTCGCTGGCGCGCAGCGCCGGCGCCCTGCTGGTCCTGGACGAGGTGATCTCGGGCTTCCGGCTGCGGTACGGAAGCTACGGCGAAGGGCTCGGCCTGGACGCCGACCTGCTCACCTTCGGCAAGGTGATCGGCGGCGGCATGCCGCTGGGTGCGGTGGCCGGAGCGCCGGAGTTGATGGATTTGCTGGCCCCGGACGGCGCGGTCTACCAGGCCGGGACTCTGAGCGGCAATCCGCTTTCGATGGCGGCCGGGATAGCGGCGCTGCAGGCGCTGCGCGACGACCCGCCGTACGAGCGGCTGGAGCGGCTCGGCGCCGGTCTCGACGCCGCGATCGCCGGTCTCGGCCGCGGCGACGTGCAGATCCGACGGGCCGGCTCGATCGCCTGGCTCTACCTTGCGTCGGGAGAGCTGCCGCGCCGCGCCGACGGCATCGATGCGGCGGCGGTCGAGCGGTTCGGCGCGCTGCACCGGCCGCTGCTGGAGCGGGGACACTACCTGCCGCCGTCCGCCTACGAGGTGCTGTTCCTGTGCACCGAGCACGCAGCGGCTCAGGTCGAGGCGCTGGCGGCCGACCTCGGGGAGTTGCTGCAAGCGGCGGAGGCGTGAGGCGGCGGACGCGGCCCGGGACATGCCCAATGGCCGCCTGCGCCGATCCCGCCGATATTCGGTAACGGAGTGACGATGGACACCGATTCCCGCAACAGGCTGCTGGACGACGTCGAGGCGTTCTGCCAGGAGGTCCGCCCGGTCGAGGATCTCTGCTACCTGGAGCACCGCTTCAACGACCAGACCGTCGAGCTTGCGCGCAAGCACGGAATCATGGGCCTCAACGTGCCGGTGGCCTACGGCGGGCGCGGGGCCGACCTCCGCACCTACGTCGACGCGCTCGCGCGCATCGGCCGCGAGGGGACGGGCGTGCGCACGCTGTTCTCCGGCCACTGCTCGATCGGCCAGACCGTGCTGATCGAGTGGGGGAGCGAGGAGCAGAAGCGGCGGGTGCTGCCGGAGACCGCCGCCGGCCGCGCGATCATGGCGTTCGGCCTGACCGAGCCCGAGGCCGGATCGAACCCGCGCGAGATGCAGATGACCTACCGGCGCGAGGGCGACCGCTTCCTGCTCAATGGCGTCAAGTACCTGATCTCCAACGGCAGCATCGCCGACCTGATCGTGGTGTTCGCCTACCCGGAGCCCACCGGCGATCCTGCGGCCGACAAGGCGCGGCGGTTCAGCGCCTTTCTGCTCGCGACCGACCAGGAGGGCATCGAGCGGGAGATGATGACCGCCAAGGTGGGGCTACCGACCAGCGACACCTCGATGTTCGAGCTCACCGACTACCCGGTGCCCGTGGAGAACCTGCTGGGCGACGAGGGGCAGGGGCTCACCATCGCCATGCAGACCCTGCGCGCCGGGCGGCTGAGCGTGGCGGCCGGCTGCCTGGGCGTGATCGAGGACTGCCTGGAGGAGGCGTGCGCCTACGCCAAGGAGCGCTCGCAGCACGGCAAGCCGATCGCCCGCCACCAGTTGGTGCAGGAGCACATCGCCACGATCGAGCTCGCGCGTCAGGCCTCGGAGAGCCTGATCCACACCGCGGCGGACGCCAAGCAGGCCGCTTACGAAAACCCCGGGGACGCTGCCCTGATGGCGCGCGTGGACCTGCTGGTGGCGGAGGCCAAGCTGTTCGCCTCCGACGCGGCGTTCCGCGCGGCCGACAGCGCCATGCAGGTGTTCGGCGGACGCGGCTACTCGGAGCTGTTCCGTCCGGGTCGGCACTGGAAGGACGTGCGCGTGTGCCGGATCTACGAGGGAACGGACGAGATCCTCAAGCTCAAGGTGGCGGCCGGCGTGCTCGGCAAGGAGTACGAGGCCTACCGCTGACGCCCCGGAACGCCTATGCCTGCGCGTCGAGCTGCGCCCGGAACCCCTCCCACGCGCTGGCGATCACCTTGCCGGCGGACGCCTCGATCAGGGCGGCGCCGACCGGTTTGAGCAGGCCGCCGAGCTCGTCCACGGTCGCGGTCCAGTCGACGGCGGAGCCGCCGTCGGCGTCGCCTACCACGAAGGTGGTGGTCACCGCTGCCATGGAGCCGATGCCCTTGCTGCGGATGCCGAGCACCATCCGCGGCTCGTCCCGTTCCCGCACGTCGATGGTGGTCGTCAGCGACCCGGTAAGGAACGACAGGCCGGGTGTCACCTTGCAGGTGACGTGATCTTCGCTCGTGCTGGACAGCGAGGACAGACCGGGGATGGCGCCGGCCAGGAAGGAGAGGTCGGACAGACGCCGCCACACCTCCGAGGCGGGCTGCGCGAAGCGCTCCACGCCGGACAGCTCGATCATGCCGCCTCCCTCTCGACGACCACGCCGCACGCCTCGCCGCCGCCGATGCACAACGTCGCCACGCCGCGCGCGGCCCGTCCGGCGGGCAGCCCGGCAAGGCCGTGCAGGAGGGTGGTGAGTATGCGCGCGCCGCTGGCGCCGATCGGGTGGCCCAGCGCCACCGCTCCGCCGTCCACGTTGCAGCGATCGTCGTCGATGCCCAGGTCGCGCTCCACGGCCAGGTTGCCGACGGCGAACGCCTCGTTGATCTCGAACCGGTCGACGTCGTCGATCGCCACGCCGGCCCGCTCCAGGATCGGCGGTATCACCTGCGCGGGCGCTACTAGGAAGCGGGCCGGCGCGGCCGCCACGCTGCCGTACGCGACCAGCGTGGCGAGCGGCGTGATGCCCAGCTCGGCCGCGCGGCGGCCGGTCATGACCACGCAGGCGGCAGCGCCGTCGTTGAGCGACGACGCGTTGGCGGCGGTGATCGTGCCGTCGGCGGCGAAGGCGGGGCGCAGCGTGGTCATCTTGTCGAAATCGGCGCGGGCCGGCTCCTCGTCGGCCGTGACCGGCGCGCGGCCGGGTCTCGCCTCGACCGGAACGATCTCGGCGTCCCAGCGCCCGCTGCCCTGAGCGTCCAGCGCGCGTCGGTAGGAGCGCGCCGCGTACGCGTCCTGCGCGGCGCGGTCGATGCCGTACTCGCGGGCGATCAGCTCGGCGGCGTCCCCCATGTGGAAGTCGTTGTACACGTCCCAGAGCCCGTCGACGATCATGCTGTCGGCGACCTGCTGGTGGCCGTAGCGGAAGCCGCGGCGGGCGCCGGACAGCAGGTAGGGGGCGTTCGACATGCTCTCCATGCCGCCGGCCACGGCGATGCCGGCGTCGCCGGCCAGCACGGCGCGCGCGGCCAGGATCACCGCCTGCAGTCCCGACCCGCACACCTTGTTGACCGTCGTGCAGGGAACGGCTTCCGGAAGCCCGGCGCCGATGGCCGCCTGCCGGGCCGGCGCCTGGCCCGCACCGGCGGTGAGCACCTGGCCCATGAAGACCTCGTCCACGTCGTGCGGTGCTACGCCGGCGCGGCGCACCGCCTCGCCGATCGCCGCCGCGCCCAGACGCGGGGCCGGGAGCGCGGCCAGCGCGCCGCCCAGCGCGCCGATCGGGGTGCGGCAGGCCGCGGCTATCACGGCGCGTTCGGCGGGCATGTTCTGAGGCGGCAGTCTGTCGGAACGCCGCGTCTGCGGCAAGATGGCGGTGTCGATGCGACCAGGTCGATGCTTACCCCTAAGCATATGGGCCAAGTACACGCTACATTGTCCACGTGAAACGTCCTCGGTTCGCCGATCTGGGGCTGCCGGGTGGCGACATGGTCGATGAGGGGCTGGCCGACCTTGCCTCCGGCCGTACGAGCGCCGCCAGCCTGCTGGTATCGCTGGCGGCCCCACGTCTTCGCCGTGAGGGCGTGCCGGTCACGGCCACCCAACCTGAACCGGAGCTGCAGCTCTATCGGCTGCTCTCGTCCACCGAGGGCGACTTGGCGTATGCGCGCTACAACGCGCACCTCCGGCTGATCGTGTCCTTTGCGGACGCGTGCTCGGTCGCCACGTTGGCTGAGGAGGAGCCGGGCACGTAGGAAGATGCGAGAGAGCGTTACTCGCGATCGCCTGCTGGCGTTCATGCGGCGCCTCGGCGAGGCCGCACCTCGCGGGAGGCGCTTTCGGGTGTTCGTCGTAGGGGGTGGGACGGCCGTGGCTCAGGGATGGCGTGAGTCGACGATCGATGTGGACCTGTATGCCGACGACGAGGCGGTGTTCAGCGACATTCAGCGCATCAAGGAGACACAGCGGCTGAATGTGGAATTCGTGCGGCCGGAGCACTTCGTTCCGCCGCTTGCCGGCGTGGCCGACCGCCATGTCTTCATCGCTGCCTTCGGCGGCATCAGCTTCTTTCACTACGATCCGTATTCGCAGGTGTTCTCGAAAATCGTGCGCGGTTTCCGCCGCGATCTGGAGGATGCCCGCCACTTCATCGAGGACGGGCTGGTCGATGCCGACCGCTTTCGGAGGCTCGTCGATGCGATACCGGAGTCCGCGTTTACCAGGTATCCCGCACTCTCGCGGGTGGCGGTTCTCGACGCGGTGGGTGCCTGCCTCGACGCCATCGGCCCAGGTTGAACTGTCAGTCCGAGATCACGCCTGTCGCTCGATCTGCCATTGCCAGGCGATTGGGAAGGAAGGCCGATCATGGAGATCTTCCAAGTGGTGGCGACGGTGCCGGCAGCCACGGCGCGAGCTTGCCGCCGGCGTGGTTTCTCCCCACGATGCCGCGTCATGAGCGACCATCCCCTGAGTGAGGCCACCCGCGCCCATTTCACCTACCGCGGCGAGCAACTGAACGAGATCTCGTTCCCGCTCGGTGGAATCGGCTCCGGCTGCATCGGCCTGGCCGGCAACGGCCGCCTGATCGACTGGGAGATCTTCAACCGGCCCGCCAAGGGCAGCGTCAATGGCTTCAGCCACTTCGCCGTCAAGGCGGAGCGCGCAGGCCAGGTGGTGGACGCGCGGGTGCTGCAGGGCGACCTGACCGGCCCGCTCTCCGGCAGCCTGCGCTCGACCTGGCTGCACAGCTTCGGCTTCGGCCCGACGCGCGCGTCCCTGGGAGGACTGCCCCACTTTGCCGAGGTCGAAATCGAAGGCACCTTCCCGGTGGCCACGCTCACCTTTCAGGACGAAACCTTCCCGGGCGCCGTCACCCTGCGCGCCTTCAACCCCTTCATCCCCGGCAACGCCGACGACTCCAGCATTCCCGCCGCCTGCTTCGAGGTGCAGGTGACCAATCCCGGCGCCGACGACCTGGACTACACCGTCGCGCTGGCGGTGTCGAACCCGGCCCGCGCCGGATCGGTCAACCGCGCCCGGCGCGACGGCGCCGCGCAGTTGCTCACGCTGGCGGCGAGCGGCATCGCCTGCGACCACCCGAGCGCCGGCGACCTCACCGTCGCCACCGACAGCCCCGGTGTCAGCTACCAGGAGTGCTGGTTCCGCGGCATGTGGTTCGACGACCTGACCATCTACTGGCACGACTTCACCGCGCCGGGCGGCTTCGAGAATCGCAGTTATGCGGAGCCCGGCAAGGCCGGGCACGGGTTCGGCGGGGGCGATACCGGCGTGCTGGCGGCCACGCTCGGCGTCCCTGCGGGGGAAACGCGCGCTGCCCGTTTCGTGCTCACCTGGAGCTACCCCAACTGCGTCAACTACTGGCACCCCGTGGGGGTCGAGCAGGAACAGCGGGACGAGCCGCCGCCGGCGCTCGACCACGCGGAGTGGCGCAACCACTACGCGACCCGCTTTCCGGACTCCGCGGCCAGCGCCGCCTACTGCCTGCGCGAGTGGGAGCGGCTGTGGAATCACACTCTGGCGTTCCGCGACGCGCTTTACGCATCCAGCGTTCCGCCCGCCGTGCTCGATGCCGCGGCCGCCACCCTGTCGGTGCTCAAGAGCCCGACGGTGCTGCGGTTGGAGGACGGCACCTTCTACGGCTTCGAGGGGGTGCGCGTCGAGCAGGGCTGCTGCGAGGGGAGTTGCACGCACGTGTGGAACTACGCGTACGCGCTGCCCTTCCTGTTTCCGGACCTGGAGCGGTCGATGCGCGACGCCGACTTCCGCTACAACGCCGGCGCCGACGGCGGCATGACCTTCCGCCTGCAACTGCCGCTGGGGCGGGAGCGGCTCGGCTTCCGCGCTTGCGCGGACGGCCAGTTCGGCGGGGTGATCAAGGCCTACCGCGATTGGAAGATCTCCGGCGACTCGGCGTGGCTGCGCGGCCACTGGGAGACCATCAAGCGGAACATCTCGTTCGCCTGGGCGGACAGCAATCCCGACCGCTGGGACGCCGACCGCGACGGCGTGCTGGAGGGCCGCCAGCACCACACGCTGGACATGGAGCTGTTCGGCCCCAATTCCTGGCTCAACGGCTTCTACCTGGCGGCGCTGGCCGCGGGCGCCGAGATGGCCGAGCACCTCGGCGAGCCGGACACGGCGTCCGAGTACCGGGCGCTGTTCGCGCGTGGCAAGGCGTGGACGGACGCCAACCTGTTCAACGGCGAGTACTATCAGCAGCGAATCGACCTCGCCGACCGCTCGATCCTGCAGGCGTATGAGGTCGGCGATGCCGCGGAGCGCTACCGCGGCGGGCGCTCGCAGGTGTGGAACTACTGGGACGACGAGCACGGCCAGATCAAATACCAGGTGGCCGAGGGGTGCGCGATCGACCAGGTACTGGCGCAGTGGCACGCCAACGTCTGTGGCCTGGGCGAGGTTTTCGACCGCGGGCAGACCCGCACCGCCCTGGCGGCCATCTACCGCCACAACTTCAAGCGCTCGTTCCGCGAGCACTTCAATCCGGCCCGCCTGTACGCCGTGGATGACGAGGCCGGCACCATCATCTGCTCCTATCCGCGCGCCCTGCCGGTGGTGCCGATTACCTATGCCCAGGAGACCATGCACGGCTTCGAGTACCAGGCGGCCGGCCACATGATCCAGGAGGGCATGCTGGCGGAGGGCGTGGAGCTGGTGCGCGCGGTGCGCGACCGCTACGACGGCAGCCGCCGCAATCCCTGGAACGAGATCGAGTGCGGCAGCAACTACGCGCGGTCGATGGCCGCCTTCTCGCTGCTGCTGGCGTATTCCGGCTTCGAGTTCGACGCCGTGCGAGGCCACGTCGGCTTCAGCCCCAAGGTGGACGACACGCCGTTCACGGCCTTCTGGAGCCTGGGCTCCGGCTGGGGCACCTGCACGCTGGAAGCCGGGGAGATCAGGTTGCAGGTCGAATCGGGCGAGCTGCCGCTGTCCAGCTTCGCCAGCGACCGGATGGCCGGCGGCACGGTGACCGGCGTGCGGGTGGGCGAGGAGCCAGCCGCCTTCGCACGGGAGGGCGTTACGCTCGTCTTCAGCGATCCGGTCCGTGTCACCCCAGTCGCGCCGCTGAACATCTCGCTGGCAGCGTCCGTCTGATGGCGCCGGAGGCAACGCTGCGCTGGCCGGTCGGGCCCGCGGGCGACGCGGAAGCGGCGTGGGGCATCGAGCTGGTCGCCAGCATCGACATCCGCCAGAACCGCTACCGGGGATGGCATCCGGTGGCCGGCGCATGGGACCCGGGTTCGGTGCCGTTCAACGTCCACCAGACGGGCCAGGTGCGCCCCAACGGAACGGCGTTCGGGATGGAGCCGGCGTGCGGGGCGTTCCCGGGGCAGGAACCGGTAACCGGGTTCCAGGGGCGGCGGCTGGTCAACAGCAAGAATCGCAACCTGGGCACGCTGATCGGCGAGTTGCAGTCGGAGGTGTTCACGATCGCCGGCGACGGCATCGACTTCCTGATCGGCGGCGGCGACTTCGCGGACGTCACCTGCCTCAACCTGTACGTGCACGGCGCCGCGCGGTGGGAGCGGGCGCGCACCGCGACCGGCGAGCGCAACCTGGAGCTGGTGCGGCGCGGCTGGGACGTGGCCGAATTCCGCGGCCGGCAGGCCTACCTGCAGATCCTGGATTACGCGCCCGTGGAGCCGTGGGGGTGGCACGCCGCGCCGCGCTACCCGGAGGATGACTGGGGCTTCATCCTGGTGGACGACATCCGCCAGACCGACGGGGCCGCCGTTCCCCGCCGCGTCGACGAAGCCGGCGACCGCGCGCGCAACTTCGACTTCGAGACCCTGCTTCCGGAGCGCTTCACGGTTGCCGCGGCTCACGATGCGAGCGGTGCCGGCGGGGTCTTCGAGATCCGGGATCGCGAGCGCGGCGGGGCGGCAGGCGCCCTGTACTGCGACGCCGCGGTCGAGCGGTGCGCCCCTGATCTGTGCAAGGTGTCCGTGACCTGGCGCTACCGCGGCCCGACGCTGAGCGGCGTCAAGCTGCGCCTCACCAGCCGGCTGCCGATCGCGGCCGGCGCCGCGCGCCACACCCTGCACCCCGGGCTGCTGTATGACGGCAACCCCACCGCCGAGGCGTGCCACTACCTGGGCGAGGATTTCCCGGAGGCCGCCTCCACCGTGCCCGCCGGGTTCAGCGTCGAGGACGCGGAGCGGGTCTGTGCCGGCTGGGTGGCGCCCCAACAGCGGGCCGACGACCTCACGGCCAGCGTGCGCCTGCAGGTGGACCCGGAGTCGGGCCTCTACGAAGCCGTCCACCAGCTTCCGGAGTCGGCCGTCTTCGGCCGCCGGCTGCTGCTGGACAGCGACGCACGGCTCACCCTGGACGACGGCGACTGCCACGCCAAGACGCTCTACCTGTTCAACGCCGACCGCCGGCCGGGACCGGTGTACCGGCCGGGCTACTGCGGTGCGATGTCGGCGGCGTGGCGGCAGCTCTACCCGGTCTCGCCGACCAATCCGCCGCACACGCTGCGCACCGACTACGAGATGCGCCTTCGCACCACGCTCGACGACCACGGGCTGATCCAGGAGATCGAGCGCGGCGGTCGCACCTACCGCGTGTTCTACGTCGGCCGCTGGGTATACGGCGACGCTCCGACCGGCGGCGGGCGGTTCCTTCCCAAGGAGTACTTCCACCGGTTCGTCGGCTTCTCCTGGTCCGGCATGGCCGGGCTGGTGGCCCACGCCGCGCTCGACCACGGCCTGCAGCACGGCGACGACGACGCGGTGCGGGTCGCCGTGGACACGATGGATTTCTTCGCCGAGCACGGCATGTCGCCACTGGGCATCCTGTACCCGACCTATCACGAGGACCACGCCGGGCTCCTCGACACGTTCGGCACCTACTACGACCCGGGCCGCATCGACATGGGGCCGCTGGGTGAGGGCTTGTACTGGTACCTGCGCTGCGCGGACCGGCTGCGGAGCCACGGCAGCGAGCCGCCGGAGAGCTGGTATGCGGCGGTGCGCAACTCCCTCGACCGCATCATCGAGCTGTTCCCCGACGGCGACGTGCCGGGCCGCATCGACGGCACGAGCGGCGATCCCGCCGCCCGCCGCATCCAGCTTCTCTACTGGGAACGCTCGCGCTGGACGGAGCGGCAGACCCGCGCCGCCGACATCGTCTTCGCCAAGCCGAGCGAGCGCGGCGCGACCAACTTCGTCTACCTGATCTGGGCCTACGCGCGCGCCGCCCGCGACCTCGGCGAGCAGCGCTACCTGGACTACGCGGTCACGCTCGGCGATCTGGCTCTGCAGGTGATGGAACGGTTTGCGGCCTTCGCCGGCTCCGAGATGGACTTCTACAACATCGACAAGCGCCAGGGCCACGCGCTGCTGGCCGCCCACAACGACCTGTACGAAGCCACCGGCGACCGGCGCTGGCTGGCGGCGGCCGAAGTGGCGGCGAGCTGGTTCGGCACCTGGCAGTACCATTTCAACGCCTGCACCGACGGACTGGGCGACCTGCCGCTGGGACGCTGGGACTACCGCACGGTGGGCGGCACCACGGTGGACATCAAGTACTCGACCAACAACCTCGTGTACGCCCAGGGCGCCACGGACTTCCTGCGGCTGTGGAGCCACACCGGCGATGCGGAGTGGTTCGAGCGGGCGCGCGCGCTGCTGCACCAGGGCGTGCAGAGCTCGCTGACCGAGGACAAGCGGCGCTGGCTCAACGCCCACTACCAGTCCGAGGCACGGGTGCCGGCGCAGCACGCGTTCAACCCGGACACGCAGTTCGACGCCGCCTGCCTTGGCGGCGGCACCGAAGACGTGCTGCCGGCGTGGCCCTACCGCGGCAACTGGACCACCAAGTACGGCGCCATCCTGAGCATGTACATGCTGGCCGAGGCGCTCGACGTCGATCCGATCCTGGCGCGCTACGGCGGCATCACCTACCGCCTGTCGGACTCGCCACGGGACGATTGGGTCGGCGCGCTGGAGACGCTCGATCGCGTGCGCGGGTGGCGCTCCGACGGCGCCGTCACCATCGAAGCCCGCAACATGGTCCCGGCTGTCGCCCGCTACACCGCCCGGGTGCTGGACGCGGACGGCAACCCCGTGGCGGACGCCGCCGCCGACTTCGGGCCGGGAGCCGGCGGGCTGATCCGGGTACCGCTGCCCGCTTAGCGCCGCCGATGACGCTCCCCGTGTGCATGGTAGGATCGGCGGCCATCGCACAGACACCCATGGAGGAAACGCTGTGAATCGAGTTCTGACCATCCTCGCGCTGCTCGTGGCCTGCACGGCAGTGACATTCGCCCAATACCAGGAGGCGCCGATGCTGGCCGAGCGCGTGGCCTCGGGCGACCTGCCGGCAGTGGACGAGCGGCTCCCGGACGAACCGCTGGTGCTCACGCTGGAGCGCAGCGCCGCCCCCGACGGCATGCTCGACGAGCTTGCGATCGGGTCCTACGGCGGCGACGTGCGCCTCATCAACCTGGCGCCGAACTTCGCGCCGGAGATGTACTTCATGACCATCGAGACGCTGCTGGCGCGGCCCGGCTGGATCAGCATGGGGCATCCGCTTACCGGCAACATCTACGAGAGCTACGAGATCAGCCCGGACGGGACGACCTTCACGTTCCAGTTGCGCCGCGGACTGCGCTGGTCGGACGGCGAACCGGTGACGACCGGGGACGTGACGTTCCACTACGAGAACATCCTGCACAACGAGCAGCTCACCCCGAACATCGGCTCGCGGTTCCGCTCCGAGCTCCTGCCCACCGGTGACGTATACGAGCTGGAGGTGATCGACGACTACTCCTACCGGATCACGTTCTCCGAGTCCACGCCCGGCTTCCTCGACGAGATCAACAAGCCGTGGATGGACTACACCGGATTCCTGCAGCCCAGGCACTACCTCTCGCAGTTCCACGCCGACTTCGCCGACGCCGAGGAGCTGGCCGCCAAGGTGGCGGCCGCCGACCTGCTTGCCGACGAGTGGTCGCGCCTGTTCCAGCTCAAGATGCTCACGCCGTGGGAAGGCAAGACCCCGGACGTGGTGGACATCCCCGTGCTGCATCCGTGGGTGGTCGTCTCGACCTCGCCCACGCAGACCGTGTTCGAGCGCAACCCCTACTACTTCAAGGTGGACGCCGCCGGCAACCAGCTTCCGTACATCGACCGCATCGTCAGCACCAAGGTGGAAGGCCCCGAGGGCGCCAGCCTGAAGATCATCGCCGGAGAGGTGGACCTGGCCGACGAGCTGGCGAAGATCTCATCGCTGCCGATCTATCGCGAGAACGAATCCAACGGATACCGTGCGGTCACTTCCGGCGTCGCCTACAACCCGGTCGTGCACGCGTTCAACTTCGCGCTCGAGGACGAGGTCTGGCGGCAAGTCGCCGGCGACCTGCGCTTCCGGCAGGCGCTGAACCTGGCCATCAACCGCGACGAGATCATCGACGCCGTGTACTACGGCTTCGCCTCGCCGCCGGAGTGGGTCCCGGCGACCTACGATCCCGACGAGGCCGGCCGGCTGCTGGACGCCGTGGGACTGGACAAGCGGGACAGCGACGGCTGGAGGCTGGGACCCGACGGGGAGCGTTTCGAGATCAACCTGGAGGTGACCGCGCACCTGCCGGACACCGTGCCCGCCAACGAGCTGATCGCCGAGCACTACCGCGCGGTCGGGCTGTACACGACGCTGGAGGTGGTCGAGATCGGACTGTTCATCGAGCGGCGCAACGCCAACCAGTACCAGATCGACACGCTGTGGAACGAGGCGACCACCCTGCACGCATTCGGCCATGCCAAGCACCACCTGATCGGGCACATCCCGCCGTGGCGGCAGTGGTACAACTCGGGCGGGGAAGAGGGCGAGGAGCCGCCGGCATGGTTCCAGGAGCTGTACGACCTCGGCCTGGGCATCGGCCCCGGCATCCCGTGGGATCAGGAGGTCGTCGACCGCTACCAGCAGACGTTCTACGACACCATCCCGCAGATCAACGTCACCTACAATCCGGCGACGGTGCTGATCGTCAACCAGGACCTGCGCAATGTCTTTCTGGAGGGCGTGGCGCAGTGGGTGATCTACAGCTCGGAGCAGCTCTATTACGAGAGCTGACCTGGCCGTAGCGGCATCGGCCTGACGGCGCCGAGTCCGGCGGGCCGATGCTTCAATACATCGTGCGACGGGTGGCGGCCTTCGCGCCGCTCCTGTTGCTGCTCTCGGCGGTGAGCTTCGCCATCATCGAGCTCCCGCCGGGAGATTATCTCACCTCGTACATGCTGCGCCTGGAGCTCCAGGGCAACCGGATCACCGACGACCAGGCCGCGAACCTCTCCGCGTACTACGGGCTGGACCAGCCGGTCTACACCCGCTACCTGCTGTGGCTGCGCAACATCCTGCTCCGCGGCAACCTGGGCTGGTCCTTCGCCCATGACCGGCCGGTGTCCGTCGTAATCGGCGAGCGGCTCGGGCTCACGCTGGTGGTAACCATCTCGACGCTCATTTTCACCTACGTGGCGGCGGTGCCGATCGGCGTGTACTCGGCGGTGCGCCAGTATTCCTTCTTCGATTACTTCTGGACCTTCTGGGGATTCGTGGGGCTGGCGATCCCGAACTTCCTCTTCGCGCTGGTGCTGCTGTGGATCGCGTTCCGCTACTTCGGCGTCGCGATCACGGGGCTGTTCGCGCCCGAGTTCGTCGACGCTCCCTGGAGTCTGGCGCGGGTGTGGAGCATGCTGCAGCGGCTCTGGGCGCCGGTGGTGGTCGTGGGCACCGCGGGGATGGCGGGACTGATCCGCGTCATGCGCGGCACCCTGCTGGACGAGTTGCGCAAGCAATACGTGGTCACCGCGCGCGCCAAGGGCGTCGCCGAAGGGCGTCTGCTGTTCAAGTATCCGGTGCGGATCGCCGTCAACCCGATCATCAGCGGGATCGGCTGGCTGCTGCCGGCCATCATCTCCGGCGCCACCATCACGTCCATCGTGCTCAACCTGCCGACCACCGGCCCGGTGCTGCTGGGCGCGCTGCTGGCGCAGGACATGTACCTGGCGGGCAGCTTCGTGATGATCCTCAGCATCCTGGTGCTGGTGGGCAACCTGATCTCGGACATCGTCCTTGCCTGGGTCGATCCGCGCATCCGGTTCGGCCGCGTCGAGTCGTGAAGCAGCGCACGCGCACCGACGACGAGAGTTACTTCGTCGCATCGCAGTGGCGAATGATGTGGTGGAAGTTCCGCCGCCACCGGCTGGCCGTGGTTGCCGGTCCGGCGCTCGCCCTCATCTACCTGCTGGCGCTGTTCGCGGACTTCGTCGCGCCGTACGGGGTGACCACCCGGTTTCCCGGCTACCTCAACGCGCCGCCCAACCTGATCCGGTTCGGAGGCGGCGGCGAGGAGGGGGCGCCGCGAGCCTTCGTGTACGGACTGAAGGTGGAGCGCCACCCGTACACGATGCGCAAGATCTACCATCTCGACCGGGAGCTGCGGTATCCGGTGCGCTTTCTCGGCGCCGGGGAGGAGTACCGCTTCCTGGGGCTGTTCAAGGCCAGCGGCCACCTGTTCGTGCCGGCGGCGGAGGATGCGCCCCTGTTCCTGTTCGGCACCGACCGGCTGGGACGCGACCTGTTCTCGCGCGTGCTGCACGCGGCGCGCATCTCCCTTTCCATCGGCCTGGTGGGCGTGCTGCTCAGCACGGTTCTGGGAGTGCTGCTCGGCGGGCTGGCCGGCTACTTCGGCGGCATCGTCGACCGCGTGGTGATGCGGCTGGTGGACCTGCTGTCTTCCATTCCGACCATACCGCTGTGGATGGGGCTGGCAGCGGCCGTACCCAGGGACTGGTCGGTGCTGACGACCTACTTCGCCATCACGCTAATCCTGTCGCTGGTCGGCTGGACCGGGCTGGCGCGCGCGGTGCGCGGCCGCTTCCTGTCGCTGCGGGAAGAGGACTTCGTCATGGCCGCGGTGGTGTCGGCCGTGCGGGAGCGCACCATCATCTTCGGCCACCTGCTGCCGTCGTTCCTGAGCTACATCATCGTGTCGCTGACGCTGGCGATCCCGGCGGTAATCCTGGGGGAGACGGCGCTGAGCTTTCTGGGGCTCGGCATCCAGCCGCCGGCGGTGAGCTGGGGCACGCTGCTGCAGGACGCGCAGAACTTCCAGGCGGTGGCCAGTCAGCCGTGGCTGCTGATCCCCTGCATCTTCGTGGTCCTGACCGTGCTGCTCTACAACTTCCTCGGCGACGGCCTGCGCGACGCCGCCGACCCGTACGCCTGAACGTTTCCCATCCGCATCGTCAGGTCTCGTAGAAGCGCGCGCCGGACTCCGCGACGCGGCGTAGCAGATCGGACGGCGCGAAGCGTTCACCGTGCTGCTCGCGCAACTCGTCCAACCGCGCGACGATGCGACCCGGGCCGTGGTCGTCGGCGTGTGCCAGGATGCCACCGCGATCCTGCGGGAATCCGGTGCCCAGAATCATGATCATGTCCAGCGGCATCGGCTCGCTGACGATGCCCTCCTCCAGGCAGCGGCTCGCCTCGTTGGCCATCAGAGCCAGGCAGCGGTGCAGGTCGTCGACGCCGGCCGGGCGGCGTTCGCCAGCACGCCGCAGCGCGACGGCGTCCGGATTGGGGCGCGCGTCGCGGCCGGCGTAGGCGTAGAAACCCGCGCCGCTCTTGCGGCCGAGCAAGCCGGCTTCGAACAGCCCCCGCGCAAGCTCCGGGCACCGGTACCGGCCGCCGAACGAGCGCTCGAGCGAGTCGGCGATCTTGACCGTGACGTCGATGCCGATCTCGTCCATGAGCCGGTAGGGCCCCATCGGCAGGCCGAACTCGATGGCGAAGCGGTCCAGGCCGTCCAGGTCGTCGATCCCGCCGGCGTCATCCGCCAGGTGGAGGGCTTCCAGCAGGTACGGGAACAGCACGCGGTTGGAGACGAACCCGGGCCTGCCGCCCACCACGATCGGCGTCTTGCCCAGGTTGCGGGCGAGGGCGACGGCGGTCGCCAGCACCGCTTCCGTGGTCTGAGGCGCGCGCGCGATCTCGACCAGTGGCATGCGGTTCACGGGGTTGAAGAAGTGCACGGCCACGAGCCGCTCCGGCCGCTGCAGCACGCCGGCAAGCTCGTCGATCGGCAGCGACGAGGTGTTGGTGGCGATGACGGCTTCGGCGCCGACCAGCCCCTCCAGCTCCCGGAGCACCCGTTTCTTGAGGTCCGGGTCCTCGGTCACCGCTTCGATTACCAGGTCCGCGCCGGCCAATCCCGCCGGCTCCGTGGTCGCGGTGATGCAGGCGAGCTTCGCTTCGACGTCCTCGGCGGTCATGCGGCCGCGCTGAAGCGGGTAGTCGTACATCGCGCGCGCCGCCGCCAGGCCCCGCTCGAGCTGGCCGGCGTCGACGTCGCGCACGGTCACGGGCAGGCCGGCGTCGCAGAGCGCCCAGGCGATCCCGGCGCCCATGGTGCCCGAGCCCATCACCGCCGGGCGCTCGACCGGCAACGGGGCGGCGGAGAGACCCCAGCGCTCCTTCCGCAGCCGGTCGCGGTTGAAGAACATCCGCATCAGATTGCGCCCGGCGCGGCTGCGCACCCGGTCGACGAACGCCGCCCGCTCCACGTCCAGGCCGGCGGCCATCGCCGTCCCGGCCGTGCCGGCGACCACGTCCAGCGCGACCAGCGGCGCTTCACCGTGCAGCCTGCCACGGGCGACGAGCTGCCTGGCTTCTTCGGCCTGCTCGTCGCTGACCGCCGGCGCCGGCTGGAGCAGATCCGGCCCGTCGGGCGCGGGCGCCGCAGCCAGCAGCTCGTACAGTGCCCGTTCCAGGTCCTCGC
The DNA here is from genome assembly GCA_028820215.1 of Spirochaetaceae bacterium. The sequence continues at coordinate 19,351 of JAPPKD010000323.1, read as the reverse complement.
GCGCCGCGCAGGCGGTCGCCAGTCCCAGCTCCACGGCGCGCGGTCCGTCCACGGGCCGGCCGCTGCAGATCATCTGCAGGGCCTCCGCGACCCCCACCAGCCGGGGCAGACGCTGCGTGCCGCCCCAGCCAGGGATCAGGCCCAGCGTCACTTCCGGAAGGCCCAGGGCGCAGCGGCGGTCGTCGGAGACCAGCCGCCATGTCGTCGTCATGGCGAACTCCAGCCCGCCGCCGAGGCAGGCGCCGTCGATGACGCTGACGGTCGGCACCCGCAGGGCCTGCAGTCGGCTGAACAGGCGCTGCCCGCGGCCGATGAAAGCGTCCGCCACCTCGGGTCGGATGAGAGTTCGCAGCTCTCCGATGTCGGCGCCGGCGATGAAGCAGCCCGGCTTGGCGCTGCGGAACACCACGGAGCGGATGTCGAGGTCGGCGTGGATGTCGTCGAGCAGGCGCTCCAGCTCATCCAGCACCGGAGTTGAGAAGGTGTTCACCCTCGATCCCGGCTGGTCGAAGAGCACCTCCAGACGTCCGCCGGGGCGCCGTTGCGTGATGATGGTCGCCATAGCCGGCCGGATTGTAGGCCGCCGGCAGACTCCTTGACAGCCGGTAGCGACCCTCGCCAGTGTCGCCAACCGTGGCGCAGATGACCTTCGCGCAATCGGTCAACGCCGGGCTCCGGGAGGAGATGCGGCGCGACGCCGGAGTGGTGGTGATGGGCGAGGACGTCGGCCACTACGGAGGCGTCTTCGGGGTCACGCGCGGCCTGCAGGACGAGTTCGGCGCCGAGCGCGTACGCGACGCGCCGCTGTGCGAGGCGGCGATCGTCGGCTTCTGCGTCGGTCTGGCGGTGGCCGGCAAGCCGGCGGTGGCGGAGCTGGAGTTCATGGACTTCGTCACCTTCGCCATGGACCCGATCGTCAACCAGGCCGCCAAGCTCCGCTACTTCTGGGGCGGACAGGTCTCGGTGCCGCTGGTGGTGCGCGCTCCGGTGGCCGCCAACCTCGGCTTCGGCAGCCAGCACTCGCAGAGCCTGGAGGCGTGGTTCATGCACGTGCCCGGCCTGCGCATCGCCATGCCCTCCAACGGCTACGACGCCAAGGGCCTGATCAAGACCGCGGTCCGCGATCCCAACCCGGTGCTGTTCCTGGAGAACATCAGCCTCTACCCCAGCCGCGTGGAGGTCCCGGAAGAGGAGTACCTGATCCCCTTTGGGGAGGCGCACGTGGTCCGCACCGGCAGCGACGTGACCGTGGTGGCGCTGGCGTCGATGGTGCCGCGCGCGCTGGAGGCCGCCGACGCGCTGGCCTCGGACGGCATCAGCGTGGAGATCATCGATCCGCGCACGCTGGCCCCACTTGATATCGACACGATCGTGGAGTCGGTGCGAAAAACCGGTCGCGTGGCCATCGCCCACGTGGCACACAAGACCGCCGGCGTCGGCGCCGAGATCGCCCAGCAGATCACGGAGCTGGCCTTCGATCACCTTGAAGCGCCGGTGCGGCGGGTGGCGGCGCTGGACAATCCCATCCCGGCGAGCCAGCCGCTGGAGGCGCAGGTGTTTCCGGGAACGGACGAGATCGTGGAGGCATGCCGTGCCCTGGGTTGAGGCAACCTCGGGTGAGCAGCGCGCGGAGGTTCTGCGCCGCATGTGGCTGATCCGCCACTTCGAGGAGGCGGCAGTCCGCCTGTACGGCGAGGGCCGCTACCGCGGCTCGACCCATCCTTACATCGCCCAGGAAGCGACCGCGCTGGCCGTGTGCGCGGCGCTGCGGCCGACCGACACGGTGCTGGCCACCTACCGCGGCCACGGCGCCGCGATCGCCGCCGGCTGCGACGTGGGTGCCATGATGGGTGAGCTGCTGGGCAAGGAGAGCGGGCTCTGCAAGGGCAAGGGCGGCTCCATGCACTTCAGCCACGTCGGCGACCGCCTGTTCGGCTGCAACGCCATCGTCTCCGGGCAGATACCGATGGCCGGCGGGATCGCCCTGGCCGCGCGCATCGACGGCGGGGACGCGGTCACGGTCGCCTTCTTCGGCGACGGCGCCTCCTGCGAGGGGGTGTTCTACGAGACCCTGAACATGGCCGTGCTCTGGAAGCTGCCGCTGGTGCTGGTCTGCGAGAACAACGAGTACGCGATATCCACCCACTACACGCAGGCGGTGAGCGTCCCGCGCATCTCCGACCGGGCCAAGGGGTTCGGCCTGCCCGGCGTGCACGTGGACGGCTGCGACTACGACGCCGTCCACGCGGCCGCCGCGGAGGCGGTCGCGCGGGCGCGGGCAGGCGAGGGGCCCACCCTTATCGAGGCCAAGACCGTCCGCTGGACCCGGCACAGCGCCGTGGCCGCCGGCGGCTCGAGCGAGGGTGGCGAGAAGTGGCGGGAGACCGATCCGATCCCACGCTTCACCGAGCAGGCGATCGCCGAGGGGGCGCTCGACGCCGCGGCGGCCGAGCGCATCCGCGACGAGGCCCGCGCCGAGGTCGAGCGCGCCGCCGAGGCGGCGATCGCCGCGCCCTATCCGCCGCCGTCGGCGCTGACCACCGACGTGTTCGCCTGACGCGCATGGTCGAAGCGGTCATCCCCAAGCTGGACGAGACGACGGAGGTGGCAACCGTCGAGCGCTGGCTGGTGCAGGAAGGGGAGTGGGTCGAGCAGGGGCAGCCCATCTGCGAGGTGGAGACCGACAAGGCGCTGGTCCAGGTGGAGGCCCCGGCCGCGGGCACGCTGCGCCGCCAGCTCATCGCCGCCGGGACCGAGGTTCCGCCGCTGACCATTGTCGCCCTGGTGGGCAACCCGTCCGAGCCGGTCCCGGAGGTCGATCCGTACGCGCGCACTGCCGGGTCGCAATCCTCCGCGCCGTCGGCAGAGGGGCCGGCCGCGCCGCCGTCGGCCGCGCAGCCCTCGGCGCCGGCCTCGGGCCGACCGATCGCCTCGCCGCGGGCCAGGCGGCTGGCCGAGGAGCTGGGCGTCGACTTGGGCACGGTCACCGGCACCGGTCCGGGCGGCAAGATCACCGATCACGACGTGCAACGGGCGGCGGGCCGGTGAGCCGGGCGGACGCACCCGTCTTCTTCGACTCGGACGCCGTCGCGTGGCAGGCACACCCGCTGTTTCCGCCGATCGACATCAAGGACCTGCAGCCGGGAGCCGCCCATCCGGCCGGCACGTTCAGCCTGATGCGCGTCAAGGTGGCGGCCGGCGGGCGCATCGACCCGCACACCCATCCCGTGGAGACCGAGACCGCTTACGTGCTGCGCGGCTCGGCCCGGCTGCTCTGCCAGGGCGTGGCCACCGAGCTGCGCGCCGGCGGCGGCGTCTCCATCCCGCCCGGCCTGGAGCACTCGCTCGAAGCCGACGCGGAGGTCGAGCTGCTCGCCATCCACACCCCGCCGTTGCGCTGAGCGCGCACGTGGCAGGCTGACGGACGCATCCCGATCGGCGTCGACCGCAAGACCAAGCTCGCCTACGAGCGTGGGCCGGTGCAGACCGGCGGCTACAGGCGGATCTGTGCGAGGTAGATGTTGTCGGGGTAGGTGTAGTGCTTCTCCCCGTAGGCGACCTCGTGCTGGGAATAGTAGCTGATCAGCACCGTGCCGTCGTCGCGTTCGACCACGCCGCAGTAGGAAGTGTCGCCGCTGGAGGGCAGGTCCAGCACGTGCTCGCGCTGCCGGTCGATGCGCCAGATGGAGGTGCGCCGGTCGGTGATGGTCCCGTCGGCGCCGCGCAGGTGCTGCCGGCCGATCGCGTACAGCGCCTTGCCCTGCACGATGAGGTTGGGGCCCGGCACCACTTCGCCGATCGGCCGCGTCTTCCACTGCCGGTAGGGCGGATCGGCGATGGCCACGGTCGACGTCGCCTCGTCCGCGCCGCGGACCAGCACCTCCAGCGCTCCGTCGGGGGTCCGGCGAAAGGCGGCCTCGTTGCCCGGGCCGACGATCGACACGTCGACCCAGTCCAGCCCGTCGGCTGAGCGCAGCAGACGCACCTTGGTGTCATCGCCGCCGGCGCCGCCCGAGCGCCGGCCGTAGGCCAGCGCGTAGAACTCCTCGCCGAACCGCTCGACGCGCCACAGCCAGAACCCTTCGCGATAGACCTGTTGAGGCTCCGACCACGTCACGCCGTCGTCGGTGTACGAGCACCAGTTGCGCAGGATGCGCGTCCCGTCCCCGTCGTAGCGGGAGGTGAGGCCCGACCAGTAGCTTGAGCCGCAGTAGAGGAACAGCCGATCCTGGGAGCAGGCGATGGTCGGATCGCGGTCGTCGCCGGTGGTATTGATGGGCACCGCGCGCCTCCTCCAGTCGTGCAGGTCGGCGCTGGAGATCACCACGATCTTGCCCTCCGGGCTCACGTGTGTCAGGCCATTGCGAAAGCACACGTAGTACCGCCCGCGCCATTCCACCATGTCGGTGAACGCGTTGTGCCACCCGTCGCCGTAGATCCGCCGAACCCAGTCGATCGACGCCATGACGCCAGCGATGGTCGCACATCCCCACGGTCCGAGACACTTCATGGCCCCATGGCGGCACTTGGGTGGATGCAAGCGAGGGTGACCTGGGATAGAATGGCCGCATCGAACTGAAACTGGCCGGCGCGGACTTCACCTTTCCCCTGCTGTCGCATGACGACTCGCTGACGCTGATCGCCATGCTGGGGCTGACCGGGGTCGACATCGGCCTGTTCGAAGACCGTTCGCACCTGTACCCCAGCCACGTGCTGGCCGACCCGAAGGCGTCCTCGGCCGACCTCGTGGCCCGGGTGAGCGACAAGGGGCTGGCGATCGCCGACATCTTCCTGCAGACCGCCGGCTTCGACACCATGACCGTCAACCACCCCGACGCCGCCGAGCGGCGCGGCTCGCGCGACCTGTTCGAGCGCACGCTGGAGCTCGTGCAGCTCTGCGATACCAGCCACATGACCATCCTGCCGGGGATCGAGTTCGACGGGGAATCGGCCGAAACGTCGCTGGCGCGCGCCGCCGAGGAGCTGTCGTGGCGCCTCGAACGGGCGGCCGCCACCGGCGTCACGGTCAGCGTCGAGGCGCACGTCGGCTCCATCGTCCCGGATCCGGACGCCGCGCTGCGGCTGGTGGAGATGACGCCGGGGCTGACCCTGACGCTGGACTACACCCACTTCACCCGCGACGGCCTGCCCGACAGCGAGTCGGAGAAGCTGGTCCCGCACGCGTCCCACTTCCACGCCCGCGGCGCGGCGAAGGGGCGACTGCAGGTCAAGTTCACGGAGAACGTCATCGACTACGCGGGCGTGCTGCGCGCGCTCGACGCCGCCGACTACCGGGGCTGGGTCGGCGTCGAGTACGTCTGGCAGGACTGGGAGCGCAACAACGAGGTCGACAACGTGTCGGAGACGATCCTGATGCGCGACTTCCTGCTGGCCAACACGCCGTAGGGCAGCCTCGTGGGGGCTGACTTGCGCGTCGACGGCCGGGTCGCGATCGTCACCGGAGCGGGACGCGGCATCGGCGCCGCCATCGCCGACACGCTGGCCGGCGCCGGGGCGGCCGTGATGGTCTGCGACATCGAGGGGGAGCTGGCCGAGGCGCAGGCCGCCCGCATCCGCGACGCCGGCCATGCCGCCGACGCCAACGCCGCCGATGTCAGCAAGCCGGCCGAGTGCGACCGCGTGGCGGAAGAGACCGAACGGCGGCACGGCGCCGTGCATATCCTGGTCAACTGCGCGGCGATCTGCCCGCGTATCGATATCCCCGACATGACCGAGCCCGACTACGACCGGATCATGGATACCAACCTCAAGTCCGTGTATTTCCTGAGCCGAGCCGCCGGCCGGGCGATGCGGCGCGCCGGCTGGGGCCGCATCGTCAACATGACCTCGGTCGGGGCGCGCACCGGGGGCATGCACCGCGTCACCGTCTACGCCGCCAGCAAGGCCGCCGTCATCTCGATGACCAAGGGGTTCGCCCGCCACCACGCCCCGGACGGCATCCTGGTCAACGCGGTGGCGCCCGGCGCCGTGGACACGCGGCTGATCCGCATGCTGCCGCCGGAGGACCAGCAGGCGACCGTCGACGTGATCCCCCTGAAGCGGCTGGCCGCGCCGGTGGAGATCGCGCGCGCGGTGCTGTTCCTGGCCTCCGAAGCGAACACCTACATCACCGGAGCCACCACCGACGTCAACGGCGGCTCCTTCATGCCGGACTGAAGCGTCGCAACGGGATGGAATGAGATGAAGATCGTCGAGGTGCGCGCCTATCCGCAGCGTTACCAGGAGCCCAACGACCGCATGATGTGGCGCCACGTCACGCTGGCGCGGATCACCACCGACTCCGGCCACGTCGGCTGGGGCGAGTGCATCTCGCAGTGGCCCGAAGCGGCGCTGGCGGTCAAGATCCTGATCGAGCAGGGACTGGGTCCGGCGGTCCTGCTCGGCAGGAATCCGCTCGACAACGGCGCGCTGTTCGCGGCCATGAAGGCGCACGACTGGTGGTACGGCGACACCGGCATGGCCAACTTCGCGGTCAGCGCCCTGGACATCGCCCTCTGGGACCTCAAGGGCAAGATCCTCGGTCAGCCAGTGCACCGCCTGCTCGGCGGCAAGGTGCACGACCGGCTGCGCGCCTGCGCCAGCACCCATCCGTCGAAGGCCGACCTGCAGGACCTGGCGGACGAGCTGGCCGCGCACGCCGACGACGGCTACACGGCGGTCAAGGTCGGGTTCGGCAAGGCCGGCGACGCCGCGCTCGGCACCGATCCCAAGCGGGACATCGACTACGTGCGCACCGTCCGGCAGACGATCGGCGACGACGTCGACTTCATCGTCGACGTCGGCAACAAGACCCGCTGGGACTATGCCTCCGGCGTGCGCATGGCGCGCGCCTTCGAAGAGTACCGGCTGCGCTGGCTGGAGGACCCGTTCCAGCCCACCGACGTGGCCGCCTACGTACACCTGCGCGAGGCGATCGAGACGCAGATCGGAGCCGGCGAGCGCTCCTGGCAGGCCTCGGACTACCGGCGTCTGATCGAGCTGGGCGTGGCCGACGTCTACCTGGTCGACCCCGGCCGCGCCGACGGCATCACCGGCTACAAGCAGGTGATGGACCTCACCGCGCAGGCGCACCTGTTCTTCAACGCCCACTCGTGGAGCAGCGCCATCAACACCGCCGCCTCCATCCACGCGACCGCGACCGGCGCCAACTACATCGTCTTCGAGCTCAAGCCGGTGCCGAGCCCGATGCAGCACGAGCTGGTGCCCGAACCGTTCCAGCAGCGCGACGGCTGGGTGACGGTCCCGGACAGCCCCGGCCTGGGGGTAGAGATCGACGAGCAGGTAGTGGAGCGCTATGGGTTCACCTCCGTCTAGTCAGTCGAGGCCGACGGCGTCGGCCATGGGCCGGCTGGGCACGGAAACCGCCTTCGCGGTATCGGCCGACGCCGCCGCGTGGGCGGCGCAGGGCCACCGCGTCTATCCGTTTCACCTGGGCGACATCAACCTGCGCACCCCCCTGAACATCATCGAGGCCGCCGAGCGGGCCATGCGCGACGGCAAGACCGGTTACACCCCCGCTCCGGGCATCCCGGAGTTGCGCGAGGCGCTGGCGGAGCGGATCGGAGCGGCGCGCGGCGTGCGCTACGGCCCCGAGCACGTGTCCGTGCAGCCGGGGGCCAAGCCGATCATCGGCAAGCTGCTGATGAGCGTCATGAACCCGAACGAGGAGGTGGTGTACCCGAACCCCGGCTACCCGATCTACGAGTCGCAGGTCGACTACCTGGGGGGACGCGGGCGCCCCTACGCCTACGTCGAGGAGGCCGACGGCTTCCGCATCGACCGCGCGTCGGTGGAAGCGGCGCTCAGCGACGCGACCCGTGTGCTGATCGTCAACGCCCAGCACAACCCCACCGGCGCGGACGCGTCAGCCGACGAGATCGCCTGGCTGGCAGGGATCGCCCGTGAGCGCGACCTGTGGGTGCTGGCCGACGAGCCGTACTTCGACATCCGCTACGACGGCTCGAGCCGCAGCCTGGTCTCCGAACCGGAGATGGTCGAACGCACGGTGATCGGCTACACCTTCTCCAAGACCTACGCCATGACCGGCTGGCGGCTGGGCGCCGCCATCGGCCCGACCGGCGTCATCGACCTGATCAACACGCTCAACACCAACCACGAGTCGTGCACCTGCGGATTCATCCAGCACGCCGGCGTCGAGGCGCTGAAGGGCGACCAGTCCGGCGCCCGCGAGATCCTGGCCACGCTCCGCGAGCGGCGTGACGTCGTGGTCGACGGCCTCAACGCCATCGACGGCGTGAGCGTCCATCGCGCCACCGCCACCTTTTATCTGTTCGTCGACGTCACCGGCGTCTACCGGCGTCTCGGCTACGGCGACCCGCAGGCCTTCCGCACCGACGCGCTCCGCGAGACCGGGGTGTCGTTCTGCTCCCGCACCCACTTCGGGCGCGCGCTGCCCGGCGAGAAGCGGATGTACGTGCGCTTCGCCTACTCCGGCATCGACGCGGACGATGCACGGGAGGGGCTTGCGGCGCTCAAGGAGTACTGGGAGCGGTAGCCCGGCTACTCGATGACGCCGTGCTGCCGGCCCACGCGGGCGAACGCCTCGATCGCCCGGTCCAGGTGGGCTCGCTCGTGCGCGGCCGAGATCTGCACGCGGATGCGGGCCTGCCCCTCCGGCACGACCGGATAGGAGAAGCCGATCACGTAGATCCCGTCGGCCAGCAGATCGGCGGCCATCGCCTGTGCCAGCCGTGCGTCGTACAGCATGATCGGGACGATCGGATGCACGCCCGGCCGGATGTCGAAGCCGGCTGACGTCATCGCGTCCCGGAAGTAGGCGGTGTTCCCGGCCAGCCGGTCACGCAGCTCCGTGGTCTGGTCCAGCCGTTCCAGCACCGCCAGGCCGGCGGCGGCCAGGGAGGGCGGCAACGAGTTGCTGAACAGGTACGGCCGCGAGCGCTGCCGGAGCAGCTCCACGATCGGCCCGCGCGCCGCGGTGAACCCGCCGGAGGCGCCGCCCAGCGCCTTGCCGAGCGTGCTGGTGATGACGTCGATCTCGCCCAGCACGCCGCAGTGCTCGATCGAGCCGCGGCCGGTGGCGCCGATGAAGCCGGTGGCGTGCGAGTCGTCGACCATCACCAGCGCGTCGTGCGCGCGCGCCAGCTCGACGATGCGGTCCAGCGGTGCGATGTCGCCGTCCATGGAGAACACGCCGTCGGTGGCAATCAGCCGCAGCCGCGCGTCGGCGGCCTCCTTGAGCTTCGCCTCCAGGTCGTCCATGTCGGCGTGCGCGTAGCGGTAGCGGGCCGCCTTGCACAGGCGGATTCCGTCGATGATCGACGCGTGGTTGAGCGAGTCCGAGAGTACGGCGTCGCCCTCCTGCAGGAGGGTCTCGAACAGGCCGCCGTTGGCGTCGAAGCAGGAGGTGTAGAGGATGGCGTCGTCGGTGCCCAGGAAGCGCGCCAGCGCCTGCTCCAGGCGCTTGTGGAGATCTTGCGTGCCGCAGATGAAGCGCACGGAGGAGAGCCCGAAGCCGTGGGTGCGCAACGCGTCGGCCGCCGCGTCGATCACGGCCGGGTCGCTGGACAGGCCGAGGTAGTTGTTGGCGCAGAAGTTGAGCACCTCGTCGTCCGATCCCACCTGTATCGCCACACCCTGCGGCGAGGTGATGACCCGCTCGTCCTTGTACAGGCCCGCGTCCCGGATCTGCTCCAGGGTGGGCTGAATCACGCTGTCGATGGTTGCCATGAGGCGGTTACTCCTTGATGTTGAGGACTCACTCCGTGACGTCCAAGACGACCTTGCCGCAACGGCCGGCGGCCATCGCCGCGAAGCCCTCCTCGAAGTCTCCCAGCGCCAACCGGTGCGTCAGCACGGGCGACACGTCCAGGCCGCTACGCAGCATCTGCGTCATCTTGTACCAGGTCTCGTACATCTCGCGCCCGTAGACGCCCTTGATGCGCAGGCTCTTGAGGATCACCAGGTTCCAGTCGATGGTGGTGGACTCCGGCAGGAAGCCGAGCAGGGCGATCTGACCACCGTTGTACATGTTGGCCAGCATGCTCCGGAACGCGTCGGGGTTGCCGGACACCTCGATGCCGCGGTCGAAGCCGTTGGACATGCCGAGCTGCGTGACGGCGTCCTCCACCGAGCCGCGGGTCACGTTGACGGCGAGGGAGGCGCCCATGCGGCGCGCCAGGTCCAGCCGGTAGTCGTTGACGTCGGTGACCACCACGTGGCGGGCGCCCAGGTGGCGGCAGATCGCCGCGGCCATCACCCCGATCGGCCCGGCGCCGGTGATCAGCACGTCCTCGGCCACCAGGTCGAACGACAGGGCGCAGTGCGTGGCGTTGCCCAGCGGGTCCAGAAAGGCGGCGATCTCGGTCGGAATGCTTTCGTGGATCGGCCACAGGTTGCTTTCCGGCATCACCACCAGCTCGGCGAAGGCGCCGTCGCGGTGGATGCCGACCCCCTTGGTGAGGTGGCACAGGTGCGGCTTGCCAGCGCGGCAGTTGCGGCACAGGCCGCAGGTGATGTGCCCCTCGCCCGAGACCCGGTCGCCCACCCGGTGCAGCGTCGCGCCCGGGCCGAGGGCGACCACCTCGCCCACGAATTCGTGGCCCAGCACCAGCGGCGGCTCGACGACGCTCCGCGCCCATTCGTCCCAGTGGTAGATGTGCAGGTCGGTCCCGCACACCGCCGCCTTGATGACGCGGACCAGGACCTCCTTCGGGCCGGGTTCGGGCACGGGCACCTCGGCCAGCGTCAGGCCGGGGCCCGCCGCCTCCTTGAGCAGTGCTTTCATGGATGGCCGGCGACAGTGTAGCGCACCGCCGGACAAGCGCTGTGGTCTGGTCGCGCACCCGTCAGCCAACGTTCGCCTGACGACTGGAGGCGTTGGCTCAGGCGGCGTCGACCACCGCGGCGAACGACCGTTTCGGATTGAGCTCGCGCAGAAACGCGTCGCACGGCAGGCACAGGATGTCGCGCTCCAGGACGCGGCGTCCCCGATACAGCAGGATCGGAGTCGCTTCCGGATAGTCCTGGGCGAACGAGCGCAGGCCGGTCAGGTCTCCCGGATGGAGCGTCGCGCTGTTCTTGACTTCCAGCGCGTACAGCCCGCTTTCGCCGTACAGGACGAAGTCCACCTCGCTGCCGCTGCGCGTGCGCCAATAGCTGAGCGTGTCGCGGGTCTTGGCGTAGGCGATCCAGGTACGCAAGTGCTCAGCCACCAGGCCTTCCAGGGCCGCTCCCGACAACTCCTCGGGTCGGTCGAACGGACCGACGGGCCGGAGCGAGCGGAACAGGCCCGCGTCCACTAGGTAGAACTTGGGATGGGCGCTCATCCGCCGCCGCGCGCGGCGGGTGAACACCGGCAGCGTGAACGCGAGCAGGAGGTCCTGAAGTACGCCCAAGTAGCCGGTCACCACCTTGCGCTCGATCTGACACTCCCGCGCCACGTTGGAGGCGTTCAAGACGGCGGCATGGCTGAAGGTCACCGCCTCCAGAAAGCGGGAGAAACTGCCCACATTGCGAACCAGCCCCTCGGCCTGCACCTCCTCGCGCACGTACAGCGCCGCATAGGTCCGCAGCGTGTCGTGCGGATCGTCCGCGTCCACGATGAGCGGGAGCATCCCCAACGTCAGCGCCTGGAGGAGATCGAAGCTGTCGCCGAGCTCCGCCGCCAGGAACGGATGCATGGTGGTCAGCACTGCCCTTCCGGCCAGGAGGTCGACACCGGTGCGCCGGAGCTTTCGAGCGCTGGAGCCGGTGAGGACGAAGACCAGGCTCTTGTCGAGCTCGATGAGCTGATGGACGACCGGCAGCAACTCGGGCACCCGCTGCACCTCGTCGATGACGATCGGCCGGCTTGACGGATTCGCCGTGATCGACGCTCGCAGCCGTTCGGGGGCAGCGCCGTAGAAGCGCGTGTTCTCGGGGTCGTTCAGGTCGATCCACAGCGCGTCGGCATACCGGGCGCGAAGCCACGTCGACTTGCCCGTCCCTCTCGGACCGAACAGGAAGTAGCTTGCGGCCGGTGGCCGGTAGAGGCGGGGGTACATGGGGGGTGCCAGCATGACGCGCAAGGTGCGAAATGTCCACCAAGATTCCGTTATGACGCTCAAAATGGAAATACACGACACAGAACGATTCAGCGGAACTGCCGCGCTTCGGCGCGCACGAGCTGCCTTGACTTCCGCGTCGATCTGTTCCATCGACACCTCTGCGGAACGGTTGTGCACGCAATTGCAGATACGATTGGGACAACAACACCACCAAAGCCGGCAGAGTGCCCGCCACCGATCTCTACATCTCGCGGCGTACACGGCCACCTCACGACTGACGCTCGACGGTGGCACGGAGTAGACTCGGCTGAGGAACTGCCATGGCGTTCGACACGTCGGTGCTCGACGCGGCGATCCGCCGCCGCCGTGACCGGCTGGAGCAGGAACGGGCCGAGTTGCTCGAGCGGGTGGCGAGTGCGCTTCGCGCGCAGGCAACCATACTCGGTGTCCGCCACGCCTACGTCGTGGGTTCTCTGACGCGCGAGCACGGCTGGTCCGAAGACTCGGACGTGGACGTGGCCATCCACGGAGGCGATCCGCTCGCCGTGATGCGTCTGGTCGAGGATGCATCCGGACGCGTGGTGGACGTGATCGACCTGGATCGCCATCCCGTTCCAGATCTGTTTCGGCGGAACGGAGTACAGGTCGTTGGATGATCGGCTCCTGGCGCTGCTGCGGCGGGACCTGCAGGATCAATGGGAGATCATCGACCGGGTGTTTGCAAAGGTCGCAGACCGCAACGTCGGGGCTGCGCCATCGCCCGTCCAGGTGGAGGCACTGGCCTACCAACTGCACAATCTTTATGGGGCATGCGAGCAACTGTTCGAGCTCATCGCCCGGGCGTTCGAGAACCAGATCGACGGCCCTGCCTATCACGTCGATCTGCTGCGCCGGATGAAGGCGGAGATCCCCGGCGTCCGGCCCGCGTTCCTCGGCGAGAGGCTGGCCACGGCTCTGAACGAATTGCGCGGGTTCCGCCATTTCTTTCGTCACGCGTACGACTCGGAGCTTCACCCCGAGCGGGTCACCGCACTGGCGGCAACGGCGCTGGCGTTGCGTCCGGAACTCCGGGACTCCATGGACCGATTCATCGTCCGGCTGCAGGAAGGTTGAGGGCCGACCCACCCACTCTGACCACCGCCGCGGCCCGCGCCTTGACGGGAACGCAGCCTGAGGGTAGCTTCACCAGGATGCCCGGACGGCTCTTCGGGCCGATGGGCACAATCTCATATCAATCCCACGTGAAAGGGAGGTTCGCAGAACGATGAGAAAACTGCTCATCTCACTCATCACCCTGGGCTTTGTCCTTGGATCCGCCTTTGTGGCGACCGCCGAAGGCTCGGAAGAGTCGATGGCGGAAGGTCCGATGGAGATCAGCTTTCAGGGCCTCTTCGGCGACTCGGTTGTCGAAGGCAACTCGATCCAGGTATTCCTGGAAGAGAAGTTCAACGTCAAGATCACCGACTCCACCCTGGCCCGCCGCCCGCAGGAGACGATCGACTTGATGATCGGCGCCAACGAGCATCCGGACGCCATGTACTCCTGGACGAATCACGACCAGTGGTACGCTGCCGGCGCGTATCGCCCCATTCCGATCGACATGGTCCGTGAGCACGCGCCCAACCTGGCGCGCGACTGGGACACGATCGGTCCGGGCGCCTGGATGATGTCGGCGGTCCCCGGCGACGCGACGGCCCTGCGCGGCATCCCGCGCGGCTATGCGCACCAGGCCGGTGCCGGCGCGGCGGTCAACTTCCGCTACGACTGGCTGGGCATGGTCGGCGCACGCGAGGCGCTCGGCGTGTCCCAGGACATGGAGTCGAGCCCCGAGAGTCCGGAAGGCGTGCTCGACAGTAATCCCGGGTTCGACCCGGGGCACTGGTTCATCAGCTACAACACGCCGAACATCGTCGACGTGGAGGCCGCTCTGGAAGCAATCGTCGCGGCCGACCCGGTCGGCGGCGGCCGGACCATCGGCTACAGCGGCTGGCCCCGTGAAGGCAGGCCGTGTTACTGGTGGTCGTTCGGCGCGGTGTGCCAGGCATACGGCGTCGCCTCGGAGTCATGGTGGGTTCACTCCGCCGCCGACGGCAGCGCGACGATCCACTACGGCTGGGACAACGTGAAGACCGCCCTGAAGGTCCTGCAGCGCTGGTTTCAGAAGGGCATCCTGGACAGCGAGATCCCGGCATTCGACCGCCCCGCGTTCGATGACAAGGTCGGCGCAGGTTTGGTCGCGATGTACGGCCGCGGCGCCCAGGGATGCTGGAATACGGCTGACGGTCCGGCCAATCCGAACGTCGGTTGTCTGGCCCGTCTCAACAACCCCGATTTTCAGGAGCTGATGGTTCATGCGGTGACCGCTCCGGACGGGACCTACGGGCTCCGTCACGAGAACACGGCGCTGCCGCTGGGCGGCCCCGGCGAGTGGTTCGTGGTCCGCCACGACGTCTCCGACGAGAAGCTGGCCAAGATCCTGGAGATGTTCGACTACACGACCGGCACCTGTGAGGGCTTGCTGCTTTCGGACTACGGAATCGAAGGCGTTCACTACAACGTCGAGGGTCCCGCAATCTGCACGGAGGACGGGATCGAAGCTACCCGCGCGGGCGGCGTGGCGGTCCGCACCAGCGCGGATTGGGCCGCGATGTATTCCGACGGCGTAGCCCACTACTTCGACAACAACGGGTTCTACACGCGGCTGTTCGGTTACGCCGGCAACACCCAGTGGGAGCCGCTCAAGACCTACAACACGTGGCGCGGCCCCGGCGGCGGCGGCACCACCCACCTGATCCGCATGTACAAGGAGGACGTGTTCAACGAGACCCGGCACAATGAGCTGCGCGCTCAGTACAAGGGTGCCCTGGACACGATCCACGGCGAGTTCATGTACAAGGCCATGACGACCGATCTCGACATCGATGCCGAGTGGCCGAAGTACATCGAGCAGCTCAACGCTGCCGGCATGGCTGAGATCAACGCCGAGCTGAACAAGCTGCAGTACACGGTCGCGGAGCTGAGCACCGTCGGCGTGACCTGCGGTGAGTCCGGGTGCCTCGCTAACAAGTAGGCGCAAGCATCTGGTACCGAGCAGTCATCCTCTGGCTGCCCGGATGAGAAGGGACGGCCGCGATGGCCGTCCCTTCTCATTGCTGCGCCCGGCATGGGCTTTCGCCAAGTCCTCTGCCGGCCCGGTTCCTCTACCGGTCTACCGGTCGGCAGGCAAACGGTGAGTGGGGAGGCAAGGACAGGTCGGGATCATCGATCACTGCTGCGAGGACAGCGTAGCAATTCGACTTCCACCCCGGTACGATCTGGGCCGTGGCGGTCAACGGTGTCATCCAACGCAAGTTCGCCCTACTGGATCAGCATCTCATCGAGCTGCGGGGCGCGATCGAGGGAGTCGGCAGGGAGGAGTTCTCTGCCAACTGGCGATTGCGGCTGATGACGGAGCGGTCATTGCAGGTCATGGCGGAGATCCTGATCGACGTGGCCGAACGCATGTTGGCACTGCGCGGGGCCGGACCTGCGGCCACCGCCGCGGAAGCGCTGACGAAGATCGCCAACCTCGGAGTGATTCGCGACGCTGATCGATACGCGGCTATCGTGCGCTTCCGCAATCTGATCGTCCATCGGTATGACGAAATCGATCCCGCGATCGTCTTCGACATCCTGCAGAACCATCTCGACCTGTTCCGCGAGTTTCGTGATGAGGTGGACCACGCCGAATGACGACCTTCGACGTGGACCGTCTGGCATTGGCGCTGGCCGCTGCCTGTCCCGATGTCCGTCTTGCGTTGCTGCTCGGCTCGGCCCGTAACGGCGTGATCAAGCCGGGTGCCGACGTCGACGTGGCACTGTACGCGCCGGGCAGCGCACCGTTGCCGGTGCTGCAGCAGGCGATGGCGACGATCGCAGAGCAAACCGGCGCCGAGCCTGACGTAGGGTGGCTGGGATCGTCGGAGCCGGTATATCGTTTCGAAGCCCTGAACGGGCGCCTGCTGTTCTGCCGCGATTGGGAAGAGTATGGCGCTTTCTTCTCACTTACGTGTCGCGAGTACGAATCGCAGATCGCCGGCTACGAGCGACAGCGTGCCTATCGCCTGTCTCGTTCCGCCACGCCGTTCCGTGTCGGAGCTAGCCTTTGACCGATCCCAGCATGACGCCCTTCACGAAGTACTTCTGAATGAAGGGGTAGAACAGGACCACCGGGCCGATCGTGATCAATGTGGCCGCGGCGGCGATCGACCGATGCGGGATGCGCGCCCAGTCCGGCTCGATCCCCTGCGCGCGGAGCTCCTCCACCAGGCGCTGCATGGCATCGTCGGTCTGAAAGCCCTGCAGGCGCTGCACGATGTCACGCAGCAGGAGCTGCAGGATGCGCTTGTCCCTGTCGGTGATGTAGATCAGCCCGTCGAACCACGCGTTCCAGTGGAACACGACCGTCCACAGCGCGATAACGGCCAGCACCGGCCGCGACAAGGGGATGAAGATGCTGAACATGATGCGCCAGTAGCTGGCGCCGTCGATCACGGCGGAGTCCTCCATCGCCTGGTCGATGGTCATGATGAAGTTGCGCGTGATGATGACGTTGAACGCCCCGATCGCGGATGGGATCACCAGGACCCAGCGGGAGTTGATCATGCCCAGGCTCCGCACCAGCAGGTAGGTGGGAATGATGCCGCCGGTGAAGAACAGCGTGAAGACCAGCAGGAAGGTGATCACCCCCCGCCCCGGCAGGTTGCGCTTCGAGAGCGCGTACGCGGCGCAGAAGGTGACGAACAGCGTCAAGGTGGTGCCGAACACGACGCGGTGCAGCGTGTTCAGGTAGGCGGTCCCGACAGTGTTCTCCTTGAACAGGAAGGTCCACGCCTCCGTACGCCACTCTTCGTTCCAGAGGTGCAGCCCCCGGCCCGGCAACGACACCGGCGACGCCAGGGAGGTGGTGACGACGATCCAGAACGGATACAGGATCGACAGTGCGAACAGTCCCAGGAACAGGTAGTTGGCGACGTCGAACGCACGCCCCAGCGGCGTCACTCTGACCAGTGGATTCGCCACGCGCAGCTCTCTACCAGACCCCGTACTCGCTGTAGCGGCGCACGATCTGGTTGGCCCCGACCAGGACGACCAGGCCGACCGCGTTCTGGAAGAGCTGCACGGCGGTCGCGTAGGAGTAGCGCGCCCCTTCGATGCCGGAGCGGTACACCAGCGTCTCGAACACGTCGATCACCTCGTAGACGTTCGAGTTGTACAGGTTGAAGATCGGGTCGAAGCCGAACTCCAGGATGTTGCCGACGCTGAGCAGGAACAGGATCGTGATTACCGGCACCAGCGCCGGGATGGTGATGTGGATGGCGTTCTGCCAGCGGTTGGTGCCGTCGATGGCCGCGCTCTCGTAGAGCTGGGGGTCCACCCCCGACAGCGCCGCCAGAAAGACGATCGTCCCCCAGCCGACGCTCTGCCAGGTCGTGACGGCAATGATCAGGCCTCGAAAGAGCTCCGGGGTGGTCAGCACCGCGAACGGCTCGATCCCCATCTGCTCCATGAGGTAGGGGATCGTGCCGCTCTGCATCGACAGCAACTCCCGGACGATGCCGCTCAGAACGATCCAGGAGAGGAAGTGCGGGAGGTAGCTGATCGACTGCACGGTGCGCTTGTAGGCAGTCACGCGCACCTCGTTGAGCAGCAGCGCCAGGATGATCGGCGCCGGGAAGGAGAAGATCGTCCGCAGGATCGCCAGCATCGCCGTGTTCCGCAGCACGCGCCAGAAGAACGGGTCGCCGAAGACCCAGTCGAACCACTTGAAGTTGTTCCAGGTGCTGCCCAGGACGCCCCTGACGATGTTGTAGTCGACGAAGGCGATGCTGACCCCGTACATCGGGATGTACTTGAAGACGAACATCAGCACCACCGCCGGCGCCAGCAGCACGTAGAAGTCCCGCATGCGCCACGCGCGCCGCGCCGTCTGCTTGCGCAGGACCTTCTTGAGGAAGGCGGCGCGCTCCTCCTCGGTGCCCAAGCTGTCGTAGACGCCCACGCTCGGGGCGGGGGACGCCGACGCCTGCTCGCGCCGGTCGGTGGAGCGGTCAGCCATCGATCGTTCGGTATCGCTTGGGGGTCATGGCGGGGCGGCGAACGCCGGTGGCGACCGTACCGGTTCGGGTGCAGCGCGTCAACGTAACGCTCACCAGATCGAGTACTCGTTGTAGCGGCGCACGACCTGGTTGGCCGCGATCAGCAGCACGAACCCCACGGCGTTCTGGAACAGGCTGATGGCGGTGGCGTAGGAGTACTTGGCGCCTTCGATGCCGGACCGGTAGACCAGCGTCTCGAACACGTCGGAGACCGACACCACCACGTCGTTGTACAGGTTGAAGATCTGGTCCCATCCCTGTTCCAGGATGTTGCCGATCTGCAGCAGCAACAGGATCGTCATGACCGGGATCAGGGCCGGCAGCGTGACGCGCAGCGCCGTCTGCATGCGGTTGGCGCCGTCGACGCTGGCGCTCTCGTACAGCTCGGGGTCGATCCCGGACAGCGCGGCCAGGTAGATGATCGAGCCCCAGCCGACGCCCTGCCAGATGCCGGTCACCACCAGCAGCGCCCGGAACGTCGGGATGTTGGTCAGGAAGCTGACGGGTTCCAGCCCAACGAGAGCCATGAGGTAGGGGACGGCGCCGGTCTGCATCGACAGCAGCTCCCTGACGATGCCGCCCAGGACGACCCAGGACAGGAAGTGCGGGAGGTAGCTGACCGACTGGACCGCGCGCTTGTAGGGGTCGTTGCGGACCTCGTTGAGCAGCAGCGCCAGGATAATCGGCGCCGGAAAGCCGATCGCGAGGCGCAGCAGGCTGAGGATCACGGTATTGCGCAGCACGCGCCAGAAGAAGTAGTCGTTGAAGACCCAACTGAACCACTTGAAGTTGTTCCAGGTGCTGCCCAGGATGCCCTTGACGATGTTGTAGTCCACGAACGCAATGCCGACGCCGTACATGGGGATGTACTTGAAGACGATCAGCAGCGTCACCGCCGGGACCAGCAGGGCGTAGAAGGGACGCATGCGCCACGCGCGCTCCAGGGTCTGCCGCCGGTCTAAGCGGCGCAGCGCCTTCGGGTCGGCCGCCGGCTCCTCGCGCGTGGTCGATGACAGGGTGGGAGGCTGGCGCATGCGGGAGGGTGCTTGCCCGGCGCACGCTAGTTCGGACGGGAACGTGTGTCAAACGCACTCTCCTACGACGGGTCAGTATTCCTCCTTAGAAACAAGCAGAATCAGGCAGTCTCCGGGACCAAGTTGAAGCCGA
>JAPPKD010000175.1 GCA_028820215.1 Spirochaetaceae bacterium | reverse complement strand
AGGAGAACGAACGAATGGCTGCCTGACCTGTCACGCTGACGGAATGCACCCGATCGAGGATCGGCTGTAGACGGTCCGATCCGGGGACGTCGATAATCCGGCCCCATGATTCGCTCGATCGTCTCCCGCAACGACGACATCTACGAGTGCTTTCCCGATCTTGCGCAGTGTGAGGACGGCACGCTGGTGTGCGTGTACCGGGAATGCATGTTCCATGCCCCCTTCCCGTTCTCCCGCATCGTCTGCAGGCTGAGCCGCGACGGCGGCATGAGCTGGCTGCCGCGCACCATCATCGACGAGTGCGTGGTTTCGCCGGAGCTGTTCGAGGAGTCGCGCTCGTGGCTGAGCGAGGCGGCGATCGCCGGCTACGAGGAGTCGCGGGCGCGCATCACCGACCGGACACGGGTGGGCGCGTCGATGAACTGTGCGCGGCTCATCCGCCTGCACGACGGTCAGCTGCTGCTGGTCGTGGACTACCGGTTCGGCGCGCCGCGCGGCGAGCACCGCTGGGAGAACCTGTTCTACCGCAGCACCGACGGCGGGGTGAGCTGGCAGGGACCGGAGGATCCGGGAGTACACGGGCCGGTGGTGCCGTCTCTCACCCAGTTGCGCGACGGCCGCGTCGTGTTCGGCGGCGCCGAGGTGACCGGCACGATGGGCGACCAGAACGTGGAGACCCAGTACGTCTACTTCTCGGAAGACCAGGGCAGGAACTGGTCGGACCCGGTGGCGATACCGGGGCTGCCGCATGATCGGCAGCGCATCATGCCCGGATACCGGCAGTGGCTGGGCTTCGGGGAGGGGGCCTTCCAGGAGCTGGATGACGGCACCATCCTCGGCATCCTGCGCGCCGACAGTCTGGGTCAGGGCTACAAGGTCCTCTCCCGCGACGGCGGCCGGACGTGGAAGGGGCCGTTCGCGACGCCCATGATCGGCCTGGAGGGCCGGCCCGGTCTGGGCCTGCTGTCGTCCGGCGAGGTCGCCGTGACCTATCGCATCGGCCTGCCGAACGAGATGCTGGCGCTCCACCTGATGACCCAGGAGGCGGCGCTCAGGGAGGACGTGCAACCGATGGTGGAGCGCCGGCCCATGCCCGAAGACCGAGCGGGCGTGCACGACCCGAAAGAGCCGTGGTACATGCGCGAGTACTACCCGGGGTTCACGGTCATCCTCGACCAGGACCGGAGCGTGCACCGCGACTGCGGGTACTCCGGCTGGGTCGAGCTCGAGAACGGTGACCTGTACGTGGTCGACTACTGCCACGACGACGCGCCGCGCGCGCACATCCGCAGCTACCGGGTGCAGCGCGAGGACATCATCATGTTTCCGCCCGGCGACCTGCCGTGGCTGCACCCTTCCGGGCAGCCGTTTCTGGACATGACCAGGGGCATGGCGGAGCGACAGCACCGGCAGAACACGTCGCCATGACCCGCCCCAACGTCCTCATCATCAAGAGCGACCAGCACAACGCGCGCTGCCTGGGCGTCAATGGGCACCGCCAGGTGCAGACACCGCACCTCGATGCGCTCGCGGGCCGCGGCGTCAACTTCACGCGCGCGTTCGTGCAGAATCCGATCTGCACGCCCAGCCGCATGTGCTACCTGACCGGCCAGTACGTGCACAATCACGGAGTCTTCGGCCTGTCGGGCAACGAGCGCGTGCCGGATGGCTTGCCGTCGCTGTTCTCGAGCTTCAAGGCGGCCGGCTACCGCACCGGCATCGTCGGCCACATACACGTGGACGGCGCGTGGCTGGAGCCGCACTGCGACCTGTACCGCGATCTGCACGACGAGGCGCGGCCCGGAGACACGCCCTACGACCGGTATCTGGACGCGAAGGGGCTCAAGCACCTGCGCGACGACGGGGAGTACCGGGGCCGCAGCCAGATCCTCGATGCCTGCCCCTCCGAGCTCGCCTTCGAGGACACCAACGAAGGGTACTGCCTGCAGAGCTTCTTCGACCTTCTGGAGGGAACGGCCGACGGCGAGCCGTTCCTGTTCCAGCTCGACCCGCTGCATCCGCACCAGGACTACATCCCCGCGCCCGAGTTCTGGGAGCTGTACGACGGCGTGGAGCTGGAGCTGCCGCCGAGCGCGGACGAGGACCTGTCGGCCAAGCCTCCGCACCAGCAGCGGATGATCGCCCGCCATCACGGCTACGACTGGGTGTTCGAGCCGCGCACCTATCCGGCCGGCCGGCTGCGCAAGCTGCAGGGCTACTACGGGTGCATCTCACAGGTCGACCACATGGTGGGACTGGCGCTGCAGCGGCTCGAGCAGCTCGGCCGCGCCGAGAACACCATCGTCGTGTACTGCAGCGACCACGGCGACTTCGCCCTGGAGCACGGCTTCCTGGAGAAGGCGCCCGGCATCAGCTACGACGCGATCACGCGCGTGCCGTTCATCTGGAGCTGGCCCGCCGGGGGCATCGCGCAGAACCTGACGGTCGGCGAGCTGGTCGAGAGCGTCGACGTGTTCCCGACGATCTGCGCCCTGGCCGGCATCGAGGCGCCGGACACGATCGACGGCCATGACCTGGTGCCGCTGCTGCGCGGCGGTGGCGCCGCCGTGCGGGACTTCGCCGTCACCGAGTGCCCGTTGAGCAGGACGATCCGCACCAAGGAGTGGAAGCTCTGCCACCGGCCGCGCGGCGCGTTCGCCGGCGTGGAAGACGCGGGCGAGCTGTACCACGTCGCCGAAGATCCCTGGGAGATGGACAACCGCTATGCCGATCCCGCCTGCCGGGAGATCCGCGAGGGCCTGCGCCGGTCGCTGCTCGACTGGACGCAGCTCACCACGCGCTACGGCAACACGTGGCCCCACCAGCCGCCCGGCGCCGACGGCAAGGCCACCCTGGCCGGCTTGCGCACGCTGCTGGACGAGGAGCAGGTGTTCTATCTCTGAGGCGCCGAGGCGCCGCGGTTACAGGGACGCGCCCTCCCGCAGCCACTCCTCGTTGAACCGGGCGCACTTCAGGCGGCTCTTGATCGAGTCATAGGGCGGAAAGTGGTAGGTCTTGGCCAGCCACTGCTGCCAGACCACCACGATGGTGCCGTCCTCGGCGCTGGTGACGCCGGGGTAGGAGACCTGGCAGCCGGGATTGGTGAGGATCCGGTGGTGCGCCCAGCTCACGCAGTCGTCGTAGGAGATGGCGACGCTCAGCGGGTAGCGGTTCATCGCGCCGATGTAGGGGGTGCTGGTCCACACCACGACCACGGCGCCCGGGTCGAATGACAGGCGGTAGAGCGCGGCCGGCGTATTCGAGGCCACCAGCACCGTCGGCACCGGTTCGCTCCAGGTGGCGCCGCGATCGCTCGACCGCGACTGGTAGTGGCGGCCTCTCGTGGAGCGGACGATCATGAGCAGATCGCCGTCACCGAGCTCCACAACGGCCGGTTCGTCGGCCCCGTTGGGATCGTCGGGAAGCTGGACTTCTGTGCCGGACTGCCAGTTCTCGCCGCCGTCGGTCGAGGTGAGCACGCTGGACACGCACACCATGTCGCGCTCGTACACCTCGCCTCCGCCCTCCAGGTTGCGGACGTAGTAGTAGGGCAGCACCAGCGTGCCGTCGCGCAGCTCCAGCCCTTCGTTGGCGTGACCGTTGTAACGCTTGCCGGTGTCGATGCGGGTCGCCGGTCCGAAGGTGCGGCCGCCGTCGCCGCTCGGCATCCGGTAGAGAGAGGAGTGCCGGTAGCGCGGCGCATCGTCGCCCTCCGTGACGGACTCGTACGCGTTATAGTGCAGGGCCGTGCCCTGACGCGCGGCCATCAGGGCCGGATCTCCTTCAACCCCCGGCGCCATCACCTCGGCCCCGCTCCATGAGACACCGGCGTCGGACGATCGCGAGCCCATCGTGTTCTCGCCGTCGATCCATACCGCGACGATGTCGCCGTTCGGCATACGCGCCACGCCGGGAACGGACCCGCCCGTGATCTCGGGCTCCAGGGTGAGCTCCTGATAGAACGGTTCTGAACTGGCCATCCGTCTTGCCTCCAATGCAGTGAGAGTGTCGCGCGCCTGCCGCTACCAGTGCACGACCCGTTCCGGAATGAAGCGTTCGACGCGGCGGAAGCGCGGGCTCCCGGAGGCGTAATGCTGGCGCTGGTAGAGGGGCAGGTGGCGCCCCGGCGGGTCGATGGCGATGACGTCGTTGCCGCGCCGCTTCAGCGTGTACGGGCGCTTCTCGATGTGCACGTGGTCGGTGCGGCTCGGGAGCGGGAAGCTCACGCTCACGGTCTGGCCGGGTGCGACCGCGCCGACCACGGCGTAGCGTCCCTGCTGCGCGGTCTCGCGCACGGTCCCGTCCACGCGGGTGACCAGGTCGCCGGGCCGCGCCCACTCGGGCAGCCGCACCCGCAGCGTCACCGGCTGCTTGACGCGGACGTCGACCTGCCCGGCGTAGGGCACGTAGCTGTCCACGTCGGCCCACGGTGAGGCGCGGTTCAGCAGCAGGTTCACGTCCAGCCGGCCGGCCTCGTGCGTGACGATCCGGTCCCAGATCCAGTACAGCACCTTGGCGCCGTTGACCGTGCAGCAGTGGCCGAGCACGTGCATGTGCAGCCCCGCGGCCCAGTCGTTGGGGTCGGGGCCGCCGGTGAAGCTGCCCAGGTTGCGACAGGCCACGTCCTCGGTCGAGGCGTGCGGCTGGATGGTCACGTCCTTGGGGAGGCGGTCGATCCAGCCCACGTCGGTGAGCTGGTCCTCGGCGAGCTGGTTGCGGATCCAGCGGTCGGCGTCGTCCCAGGCTTCCTCCAGGCCGCCCTGCCCGAGCCGCAGCGCCAGCGCGATCATGTCGGTGAGCTGGCAGGTCTCGCCATTCTCGCCCATCGAGCTGTTGGCCCACTCGGGGAAGAAGCCGACCAGGTTGGCGCCGGGCAGCTCGGTGATGGCGAGTCCTCCGCCCATCGTGTCGATCTCGTGGTTGGCCAGGTGCTGCTTGGCCCGCCGGAAGGCGCGGTGCACGAAGTCGCGGACGTCCGCGTCGCCGGTCTGCTCGACGTACTCCTGCATGGCCAGGAGGCCGCGCGCGTGCGCGTGGAAGTGCGCGCGGTGCCGCTCGCCGGGGCAGGCCAGGAAGGTCCCGTCCTCCTCGTAGAAGGTGCGGCGCAGGTAGTTGATGATGCGCCGGCCCCCGTCGAGGGCGGAGTCGTCCTGCAGGGCGCGGTATGCGTGGACCATGGCGTGCGCGGCGATCGAGGTCTCGGCCTCGAACGGCACCTGCGGCAGCGTGGCGTCGTCCGGCGGCTCGGCGACGCCGTAGCAGAACGAGGGCCAGAACGCCGACTGGTCGCCCGAGTCGACCGTCATGCGCAGCATGCCTGCGAGCTGCGTTCGCAGGGCCTCCTTCCACAGCGGATTGCCGTCGAGCAGCGCGTAGTGGGAGAGGCAGGTCATCAGCGTGCCGTTGCCCATTGGCGACAGGATCTGCCCCGGCCGCGGGGAGCGGCGGCGCATCTCCCCGGCCGACACCGGCGACCACTCGAACGCCCACGGCCGTCCCTCGATCGGGTTGTAGAACAGGCCGTCGTCGGCCCTGCACTTCATCGCGGCGTGAAGCTGGGTCCGCTCCACCTCGCGGCCGTCCTCCACGCCGCTGACGATGCGGGCCATGGATGTGGCCATGATCCACTTGGCCCAGCCGGTGCTCTGCCAGCAGTTGTGGAACATGTGCGCCGGCTCCGAGCGGAACACGACGATCCAGTAGGGCTCGTAGTCGGCGTCGGGATCGGTCGCCCGGTGCAGGGCATTGGTGGCCAGGCGCGCCCGCTCGGCGATGTCGAGCGTGTCCGGGACCAGCGCTTCGTAGCGTTCGCCTCCGTACTCCGGCAGATCTACCGCCGGAGCGTCGGGCGTGAGGTAGCCGATCTTGGACACGGAAGCCTCCACAGCGCGGGTCGGTTGGTCGGCCGATCATACGGGCTTCGGACCCGCCAGGTCACCGCTGAGCGTCCGAACAGAGCAGTGGGGTTCGCCGGGGGCATACTCCCGGATTCGCGCCTGCAGGACGTCACTCAGCAAGAGATGCCTCCTTCGCCAGATGTTCCAGATAGGCGACGACCCTTCGGATTCGGATGCTGTCGCTGATGTCGGCGAGCGCCGCGATCGACACGCCGCTCAGATCGCCCGGCTCGATGCGCAGTGACTCCAGTACGTATCCGAGACCGTCGTTTTGCCACGACACCGACTTGTCGAGGTAGAGCATGTCGGCCAGAGCGCGCAACGGCGTGGCCACGAACGCCCACGAGTTTGAGCCGAGGTCGACCGCCTCGACACCGGCTCGTGGCTGCCGTGCAGGAACGCGTTGAAAAGAAAACACTCCGAGGTCGGTCGTGAACGATCGACTCCTCCGTGCGGTCACGCTGCTGGTCTGCTGAACCGCCTCCGGAATGAGCCCATGATGGGCAAGCGCGGACTCCAGACTCACATGTGACGGCGAATGCAGAAACGCGGCCACCGCATACGGGTGAAGCTCTGGCGGATCGTCTTCCCTCGCGTTGCCGACGGTTGGGGGCTGTAGTAGGGTCGCCGCCGATGCAGCCGGGGTGGTACCGGACCGCATGGCGGCGAAACGTCGTCGACACCCACATCCAGGACTGGGACGAGCGGTTCATGGCCCGGTCCGATCCCGACGCCTACGTCGGGTTGCTGCGCGAGGTCGGCGCCCAGTCGGCGGTGGTCAACGCCTACTCGGCGGTGGGAATCTGCATGTACCCGTCTGAGGTCGGCCACACTCACGCCGGGCTGCGGGGCCGGGACCTGTTCGGCGAGGTGCTGGAACGCT
Organism: Spirochaetaceae bacterium; assembly: GCA_028820215.1. The sequence continues at coordinate 3,048 of JAPPKD010000175.1, read as the reverse complement.
GCCACGAGGCCGGCATCGCCGTAGTCGCCATCGTCTGCTTCCTCTGGGACCTGTGGGCGGACGAGAACCTGCCGGACGTGCGCATCGTCAAGGCGGACGGCTCGCGCGGGTCGGCCGACACCCGCAACGGGCAGTGCTGCCCGAACTCCCCTTACCGCGACTACGCCCGCGACCTGCTGACGGAGCTCTGCACCCGCTACGACGTGGACGGCGTCCGCATCGACATGACCTTCTGGTACAACGTCTGCTACTGCCGCCACTGCCGCCGCCGCTACGCGGAGGAGGTGGGCGGGGAGCCGCCGCGGACCGTGGACTGGCGCGACCCGGTGTGGGTGAACTTCCAGCGCAAGCGCGAGGAGTGGCTGCTGGAGTACGCATCGCTGCTGACCGCCACGGTAAAGGCGATCAACCCCGACATCAGCGTCGAGCACCAGAGCTCCACCATGCCGATGGGATTCGTCGGCGGGGTCGGCTGGCAGATGGCCGACCGCATGGACTTCCTGCAGGGCGACTTCTACGGCGGCGTGCTGCAGGGCAGCTTCGTCAACAAGCTGCTCTACTCGCTCACGCCGAATCGCCCGTTCGGCTTCGAGACCAGCTCCAGCCCGCAGCTTCGCGACCACACCGGGCTGAAGTCCGCCGAGCTGATCCGCGCGCGGGCGTTCGCCGCGGTGGCCAACGGCGGGGCGTTCGTCTTCATCGACCAGATCGACCCCGACGGCACGGTCAACCCCCGGCCCTACCCGCGCATCGCCCCCATCTACCGCGAGCTGGCGCGCTACGAGCCCCACTTGGGCGGCGAGATGGTGCAGGACGTGGCCGTCTATTTCAGCACCGCGTCGAAGGTCGATCTCCGCGACAACGGGCGCGACGTGCTGGAGCTCACCGGCTACTGGCCGGAGATCCCCCACCTCTCGGCGGTGCTGGCCGCCACCCGCTCGCTGCTGGACGCGCACATCCCGTTCGGGGTCATCACCAGGCGCAGTCTCGCGGACCTCTCGAAGTACCGCGTGGTGATCCTGGCCGATGTCACCATGATGGACGAGGAGGAGGTCGCCGCGATCCGGGACTACGTTGCCGGCGGCGGCGCGCTCTACGCCAGCGCCGGCACCTCGCTTCTGCGAGCCGACGGCGTGCAGCAGCAGGACTTCATGCTCGGCGACGTGTTCGGCGTGGCGTGCGACGGCGAGACCGGGCACGAGGTCACCTACTTCGTGCCCGAGGAGGAAGGGCAGGAGCTCATGTCCGCGTGGACGAAGGAGCATCCATCCTTCCTGCCGGAGCCGCAGTGGCGGCTGCGCCTGCGCGACGGCAGCGGGACGGCGACGCTCGCCACCCTGGGCCTGCCCTACACGCTGCACGCCGAGCTGCGCCGCTTCTCGTCCGTGCACAACAACCCGCCGGACAAGGACCTGGCCCCGCGCTCGCCGGCGCTGGTGGAGCGGCGCTTCGGCTCCGGCCGCTGCATCTACGCGGGCGGCGCGCTGGAGCGCTACGAGGAGAACCGCGGCCTGTTCGCCGGCCTGATCGGCCGGCTGCTGCCGCACGCGACCATGGAGGTGGACGCCCCGCCCGCGATCGAGGCGACGCTGTTCGCCGATCGGCCCGGCAGCCGCTACCGGGTCAACCTGCTGAACTTCCAGGAGCGCCTGCCCAACGTCCCCGCCGCCGGCATCCGGGTGCGGCTGCGGGTCCCCGAGCGCGTCCGCCGGGTGGTCAGGCTCCCGGACGAGCGGCCGCTGGTGTGGCAGCAGCAGGACGGCGTGGTCCGCTTCGATGCGCCGGTCGTCGAGACGTTCGAGATGGTGAGCGTCGATTATGGGGGGTGACGGTGGGCTGACCCCGGCGCAGGTGGGAAACTTCCAGGAACTGGGCTGGCTGTGCCCGCTGCCCGCCATCGCCGTCGGCGAGGTGCCGCGCCTGCGCGCGCTGTTCGAGCGGCTCCGCCGCCTGCTCCCGCCCGGCGCCTCGACCCAGCAGATGGACTGGTGGCACGCCTTCGACCGCGAGCTGTACGAGCTCTGCCGCGTCGGCGCCATCCTCGACCGGGTCGAGTCCCTGCTTGGTCCCGACTTCTACCTGTGGGGGACCCAGTTCTTCGCCAAGGATCCCGGCGACGGCAGGATCACGCCGTGGCACCAGGACGCGTTCTACTGGCCGCTGGAGCCGCAGCGCTCGGTCACCGTCTGGCTGGCCTTCGCGGACAGCGACCGCGAGAACGGCGCCATGCAGGTCATCCCCGGATCGCATCTGCTCGGTCCGTTACGGCACGAGGACCTGGACGACCGCAAGGCCGTCCTGCCGCTCAGGCTTACCGACGGCCTGGTCGACCCACAGACCGCCCGGTTCCTGGAGATGGCGGCGGGCGATATGAGCATGCACGACGACCGCATCGTGCACGGCTCGGAGCCGAACCGCTCGGACCGGCTGCGCTGCGGCCTGACCATCCGTTACTCGGCCGGCGAGGTGAAGTGCGACACGTCCGTCTGGCCGCAGTTTCGAGCGTACTGGATGCGCGGCAGCGACCGGTGGCGCCATAATCCCGCCGGCACGCCGCCGGGCGGCGCGATGACCGAGTATCGGGAAGCCACCGCGACATACGTCGATTCATAGTAGGGTCATCTCACGGTGAGCGCGTGTATGATTGTAAGCCGTGCCGAGCCCTGGAGTGCCAGCAGCGGAAGAGGTGTTGACGGTCTGTCGGGCTGGGGCAGTACGAAGTAGCGCTTGTCGGGTCAGGTCAGCAATTCCCCCTGATCCAACCGACTCAACCGAGGAATGACGTAGAATCAATTTGCACGTCTACACTTACCTCTATTCTGAAGCAGCCGCTGGTGCAATTAGTCAGGGTTTAGCTTGTTAAGGTTGCGCAACCTCAACAGATTCTATACGGTTGCATCAACTTCTAATCTAATCGGCGGCCTCCCCGAAGCCTCCGTTGATGTGACCGATGCTCGCCCTGTCCCTAACCAGGACAAATAGCGGCGTTTAGCCGGAACTTCCAGAGGAAGATCGTTGATAAGCTCTGTGGTGGGCTTGAAATAGGAG
>JAPPKD010000212.1 GCA_028820215.1 Spirochaetaceae bacterium | reverse complement strand
CCTCCAGCGCCGCCGCGACCGCGCGCGCCGCCGACAGGTGGCCGGCCCCGGCCGCGAAGTACGGGACGACGACCGGTCCGTCCACACCGTTCCGGGAGGGCGCCGCCGCCGGGCCCGGCCGCGTCATCGCGCGTCGCCGGCCCCGCGGTAGAGAGCGGCGATGCGATCGCCGATGTCGTTCCAGTCGAACTGCTGCGCCCGCGCCCGCGCGGCGCGGCCGGCCGCCTGCAGGTCCATGCCGCGGGCGCGCCGCATCGCCTCGGGCAGAGCGCCGGGCTCGTCCGGCTCGTACAGGACCCCCATGCTGCCGTCGATCAGGTCCGCCATGCAGCCGCGGCGCGGCAGCACCACGGGCAACCCGAAGCCGAGCGCCTGGATCGCGCTGCCGGAGGTCATCACCTCCCGGAACGGCAGCACGGCCACGTCCGCGGCGTTGAGGTAGTACTGAAACTCCTCCTCCGGGAAGAAGTCGGAGGTCTCGATCCGAATCGACCGCGCCGCGCGGGCGGCCGCGGCCACCCGTTCCAGAAGCCCCGGCGCCCGCGCGTTGGTCTTCATCATGAGGATCAGCAGGTCCTCGGGCCGCGCGATCTCCCGGTACGCGTCGACCAGCTCCTCCAGCCCCTTGTATCCGCGCAGGTTGCCGAAGAACACGTACACGAAGCGGCCGTCCTCGATCCCCAGCCGGGCGCGCGCCGCCGGGCGCGTGACCTCGTCCGGAAACACGTCCATGAAGTGCCCGTGCGGGATCACGTGCACGGATTCCACTCCGTAGCGGCGGGTGAGCTGCTCGGCGCCGTAGCGGCAGTGGGCGATCACGGCGTCCGCCTCGCGCGCCACCAGCAGGTTGACCAGCCGGTCCAGCTCCGGGTGCGGACGCTCGTGCGGGAACAGGTTGTGCAGGGTCCAGACGACACGGTAGCCGATCCGCCTGGCGTGGATGAGCGTCTCGGCGAAGCGCGCGTACTCGCCCAGCGCCCCTTCCGGGCCGCCCTGCGTGTAGAACCGGTCGAGCCAGTTCAGGTGCAGCACCGAGTACTCCGGCCGCGAACGCTCCAGCCAGTCGGCGCCGAACGCATAGTCGCCGGGCTCCAGATGGATGTCGTGGCGGCGCAGCGACCGCGCCAGCAGCGCCCCGTACTGATTGGAGCGCCCGCCCAGCCTCAGGTCGCCACCGGCCTCCCAGAAGAAGAACGCGCGCATGCTCATCCGTCCAGGGCTCGCCAGCCGGCCCCGGCCGCGTCCGGAGGCTGCCAGCGGCGTTCGCCGTCCCCGCGGCGGATGACCAGAGAGGCAGTTGCCTCTTCCCATTCGATCCGCGCGGGCTCCGAGTTCGCGCCGCCGGTCTCGATCACGGTAAGGAAGTCGGCGGCCCGCCCCCGGCGGGTACGCACCAGAACATCGGTGCGCTCGGACGCGGGGTTGAACGGCGCGTCGCCGACCGCCACCGAGCCGCCCGCCTCACGCGGCAGGTGGAGGGCGACCCAGCCGCCGGCCGTGTTCCAAAGCGCCGCCGCCCCTCCGGCGGCGACCCCGCTCTCGCGCACGCATACGTGGGGGAGATCGACGGCCGGAGCCGCGGCGGCCGCGCCGCGCAGCCAGGCGAGCGCTGCGCGCACGCGGAACAGCCACTGCACCACGTGCTCGCCCGGCGAGCGGACGCTGAACCAGTCCAGGAAGCAGCGCCCGTGCGCCGCCACGGCCCGCGTCATGGTGGTCCCCGCGTAGAGCGCCTCCGCATCATCGCCGGCACCCGCACCGCCGGCGCCGAACCGCACCTGCGCCTGCACCTGGTCGGGGCCGCCTGGACGATGCTCGAAGCCGATCGGCTCGCCGCACGCGGGCGGCTGCGAACGGCGGTCCAGGATCACGGTGTTGTGGCTGAACGACTGCCGGTACCAGGAGCGGTGCAGCGGCACCCCGTAGCCGGGCGAGCCCAGGTCGGGCGAGACCGCCTCGCCGGCCGCGTACAAGGACAGGGCCAGCTTGTCCGGATGGCCGTGCCCGCCCCCCGGCGGACCGTGCTTGAGCAACATCCACGACTCGGGCGGGCCCGGCGCGTGGCGCTGTCGCAGCACGCTCAGGCCGATGTCCGGAAGGCTGACGCTGCCGGTTCCGTCCGAGCCGGCGTCACCGGCGCCGGGGCCGGCCGCCTGAACCTCTTCCGGGCCGTACAGGAGCGCCTCCATCGAGTCGCGCGGCTGGACGCGGTAGTTCTCCGCCAGCACCGCATGGAAGTCGCTGTCGCCGAACCAGCCGGCCGCCACCTCGTACAGGGCGCGCGCGGGCGGCACCCCGTGGCAGACGTCGCCGCGCAGCGAGGAGAAGAACCAGCAGTCGTTGGTGGCCGGCAGCCGTCCGTCCGGCATGCTGATCGCCAGCGGCGCGGCATACATGTGCCGGAGCTCCGCCGCCCGCGCGCACTCCGGGCGCGCCGACGCCGCGGCCGCGGCCAGCGTGGTCAGCGCGTGGGCGGCGTAGAAGTGGTAGCTCGACGAGCACTCCCACCACAGGCCGTCTGCGAGCCCGTCGCGCAGCAGCCGCCAGAAGCCGAAGGCGCCGTCGATCGCCTCGTCCACCAGGGCGCCGTCGTCCACGGCCGTGCCCACCGCGGCCAGCGCCGCGTGGTGCCAGCACTCGATGTTGTGGACCTCGTGGAACCGCTGAGCGTGGATGTGCTCCGCCGCCGCGCGCAGCAGGTCGCCCTCGATCAGATCCCGGTCGCGCGGCGGCAGCCGCGCCCGCAGCAGGTCGTAGGCTCGCGCCAGCGGCACGACGATGTTCGCCTCGTCCAGCGACTGGTACGTGGCCTTGCCGCGGCCGCCGCCGCGCGACGTGTGCGTCCCAAGCGGGTACCCGGGGTAGCGCCGCGCGTAGCCGGTGAGCACCGCGGCTGCCCGGTCGGCAGCGCGCGCGTCGCCGTCCAACCGCCACAGCAGCGCGGCCTGCAGCGCGCCGTGGGCGAGCAGGTGATTGGCGCCGAAGCGCCACGCCTCGTCGTACGGGGACCCGCTCCACACGCGCCCGTCGACCGGGCAGACGTGCGCGTGCGGCGTGCTCGGATCGAAGCGCAACTCCGCCGCGTGGTCGGGACAGAAGTAGTTGTGGTAGAGCCCGGCCGGCTCGTCTGGCGGTTCCAGTTCGACGGCGAGCAGGGCGCCGGCGCGCCGACGCAGACCGTCACGGGCGTCGGCGAACCGTTCCGAACGCCAACGGGCCGCCGCCCGCTCCAGAAGCCGCTCCGGGATCAGCCGCATGGCGCTACCCCAGAAGCCAAATAGCCTGAGACAACGAGTGCCCCGATGCTCACTGCGGCCATGAGTACCGGCTGGTGCGGACCGTCGAGTCCGCGAGCAGAGTGATCTCGACTACGGTGTTGATAGAATCCCCGCCCGCGACCTGCTCCAGAGCCTGACTGAATAGCAGCTTCTGGACCTCTAACTTCATCAGACCCGGAGCGACGTTGATGCAAACGAGACCAGCGTGCACCTCTTGCCGCCCCACCAGACGCTTGAAGTCCGCTGCGTTGTTGGTCACGAGTACCCAGTCGTCTTCTACGGCGTGGTGCACGATCTCCCGGTCGCTCTTGGACTTTAGCCCGATCCATGTGACATGCATCGAGTGGAAGCCCTGCTCCCGTGCGATTGCGGCGAGTTCGGGACTCAGACATTCGTCGATCAGGAACTTCACGACTCCTGCGTCAGTTCGTCGAACGGCTTCTCCTCGGAAGCGTGCGGTTGCGCTTTCCTCCAGGGTGGTTCATGGCTCGCGATAGCGCGCGGGTGCGCCTCGGCATACGCGCAGGCCGCGCGAATAAGCTCCTCGGTCAGCGATGGGTAGGCGTCCAGAATTGCGGCGACAGCGTCCCCGTTGGCAACCATGTCGGCGATGTCGTGAGCAGGTATGCGCGTCCCTGCGATGCACGGCGTCCCCGAGAGTATCTCCGGGTCTATCGCCACCTGAGGCTGCTCCTCGTTTGGTCGCTCATTCTTCAGGAGCCCAAGTTTCATCAATCGACTCCGAATTGCGCTCGGTTGGCGTTGAAGCTCGCCAGCGATATGATTCGTTTCTGCACCCGAGCTGAACATCTCGGTCAGTTGCGAATCTTCTTCCGGCGTCCACCTAATCATATGCACGTGGATGCGACTTTCGCACCTCCGACAGCTTCTCGCGGGAATCGGAACTCTCGGGTGCATCTAGCTTCAGTGCTTCGTCCGCGGCATTGAAGATGTCCAGATAAGTCAACCTATCGTTGAAATGCAATATCTGCTCGTAGCTGTGGCCCCCTGCGATCATCTCGAGGATAGTTCGTGACTTTTGCCAAGGCGGTGTTGACTATTGTTCATCTCTCGCGGCAATCGTCTCGTGTACGGTAGCAAATCGGGCACTCCGCCGTCAATACTCGCCCTTTCGTGCATCCGCACTTCCAACCGGAACATCTGATCGCCGTCGATCTTGGTCTCAGCTCAACGGAGCGCTACTGAAACGGCCGGTCCACAGCAGCGCTGGCCTGCGTTCCCGATTCGGAGCAGATTGAGAAGGCGGCCAGCGCCAACTGGGATAGTCCGGCACCTTTCGTCGTCGTGACCGTCGAACGCGAAGAGATGATGTCCCAACGGCCACCGCTGCGCCGGCCTTGCCGGGGGTCCCGTCCACAGGTCCGGCGCGCTCAGGACGCCGCCTCTCATGCCGGCCGGGCGCTGCGGTACCAGTCCACGCAGGCGCGCAGATGCGCATCGACGTCGCGGTCCGGGCGGTATCCCAGGACGCTCCTGGCGCGGTCGCACCGGTAGTGGAAGTCCTTCGCCGCGCGGACCACGCGATAGCGGGTGACCAGGGGAGGCCGGCGCAGCCGCGCCATGCGTCCGAACACCTCGACCGCCTCCGCTACCGGCCGCGCCACCGCATACGGCACGCTGCGCGCCCGCAGGCTGACCCCTAGCGCGCGGGCGCAGCGGCCGGTGAGCTGCCTCCAGCTCAGGGTGACGTCGTCGGTCAGAATGAACGTACCCGCGACGCGGCGCTCCAGCGCCAGGACCACCGCCTGCGCCAGGTTGCCGACGTACAGCGGCGTCAGCAGCGCCCGCCCGCCATCGACCAGCGCCCACGTGCCGGCGGCGATCCGCTCCAGCATGGGCAGCGTCCAGCGGCGGTCGCCGGGCCCGTACACGGCGCTGGGACGCAGAATCGTCAGCCGCACCCCACGGCGGACGGCGTGCAGGAGGGCGGCGCGCTCGGCGGCGCGCTTCGACCGCGAGTACGCCGAGGACACCCTCGCGCCGCCGCTGTCCTCGTCCAGTTCGCGGCCGTAGCCGCCGGCGTTGGCGGTCGACACGTGCACGACGTGCACGACGCCCGCGCGCGCCGCCGCCTCCACGACGTTGACGGCGCCTGCCACGTTGTCGCGCTCGAAGTCGGCGCGGGTGCCCCAGTCGACGGCGCGCGCCGCGCAGTGGACGACGGCCCGGCAGCTGGCGAAGGCCGCCGCCAGGCCCGGCACGTCATCCAGCGCGGCCGGCGCCAGCGCCGCCCCCGGCCCCAGCTCCCGCAGGGCTCGGGTGTCGCTCGTCGCCCGCACCGTGCAGACCAGCTCCTCCCCGCCCGCGGCGAGCGCGGCGGCGCACGCGTGGCCGACGAAACCCGTAGCCCCGGTGACCGCCGTCACGGTTTCCGACCATAGCCCACGGCGGCGGTACGGCGGCGGGCAGTGACGTTGCGCCTCCCGGACCGGTCGGTCACCATTCGTGACCGACCGCACAATCAAGCGAGGGAGTACGCATGAGCGACGTAGACGGGCGCTGGAACCTGGAGATCGAGACCATTCGCGGCAAGCAGAAAACCGCCACGCTGGACCTCTCGACAGATGGAGAGACGGTGAGCGGCGCGTTGATCGGCGAGCAGATGACCCTGGAGTTCGACAACGGCAGGCGCAAAGGGAACGCCATCAGGTGGAAATCCGACGTGTCCATTCCCCTGTTTCCCGGCAAGCGGACGATCACCTGCACCTTCACGGTCGACGGCGACGCCATCGCCGGCACGATCGACGGCCCCAAGCAGAAGCTGGCGACATGCAAGGGCTCGCGCTCGGAGTAGCGTTCGGGCTCCGACTGACGTGACGCGGCCCGTGGGTCGGGCCGGGTAGACACATGAGCACCGTCGCCAAGGATCGGCGCGTGCCGTTCTTCACCAGGATCGCGTACGGCATCGGCGAGTCCGCCGAGGGCATGAAGCGCAACGCGACCTCCCTGTTCGTGCTGTTCTACTACAACCAGGTGCTGGGCCTGCCGGGCACGCTGGCGGGCGCGGCGCTGTTCATCGCCCTGCTGGTCGACGGGTTCACGGACCCGCTGATCGGAACGTGGTCCGATCACTGCCGGTCGAAGCTGGGACGGCGCCATCCCTTCATGTTCGCGGCCGCCCTGCCGGTGGGGCTGGCCTTCGTCGGCCTGTTCGCGCCGCCGTCCGCACTGGGCGAGATCGGCCTGTTCCTCTGGCTGACCGCCTTCGCCGTGCTCACCCGGTTCGCCCTGACGCTCTACAACGTCCCGCACCTGGCCCTGGGCACGGAGATCACGGAGGACCCGGAGGAGCGCACCAAGCTCATCCTGCTGCGCCAGCTCTTTTCCTACCTCGGCACGACGTTCGCGATCGTCGTCGGCGTCGGCTGGTTCTTCTCCGACGCGCGCGGCGGCCGGCTCCTGGCGGAGAACTACCCGACCTTCGCGATCGCGCTCGGCACGGCGATGACGGTGGCGATCCTGGTGGCGGCCCTGGGAACGCGGTCGGAGATCCGACACGCGAACACCGCGCCGCCCCGCCAGCAGGGGTTTCTTGCGCAACTCGTCCGCGACGTCCGGGAGAGCGCGCGCAACAAGCCATTCGTGTGGCTCGCCGCCGGAACGACGGCACTGTTCCTGTCGGCAGGGGTGCACAGGACGCTGAGCCTCTATCTCCTGGAGTATTTCTGGGCGCTCCACAGCGGACAGATGGTGGTCGTCCAGCTCGCGACGCTCGTGGGACTGTTCGCCGGCATCGTCGCGCTCCGTTTCGTCCTGTTCCGCACGAGCAAGCGGTTCACGCTGCTGCTCGGCACGGCAGGCTCCGTATCGTTCCAGGTCCTGCCGGTTCTGCTGCGCCTGGTCGACCTCTTTCCCGCGAACGGCACGTCCGCGCTGGTGTGGGCGCTGATCGCGATGGAGATCATCCAGGGCGTATTCTCTGCCTTCGCGCTGGTCGCCTACTTCGCGATGATGACCGACGTCACCGACCTGCACGAGCTCGAAACCGGCCACCGCCGCGAAGGCGCCCTGTTCGGGGTCATCACCTTCGCGGTCAAGGCGTCGGCCGCGCTCGCCCAGATCGTCGCCGGAGTCGGCCTGGACGTGATCGACTGGCCGCGGGGGGCCGGCGTCACGGTGGGCGCCGTGCCGGCCGAGACCATCGTCCACTTGGGGATCTTCTACGGTCCCGTGCTGATGGTGTTCTCCGCCGCCGGCATCTGGTGCTACCTGCACTACCGGCTGGACGCCAAGCGCCGCGCGGATATCATGCGCGAGCTCTACGCCCGCCGCCGCGCAGCCGCTGCCGGCACTGCCTAGGCGCGTGCTCAGCGTGCGCGAGCCGATCATCGACCGCTATGAGCGCGGCTTCCGCCCGATCGGGGAGTTTTTCGGGACCGGGCCGGTTCGCGAGCCCTTACGAGGGGCTGATCCGCGACGATCGCGAAAAGCTGTTCGACCGCAGCCTGTTCGGCATGTCGCACAACGAGATGATGACCGCCGATCCGCACGTGCGCATGCTCCTGACCTGTACCTGGGAGACCTGCGAACGCGCCTTCGCCCGCTACCGGCAGTTCATCGCCAGCCGCGGCATCCGCACCTGACACCGGCGCCGGCGGCCGCGGGAGGCACGCCTCAGTCCGGGATCGCTCCCGTGGCGCGCAGCAGGGTCTCCTGTACCAGCAACTCGTGCGACACCGGCCGGTCACGCGGCTGCCTCCCCTCGATGGTGGCCAGGAACGCGTCGAGCTCCAGCTCGTAGGTCCGCTGCCGGCTCTCCCCGTCCACGCTCACGACCTGCTCGCCCTGGCGGTAGCCGTCCCCGGCTTCCGCCAGGCAGAGCCGGACCTGCAGGCCGGGCTCGAAGGGCTCGACGATGATGGCGCTGCCCCGGCTGCCGTACACCTCGAAACGGCGCGCCGCCGGCTGCGTCTCCAGCGCGGCGATGTCGATGAAGGCAAGGGCGTTCTCGAACTCGAAGACCCCCAGCGTGTTGTCCTCGAACGCCGCCGCCGACCGCGCGTCGCTTCGCAGGAAGGACGTCACCTTCACCGGACGCCCCAGGATCCAGACGACCTGGTCCAGCATGTGCCCGCCCAGATCGAAGAAGATGCCGCCCCGGTGCGCGCCGGCGATCCGGGCGCGTCCGGCCTCGTCGATGTTGGTGGACATGTGGGCGCGCACGGCGAACACGTCGCCCAGCAGGCCCGACCTGGCCCATTCGGCGACCATTCTGAAGGACGAGTGGTAGCGCAGCATGTAGCCCATCTGGATGAGCAGACCCTTCCGTTCGGCTGCCGCCACGACCTGCTGCCACTGCGCCCAGTCGTCGCCGGCAGGCTTGTCGTACCAGACGTGCTTGCCGGCGGCGACGATCTCCTCGGTCTGGTCTAGACTCTCCGCGTTGTGCCCCTCGGAGGCGACCGCCGATATGCTCTCGTCCTCCAGCATCTCGCTCCGGTCGCCATACCAGTGAACACCCGCGAAGGCGCCGCCGGACCCCTCCAGCTCGGCGCGCCGCGCCGGGTCGGGTTCGAAGACCCCGGCGACCTCGACATCGTCGTTCGCCTGCATAGCCTGCAGCTTGCCGGACGCGTGCCCGTGCCTGGTTCCGTATTGAGCCATGCGAGTCTTCGCCACCGTTTCCTCCTGTTGCGGCTGGTGTGCCGCCGCACGGTACCACGCCGGGTCCCCGATCGCGGAGATCTTCAAAGGTCAGCCCGCGGCTGACCAGCCTCCGTCCACGGACCACGTCGCGCCGGTCACGAACGACGCCTCCTCGCTGCACAGGAAGAACACGACGCCGGCGACCTCCTCCGGCCGGCCGAAGCGGTTGAAGAGCGACTTTGCCTTCAGCCCCGACCCGGTGGCCGCCGGATAGGCGGACTCCCTGATGTAGCGCTGCAGCAGCGGCGTGTCGATCGCGCCGGGCGCCACGCAGTTGACCCTGATGCCCCGCCCGGCCAGGTCCGCGGCCATGGAGCGGGTCAGCGCCTCTACGGCTCCCTTGGCGCCGGCGTACGCGGCCCGCTCGCCGGCGGGACGGGCCGCCAGGATCGATCCGGTGTTGACGATCGCGGCCCCGGTCCGGCCGGCCATGAGCGGGACGAACGCACGCGTCACGTGGAAGATTCCCTTGACGGTCACGTCGTAAAGCCGGTCCCAATCCTCCTCCGTGCAGCGCAGGATGCCGCCCGGCACCTGCATCCCCGCGTTGTTGTGCAGCGCGTCCACAGGGCCAAGCGCCCGCCTGATCTCGCGCGCCGCCGCGTCCACCTGTCCCCGGTCGGTGACGTCGCACGGGCAGTACACCGCCCGCCGTCCCAGCGCGCGGACCTTCTGCGCGGCCTGCTCGCCCCGTGCCCGGTCGACGTCGATCAACCCGACGTCGTAGCCGCCCCTGGCGAAGCGCAGCGCCGAGGCGTGCCCCAGGCCGGACGCCGCGCCGCTGACCACCAGCACCCTGGCCATCCGCTCTCCTTCGCCGCAACCATCCACGACCGCGCCCCGATCATCAAGGGTCGGGGACCGCGCCTCCTTAGAAACAAGCAGAATCAGGCAGTCTCCGGGACCAAGTTGAAGCCGAG
>JAPPKD010000367.1 GCA_028820215.1 Spirochaetaceae bacterium | reverse complement strand
CGCCTCGAATCCTCAATTCAGCCAGCTCTCGCCACGCAGGGGCGAATAACCCGGGATCAAGGCAGCCGCAATCGACCGCACGATTTCCGATCTGGTCAACGAGGCCGTCCGTATGCAATTGGCAGAGGACGCCGAGGACCTTGCGGCGTTCGAAGAGCGCGCGACCGAACCCGCTCTGAGGTTCGGAGATGCCCTGAACGACCTCAAGCGCCGTGGCACTTGACAGCACCGTACTGTTTATCGGCGATCAGCCGCAGTACTTCTTCGACGACGCCGTGGTCGAGGTGGCCGACCACCTCACCCGAACCATCCACCGGCCGGTGCCCGATGAGCGCAGTCCCCTGATCAGCCGCGACCGTCCGTGGGAGCACGTGACCTACTTCTCGTGCAACTCCTGGAACCTGCGGCGCGATGCGGACAGCGGCCGCTTCCACTGCTTCTACACCGACTTCAAGATGGACCGGGAGCGCCTGTGGAGCCGCGGCGGCGGCTCCCACGGCTGGGAGAACGCCCGCATGCGGCAGCTCTACGCCCGCTCCGAGGACGGCATCGAGTGGGTCAAGCCGCCCATGGGCATCCAGCACGAGGACGGTCACGACACCAACATCGTCTTCGGCACCGAGGACTACGGATCGGTGTACGACATCTTCATCGTCGACGATCCGCTGGAACGGGACCCGCGACGCCGCTTCAAGACGCTCTACACCCGGATCGTCCCGGTCGCCGAGAACGAGTCGCGGTTCACCGTGCACGCCGCCTACTCGGCGGACGGCATCCACCTCACCCCCAGCGACGAGGGACCGGTGTTCGGCCGCCTGGGCCGGGAGCGGGGCGACGTCACCATCAGCGCGTTCGATCCCGATTCGCAGACCCACATCGCCGCCACGCGCCATCCCTTCTACCGGTCGGTACCGGGTCGCGGCTACCTGCGACCGCCGGCGCCCGGCCGCCCGGGCGTGGGCGGCGAGCCGGGATTCGATGCGGCCCTGGGGAGCGTCACCCGGCAGGGCAGGCGCCGTATCTTCCTGATCGAGAGCCACGACTTCCTGCGCTGGAGCGAGCCGCGCCCGATCCTGGCTCCCGACCCCGCGCTCGACAACATCGACGACGCGTTCTACGGCATGACGCCGCTGCGCCTGGGCGGCCAGTGGGTGGGCTTCCTCAACGTGTTCCACATGGTGAGCAACACCATGGACGTACAGCTCGTGCACAGCAGGGACGGACGCGAATGGCATCGGGTCGCCGCCGGCCGGCCGTGGCTGCGGCGCGGCGCACCCGGCACCTGGAACGAGTTCATGGTCACGGTGCCGAGTCCGCCGGTAGTCATGGGCGACGAGCTATGGGTGTATCACGGCGGCTCGAAGAACCACCACGACTGGTGGTTCGCCGGCGGCAACGAGGCGTCCGACCACCCGGAGGCGTGGCGCGACGTGCCCGAGGTGTGGGACTGGGACGCGGTCGGCTACGGCCTCGGTCTGGCGCGCCTGCGGCGCGACGGCTTCGTCTCCCTCGGCGCCAACCCGGTGCGCGAGGGGGTGCTGGTGACGCAGCCGTTGCTCTCGTGGGGGGACACGCTGACGGTCAACGCCGCCTGCCGCGGGCACGGCAGCCTGCGGGCCGAGATCCTGGATGAGGCGGGCGCGGTGATCACAGGCTACGCCGCAGAGGACTGCGACCCGTTCCACGGCGACGCCGTGGAGCACGTGCTGCGCTGGAACGGGCGCGCGGAGTTGCGCGGCGGGGCAGGTGCGGGAGAGGGAGAAGGGGAGGCGGAAGCGCCCCGCTTCCGGCGCATCCGCTTCCTGCTGCGCGACGCGGAGCTGTACTCGTTCCGCTTGGGCGGGGGCGCAGGGTTCTGATCGCGGCGTCCGAGCGTATCGGATTGCCCCCGCGGCGCCGATTAGACAGAATCCTCCGCGAGCGGCCCGTGCCCGAGGAGGATTGGCGATGAATCGACCCCTGAGCAGTGATCAGCTTCCGGCCACGCCTTCACGCGAGGACTTGGCGTGGCGCGACCACTGGGTGATGCAGCACGACGGCGAAGGCGGCCAGATCGGCCACCCGGCGGCGTTCCGGTTTTTGCCGTGGCACGGTGACCGTCCGGTGTTCCCGTGGGGCCTTGCGGTGCTGGACTCAGGCGGCTGGGCGGTGGCCGGCGTGGCCGGCTCCATGACGCTGGCCCAATCCAACCAGACCGTGATCGGCCTGAGCGACGACCAGGGTGCGAGCTGGGAATACGTCGAGGTGCCCGGCTGCTCGACCCGGCCGATGATGCTGTCCAACCTGGGCTCGGGCGTCATCAGCTTCATGTCGAGCTGGTCGGACGAGGGCAACTTCCGCTACTACAGCCACGACCACGGCGCCACCTGGGAGCGGGGCGACCGGCTGCCGGAGGCCCCCGACGGCACGCAGATGGACTGCGAGGGCAACGCCCTGATCGACCGCGACGCCGCCGGCAACGCCACGGTGGTGGCGGAGACCGGGCAGACGGTGTCCAAGGGACCGCTGCCGCAGAACCCCTGCTGCGGCTGCATCCGCTGGTCCCGCGACGGCGGCCGCACCTGGGGGCCGGTGAGCTGGCCGCAGGAGTGGGTGTGGTACGACGAGTGCGACGGCCAGCGGGTGGAGCGCGGGGTAGGCGAGGGAGCCCTGGTGCGCGCCGCCAACGGGTCCGTCGTCGCGGCCGTGCGCAGCGACATGCCGGCGCAGTACATCCCCCTGCACTACGACAACTTCGAGGGCACCGCGGTGTCGATCAGCAACGACGAAGGCGCGACCTGGAGTCCGCTGGACTTCGTGTTCGGCCCCGGCCGCCATCACGTCACGCTGCTGCGGCTGCCTAACGACGACCTGGTGCTAACCGTGATCCGCCGCCTTGACTTCGGCGCCGGCGACCTGGCCACCTACCGGCGCGGCTGCGACGCCGTCGTCAGCCACGACCACGGGGTCACGTGGGACGTGGAGCATCGCTACGTCGTGGACGACTTCGCCGCCCTCGGCACGGAA
This sequence comes from Spirochaetaceae bacterium, assembly GCA_028820215.1. The sequence continues at coordinate 61,447 of JAPPKD010000367.1, read as the reverse complement.
GAGTGGTACCACGTGGCGTGCGGCCACCAGTTCTCGGTCTCGGTGGGCGACGGCTCGGTCCTCAGTGCGTACGGCAACTACCGCAACGCCGGCGCCCTGGTCCACTGGCGGCCGGCCGGATAGTTCAGTACGTCCGACGGCGCCAGGGGACCGCGATGGCGGTCGCCACCAGGATCACGCCCAGGAGCCCCTGCAGCAGGTCCACGAGCCGGAACGCGTCGATGAAGCGGTCGCCGAGAGAGCGTGCCACGGGGAGATAGACCAGCAGCCGGGCCGGCAGGTAGGCGAGGGCGGCCAGTCCCTCCCAGAGCGTGACCCTGAGCACGGTGGCGCGCAGCCGGCCTTCCCGCGCCGCCCGGGCGTACGCGAACCAGATGGTGAGGGCGGCGATCAGCTCGCCGAGCCCCAACAGGTAGATCGCCACCGACGCGAACAGTGCGCGCGCGCCGGTCCTCAGCTCGACGCCGGTGGCGGCCAGGTCCAGGAACTGCAGGAAGATCACCACGGACACCACGATGGAGAGCAGCGCCGCGGCCACCCGTGCCGCTGCCCGCCGCGGCGGGGGTCTGGTGCGTGGTCCTGGCGCCTGGCCCCTCGGCCGGCGATCGTCAGCCGTAGAACCAGTCCAGCGGATAGCTGCGGATCACCGACTTCCGCGGCTTGCCGGCCTCGTCCCTGCCGCGTTCGCCCAGAGTGTTCGCCTGCCGTGCCTTCGGGGCCGAGTCGACCCACGAGCGGTGGTAGATCAGGAACACGCGGTCGCCGGCGAAGCACACGTTGGGATAGTCGAAGGTGGCGAAGTCGTCGGGCAGCGCGCCGACCTCCGGCAACCCGATCACGGGGATGATCGGGGACTCCGGGGCGATCTGGTCCACGTCCGCCAGGCCGGCTGACACCTCGATGGTCCTGAAGTGCTCCCAGGACTCGCCCGAGTCGCGCGAGATCGCACACGACAGCCGGCCGCGACGGTAGCCACGGCGGATCTCCTCGCGCGATACCTGGTTCCAGACGCAGATCAGGTCGCCGGTGGCCGGGATTCGGCGCAGGCGCGGCGGCGAGTAGGAGGCGGCCAGCTCCGTCGGCCGCACCGCCGTCCAGCGCTCTCCGCCGTCGCTCGAGTAGCTGGCGACGATGCGGCCCACGGTGGACCGCGCGAAGAACAGCAGGCGGCCGTCGGCCGTCTCGGCCACGCTCGGCTCGTCGCAGGCGGTCACTCCGCCGTAGCCGTTGGCGATCCCGTGCTCGTCGAACCACCCCATCAGCGGCTGGGCGCGCTGCCACGTGCGTCCCCCGTCCTCTGACCGGCTCACCGCGGCGATGTCGATCTCCGGGTAGTGGTAGTGGCCGGAGACCTGCAGCCGGAGCCCCTTCCACGTGCCCCAGGTGCTGATCTTGCGGTACTCCATGCCAGGGTGGTCGTCGTTGCCGTAGCACTCGCGGCTCGGCAGCACCAGCATGCCGTCGCCGGTCTCGATGAGGGCGTCGTAGTACGGCGTGCCCAGCGCGTCGACGAAGGAGTGCTGCCGCCACGTGCGGCCGTCGTCCTCCGACAGCATCAGCCGGAAGCGCTGCCGGTCATCGTGGTACAGCAGCGCGAGCGGCCCGGACTGCAGCCGGATGCACCCGAACCCGTACCACCGGCCCACCTCCGGCAGCTCCAGCGCCTGCGGTTCCCCCCAGGTGGCGCCGCCGTCGCGGGAGCGCAGCAGCCGGCCGCCGGCCAGCACACCGAGCGCGCCGTCGCTGAGCGGCACCAGCGCGCTCGCTTCGCCGACCGTGACGCCGCTCGCCTCGATCACGCCCTCCGGCACCGGCTTGCGGAACTCCGGCCGCCCGGGCTGATGTTCCTGGGATCCCGAGTCGCTCATGCGAACCTCCTCGCCGGCCGGATTGCCCGCGGCGGCGCAGGCCGGCCGCTCCCGATTCTAACACCGGAGCGACTCGGCTCCGCGAGGAAGGTTGAACAGCGCGCCCCGCTGGGCGACACTGACGCGCGCCGGCACCGGCAGGCGGACACACCCCTGATGGTCACCTTCATCATTCGGAGAATCGCCACCGTCGTCCCCACCCTGATCATGATCTCGATGCTGGTGTTCGGGGCGATCGAGCTGGTCCCGGGCACCTTCGTCGACATCCTGATCGCGCAGCAGATTGCCGACACCGGCGAGGCGGAATTGAGCGAGGGCCAGATCCGGCTGCTGGAACGGCAGTACGGCATCGGCAAGCCGATCTACGTGCGCTGGTGGAAGTGGGCCAGCCGCTTCGTGCAGGGGGACTTCGGCCGTTCCTATGCCTACGGCCACCGGCCGGTAGGGGAGCTCATCAACGAGCGCATGCTGCTCACGGTGATCATCTCGCTCTGCAGCATCGTGTTCTCCTATGTGGTCGCCTTACCGATCGGGATCTACTCGGCGGTCCGCCAGTACACGTTGGGCGACAACTTCTTCACGGCGATCAGCTTCATCGGCCTGAGCATCCCCAATTTCCTGCTCGCCCTGGTGCTGATCGTGATCGGCTTCTTCGTGTTCGGACAGATACCGGGCGGGCTGTTCTCGCCTGAGTACGTCGATGCTCCATGGAGTCTTCGCAAGGCGCTGGACCTCCTGTCGCGCCTGTGGGTGCCGGTGCTGGTGCTCGGCACCGCCGGTATGGCTGGCGCCATGCGCATACTGCGGGGCAACCTGCTGGACCAGTTGCTCCGCCCGTACGTGGATACAGCACGTGCCAAGGGGCTTCGGGAGCGCATCGTGGTGTTCAAGTACCCGTTGCGGATCGCCCTCAATCCGTTCATCACGGGCATCGGGCTGGCGTTCCCAGGAGTGGTCGGTGGCGAGCTGATCGTTTCGATCGTGCTCAACCTGCCGACCGCCGGACCGCTGCTGTTCGACGCCGTGATGCACCACGACGCGTTCCTCGCGGGCGCCATGGTGATGCTGCTCTCCACCCTGCTGGTGGTGGGCAACTTGGTGGCAGACCTCGCGTTGGCGTGGGTGGACCCGCGCATCAGGTACGAGTGATGAGCATGGCCGAGCCGGCAACGGCCACCGGACACGGCGGCGACGTGCCGATCAAGGGCCGCAGCATCGGCTCCATCATGCGCCTCAAGTACCGCCGCAACCGGCTGGCCATGATCGGCCTGTGGACGCTGATCGTGCTGTACGCACTTGCGATGTTCTGCGAGTTCTTCGCGCCTTACACCCTGGACGACAGCGCCAAGGGGTTCGAGAACCACCCGCCCATGCGCATCCGCTTCTTCGACCTCGACGGGCGATTCCACCTGCAACCGTTCGTCTACGGCGCCACCCGCACCCTGGACATGACCACCTTCAAGACGCACTGGACGCCCAACCCCGACGAGCGGTTTCCCATCCACCTGTTCGTGCGCGGTGCCAGCGACTATCCGGTGCTGGGGTTCCTCCCGGTCCGCAGCAACCTGCGCTTCTTCGGGGTCAAGGAGGGGCGCATCTTCCTGCTCGGCACCGACAAGTGGGGCCGCGACATGTTCTCTCGCATCCTCTACGGCGGCCGCGTGTCGCTGACCATCGGCTGGGTTGGAGTGATGATCAGCCTGGTCCTGGGCATCCTGATCGGCGCGCTGTCCGGCTACTTCGCCGGGGCTGTGGACCTGGTGGTGCAGCGGGTGATCGAGGTGATTATCTCGGTGCCCTCGCTGCCCCTGTGGATGCTGCTGGCCTCCGCGCTGCCCAAGGAGTTGACCCCGCTGCAGAGGTACTTTGCCCTCGTGGTCATTCTGTCGTTCATCGGCTGGACCGGCCTGGCGCGGGTGGTGCGCGGCATGATCCTCTCGCACCGCGAGACCCAGTACATCCTGGCGGCGCGCAACATCGGCGCCAGCAACGGACGCATCATGGCGCTGCACCTGGTGCCGAACATCGCCAGCTACCTGTTGGTGAGCCTGACCCTTGCCATCCCCGGCATGATCCTGGCCGAGACCAGCCTGAGCTTCCTGGGGCTGGGCATCCAGCCGCCCATGACGAGTTGGGGCGTCTTGCTGATCGAGGCGCAGAACGTCAACAACGTGGTCAACAACACCTGGTACCTGATCCCGGCGCTATTCGTGGTGGCGGCGATCCTGGCGTTCAACTTCGTCGGCGACGGCCTGCGCGACGCCGCCGACCCCTTCAGCAGCAACTGAGCGCCGGGCTCGGACCGATCAGTCGTAGCCGGTCCACGGCGTGGCGGCTTCCGCCGCGCTCTGCTCGCGTCCGCTCGCGTCGCCGCCGAGCCACCGGTAGGGGCGCGGGCGCAGGGTCAGGGTGCGATCGGCCAGCGGCAGCGCGACCGGTACGGAACCGCATGCGGCGGACTGCTTGGCGGCGATCGCAACCTCCAGTGCCTGGCGCAGGTCGTGCCCGGAGATCCACAGCTCGCTGCCGGTGCGGACCGCGTCCAGGAAGGAACCGATGGAGGTGCCGAGGTAGCCGAACCGCGGATAGGCGGCCGGCGTGAAGGGACGGTCCAGCGGGAGGCGGCGGCCGGCCGCGTCGCGACCGGCATAGACGGTGGTGGCCTCCCAGTCCCAGCGGATCAGCGCCCGCTCCGTCCACACGTCCACCCCTTTCTGCGGCGTCTCCGTGCCGAATACCGGCACCGCCAGGCCGTCGCTCATCGTGAAGCGGCCGTTGATGATCAGTCCTTCCTCGTCCTCGCCGTCGGTCAGCTTGTGCTCGGGCGTGCCCCACGCCACCACCTCGGCGACCTCCGCGCCCGTGAGCAGCCGCAGCACCGAAATGTGCTGGCAGCCGCCGCCGGAGATCTCGCCGCCCCAGCGGTGAACGACCGCTCCGGTGACCGGACCGAACTCGCCGGCGTGGAGCCAGGCCGCTGCTTCCTGCACGTCGGCGCGGGCACGCTGCAGGTTGCCGCCGCCGAACACGACGCCGGCGTCACGGCAGGCCTCCACCATGGCGTCGGCGTCGGCCAGGGTGGCGGCGATCGGCTTGTCGGTGGTGACCCCGCGCACGCCGGCGGCGACGGCCGCAAGCACCGCGTCCTTGATGTAGCGCACCGGCAGCACCAGGGCCGCGACATCCGGCACCACCTCGGCGAACAGCGAGCGCGCATCGGCGAACAGGCGGGTCACGCCGAAGCGCTCCCCCACCACCCGGCGCCGCTCCGGGTTGGCTTCGGCGATGGCGATCAGCGTGGTGTCGGGGCGGGCGGCGTAGACGGCCGCGTAGTGCTGCCCCAGGCGGCCGCAGCCGATCACGGCAACGGTAAGCGATTCAGATCCCATGAGTTACCTCCTGGATTTCGCGGCGGCGATGATACCGCGGAACGGGGGCGCGCCGACGAGGCCTCGCTTCGGCTACCGTACCCGTCACGCAGGGGAGGACGATGAAGATCACCGCGGTACGCACGTACAAGTTCAGCGTCGCCACCGGGCAGCAGGTCCGCGACCCGGTGACCGGGGAGCCGATCGCCAGCACCGAGAAGGGATGGCTGCTGCTGAAGCTGGAGACCGATGCCGGCATGAGCGGCTGGGGCGACGGGACGGCGGAGTGGCTGATCGAGCCGGTGGAAGCGCAGCTCCACGCCTGGCGCGAGCTGCTGATCGGCGCCGACCCGCTGCAGGTGATCGCCCTCACCGAGGACCTGACCGACCGGGTGCCCTGGAAGGGGGGAGCGGTGTACGGCACCGCCGCGGCGGCGGTGAACATTGCGCTGTACGACCTGGCCGGCAAGGCGTGGGGCGTGCCGGTGAGCACCGTGCTCGGCGGGCGGCGCCGCGAGCGGGTGCGGGTGTACTCGAACGGGGGCAGCTTCGCCGGTCCGGACGAAGCCGCCGCCACCGCCGTCGCCGCCCAGCGGAAGGGCTACGCCGGGATCAAGGGCAATCCCCTGGAGACCCGCGCCACGCCGCTGGATCGGGCCGCGGTCGAGCACTCGGTGGCCTGCGCGCAGGCGATGCGCGAGGCGGCCGGCCCCGAGCTGGAGATCCTGCTCGACACCCACGGCAGCCCGGTGCCGGAGCTGGCCATCGCCTTCGCCCACGCGGTCGCGCCGGTGCGCCCGCTGTTCATCGAGGAGCCGGTCAAGGTGGGCTCGGTCGCGGCGCTGGCCGAGGTGAGCGCGCGCAGTCCGGTGCCGATCGCCACCGGCGAGAAGCTGTTCACCGTTGCGCAGTTCCGGGAGCTGATCGACCGCCGCGCGTGCGCCATCCTGCAGCCCGACATCACCGAGTGCTTCGGCATTCACCGCATGATCGAGATCGCGAGGCTGGCGGACGCAGAGCAGATGCTGATGGCGCCGCACAACGTCTGCGGCCCGGTCGGCCACGCGGCGGTCATGCACGCCGACGCGGCGATGCCCAACTTCCTGATCCAGGAGACCACGGCCAGCTTCTTCGAGCAGTTCGACCGCTTCGCCGAGCATCCGTTCCGCGTCGCGGACGGGTACATGAACATCCCCGACGAGCCGGGGCTGGGGGTCACGGTCAAGGAAGCCGACATCGCGGAGCTTCCCTACCGGCCGACCGCGTTCCGCCAGTACCGCCACGCCGACGGGAGCTGGAAGGGCTGGTAGGAGACGCGTTCCCGGGCGGTCAGCTCAGGCCGAGCCGTCCCATCACGTCGCCCTGCAGCGAGCCGCGCAGGTCGAGCTCCTCGGCGAGGTGGCAGGCGACCATGCGGTCTCCAAGCGGGCGCAGCTCGGGCACCTCCGCCTCGCAGCGCTGCTGCCGGTAGGGACAGCGCGGATGGAACGCGCATCCGCTCGGCTTGTTGAGGGGTGACGGCACCTGGCCTTCAAGGATGACGCGCTCCACCTTGCGCTTGGGATCAGGCTGCGGAATCGCCGTGAGCAGCGCCTCCGAGTAGGGGTGCCGGGGCCTGCGGAACAGGTCCGTGGTGGCGCCGACCTCGACCAGGTTGCCCAGGTACATCACGCCCATGCGGTCGCTGATGTGGGACAGCACCGACAGGTCGTGGGCGATGAAGAGCATGGTCAGTCCCAGCCTGTCGCGCAGGTCCTCGATCAGGTTGAGGATCTGCCCCTGGATCGACATGTCCAGGGCGGAGACCGGTTCGTCGGCCAGGATCAGCTTCGGCTCCAGGGCCAGCGCGCGGGCGATGCCGACGCGCTGCTTCTGGCCGCCGGAGAGCTCGTGCGGGAAGCGGTTCAGGTGGCTGGAGTCCAGGCCCACCAGGCGCAGGAGCTCGTCCACCCGCTCGGCTATCTCGCGGCGCCCGCCCAGGCCGTGCACGATCAGCGGCTCCCCGACGATGTTCTTGATCGTGAAGCGCGGGTTCAGCGACGAGTCGGGATCCTGAAAGACGACCTGCAGGTCGCGGCGGACGGGCTTGGTCTCGCGGGCCGGCAGCGTGGCTAGGTCGAGCCAGCCGTCGGCGTCGCGGTACTCCTCCAGGAGATCGGTCTTGAGCAGCACGCGGCCGCCGTCGGGGTCCACCAGGCGGGCGATGCTGCGCACCACCGTGGTCTTGCCGCAGCCGCTCTCGCCGGCCAGGGCGAAGGTCTCCTCCTTGTCCACCTCGAAGCTGACCCCGTCCACTGCCCGCACCTCGGCCACCTTGCGCTTCAGCAGGCCGGCGGTCACCGGGTAGTACTTGAACAGGTCCTCCACCCGCAGCAGCGGTGCGGCGGCGGGCGCGGTGTCCCGGCTCATCGGGCCGCTCCGGCCGCCTCGGCCAACCCGCCTTCCTCGTGCAGCCCACTTCCCTCGTGGAGCCAGCACTTGGACAGGTGGCCGGGAGCGGGACCGAAGTGCGGGGGATCCTGGTCGCAGACATCCCCGATGTACCGGTGGCAGCGGTAGCGGAAGCGGCAACCCGAGAGCCGGGCGTAGGGGTTGGGGACGCTGCCGCGAATCGGCGCCAGGCGATGATGCTCGGCCGCGACGATGGGAATCGACTTGAGCAGCCCCTCCGTGTAGGGGTGGGTGTGGCCGTAGAAGACCTGGTCGGCGGTGCCGGCCTCCACGATCTGGCCCATGTACATGGTCAGCACGGTGTCGGCCATCTCCGCGATCAACCCCAGGTCGTGCGTGATGAACAGCACTGCCATGCCGAACTCCGCCTGCAGGCCCTGGATCAGCTCCATGATCTGCGCCTGAATCGTCACGTCCAGGCCGGTCGTGGGCTCGTCGGCGATCAGCAGCCTCGGCCGGCATGCCAGCGCCATTGCGATCATCGCGCGCTGGTTCATACCGCCTGACAGCTCGAACGGGTACTGCTTGATGCGCCGCTCCGGGTCGCTGATGCCGACCCGGTCCAGCAGGTCGATGGTCTGAGACCGCGCTTCGCCGCGGGTCATCTCCCGGTGCACGCGCAGCACCTCGCCGATCTGGTTGCCGACGGCGTGCACGGGGCTGAGGGCGGTCATCGGCTCCTGGAAGATCATGCTGATCCGGTTGCCGCGGATGTCGCGGTACCGGTCGCCCTTGGGATCCAGGCCCACCAAGTCGATGGGCCGACCTTCCTCGTAGTAGTTGATCGTGCCGGTGACGCGCGCCGGCGGCATCGGCAGGATGCCCATGATGGCGCGCGCGGTCACGCTCTTGCCGCACCCCGATTCGCCCATCACGCCCAGGGTCTGGTGGCTGCGGACCTCGAAGCTGACGCCGTCCACGGCGCGCAACAGGCCCTCGGTCAGCCGGAACTCCACGCGCAGGTCGCGGACCTCAATCAGCAGATCATCGTCTGCCGCGTTACCGGAACCGGCGGCCGGCATGATGGGGATGCTACCTCAGCCCACGTCGCCGCGCCAAGCGGGCTCCTCCTCCTGCTCCACGTAGAACACGCCCTCGATGTCGCGCTCGCCCACCGCGGGCAACGGCTGGTTGTGGTGCACGACCAGGATGCGGTCGTCGTCGGCGTAGGCGAAGCTGGGATAGCCCTGTCCCATCGCATGGAACTGCATCAGGAACGACAGGTACATGGCGCCGCCCCAGATGTGGGTCTCCCCGCTCCAGTCCAGCCCATCCTCCTTGACGTAACAGAAGGCGACGCTGCCGATGTGCAGGTGGTCCATCTCGGCCACGTGCCGGTAGCCGCAGATGACGGTGCCGGTCCTGGTGAGAAACAGCGAAGGAGAGTGGCCGTAGCGCGGATCGGACCATCCGACCATTTCGTGGCTGCTCCAGGTGGCGCCGTTGTCGTCACTCCAATTGCAGTACAGCGGCCCGACCCCGTGCCCGTGGGTGTTGGAAGGATCGCGGTTGACGCACAGGATGCGGCCGGAGGGCAGTTGCAGGAAGTCGGCCTCGTCCCCGGAGTAGCGGTCGCAGGCGGCGGTCACGTAGCTGTCCCAGGTGTCGCCGCCGTCGCGCGAGGTGAGGTATCCATGGCGGCCGAAGCGGTCGCCTTCGCGCCGGCCGATGATCGGCAGGATGACCGTCCCGTCGTGCAGGGTGCGGATCTTGCCGTAGGAGATCGCCGACGACCACCCCGATGCCGGACCCGGCCCCGGTACCACGACGATGGGCTCCGACCAGGTGTGCCCCTGGTCCACCGACTTGCGCACGCACACGGTGCGGTTATAGACACCGCTGTAGCTGGCTCCGTACACGTTGTAGGGAAGCAGGATGGTGCCGTCGGCACGTTGCGCCATGCCGTGATGGCCATAGAACTGTTCGTCCGTTCGCTCGGCCGAGGCGCCGTAGGCGAAGGTGTGCTCCTTGCGCCACGTCCGGCCGGAGTCGGTCGAGCGGGTCAGGCTGATGCAGGACTTGCCGTGGGTGTCGTCCCGGTATGCCACCAGCAGGTCGCCGTTGCTCAGGCGTTCGAGGGAAGGACAGCTCCCTCCTTCCGCGACGATGACGCGTCCGTCCCGCTCCAGCTTTCCCATGGCTCCATCACCCCCGGAGACGGGCCACTCTGGCCAGATGGACCGCGCGATGACAAGCCCCCGGCGCCGTCGACGTTGACAGAGCCGGCCACAAGTGGTGCACTGGCAACATCATTCGAGGAGGTCGGTCATGAACCTACTGAACCGAAAGCGCTTCCGCGCGTCGCATGGCCTGGCACTGCTGGCATGTCTGTTCCTCTGCGGAACGGCCATGACGGCGACAGGCGCGGACATCGTGCCGATGATCACGCCGGACAGTCCGATGGCAAGCTACAGCGAGTCGCCGGTGCTGGCGGCCAGGGTCGCCGCCGGGGAGCTTCCCCCGGTCGAGGAGCGGCTGCCCGACGTGCCCCCGGTCGAGCAGGCGTTCGAAGCGGTCGGCAAGTACGGCGGCACGCTGCGCCACATCGAGGCGCTGTACACCAGCTTCGGCAGCATCACCCGCTACATGAACGAAGGGCTGATCGACGTCAGCGTTCCGTCAGGCACCCACCGCTACCCGAACCTCGCCGAAAGCATCGAGTGGAGCGACGATCTGACGACCTACACCATCCATCTGCGGAAGGGCGTGAAGTGGTCGGACGGCGAGGAGTTCACCGCCGAGGACGTGATGTTCAAGTGGGAGGACATCAGGCTCTATTCCCCCGACCCGGACGCGACCCCGCTGTCGGTGGCGCCTTCCGACTTCATCATCGGCGGGGAGCTCGCCGAGTTCACGATGGTCGACGACTACACGATCGTGATCAAGTTCGCGGCGCCGTACGCGAACTACCACAAGAACATCGGCTGGAACTATCTCGATCCGGAGCCCGCCCACTACCTGAAACCGTTCCATCCCAAGTACAACGAGGAGCTGGGCGACGCGACGGAGGCGTGGCAGGAGCTCAACACCGTGCACCGCGCCGGCACCAACACCGAACGCCCCACCCTCGGGCCCTGGGTTCCCGAGACGGTGAAGGAAGGCGAGCTGATGGTGATGGTGCGCAACCCCTACTACTGGAAGGTGGACGAGAACGGCCAGCAGCTTCCCTACGCCGACGAGTTGCTCGTGACCTACGTCAAGGACAAGGAGGTGGAGAAGCTGCAGCTCGCCGCGGGCGAGTACGACTGGCACGCCATGGGGCCGCCGGTGGACGCGGTGCTGTTCCAGCAGCAGGCCAACGGCAACTACCGTCTGGTCACGCCGCCCGGGTGGCACAACTACTGGGTCTTCATCAAGCGCAAGCTGGCGTGGATCACCAACGCGCTCGAGAATCCCGTGAACGAGAACGACGACAAGCTCGCCGCGTTGCTGCTGAACGATGACTTCCTGCAGGCGCTGCAGCTCGGCATCGACAACGAGCAGCTCATGCGTGCCTACACCACGCCGGAGCTGTACGATTTCCGCGCAAAGCTGGTGGGGCGGCCGCGGCTCGACCCGGGCAAGCCGATCGGCATGAGCGCCGACCCGCGCGTGGCGGCGATGTGGGACCACCTGGAGCAATGGACGCGCTACGACCTGGCCGAGGCAAACCAGATGCTGGACGATCTGGGACTGGCGGTCGGCGGCGACGGCTTCCGTGAGTACGCCGACGGCGGTCGCATCGAGCTGAATATCGGGATCTTCTCCGACTCCGGAGTCCGCGGCGAGGTGGTCACCGCCCAGTGCCAGAACTGGGAGCGGGACCTCAAGATCAAGACGTTCTGCATCCAGAAGACCTGGAGCGAGGGCGTGCGGCCATGGTGGCTCGGCAGCGAGTTGCCGCTGATCGAGTCGGCCTCCGGCCACTGGTTCTGGGGCACCGACGCCCTCTACCTGCACGCCCTCTACCAGTACGAGGTACGTGACTGGCTCGAAACGGGGGGTCAGGAAGGCGTGGCGCCGCCCGAGCCCTATCGCGAGGGGTTGCTGGAGCTGAAGCGTCTGGCCGACGCGTCGGCGCAGTCGCTCGATCCTGAAGAGCGGATGGAGCTGGCGATCCAGGCCACCGAGCTGGTGGTTCTGAACAACCTGGACGGCACCGAGCTGACCTTCGGCGCCGCCTCCAGCTTCCACTACGTCCACAACCGGATCCGCAACAACCCGATCGGTTACAACGCCTGGGGCATTCGCCGCTGGCTGCGCATGGAGCAGTGGTGGATCGACGAGTAGCGGGATAGCGTTCCCGGAATTCTGGAGCCCCCGGCATCGTGCCGGGGGCTCACTCATTGGGCGCGCCCACATGGTCCGGACGTTCCCGAGACGAGGCCGTACACTGTGTTGGTGCGTGGTCTTACCGACGCCGCTCGCCTCGGCAGGCTCATGGAAGGGATCGGCCGCGGATGCCGGGGCAGCGGCCGAAGAGCCCAGGATCTGCGCGACGTCGCGGCGATGCGCGATCGCAGGCTGATCGAGCCGGCGACGCTGCGGCGGCTGTTCGATGCGATCGAGGGAGCGCTTGTCCGCTATCCCGCCCTGGATCCCGACTCGTTTCGGGGAAAGGTCGAGCGCGCAATCTCGGAGTGGAACGGATGACCGGTGACCCGCGTCTGCCTGGAGCCGACCTTGTCGCCGAGGGCGTGCGAGCGCACCTGCGCGGCGAAACGACGACCGAGTCCCTGCTGGTCGCGATCGGTGCTCCGCGGCTAAAGAGCCTGGGTCACGATCTGCCCGAGGAGTCCACGCTGTGCGAAGGACCGGAGATCGAGCTCTATCTCCTGCTTCGCGAGCGCTACGGCCGCGATGCGCACCAGCGCTATAACGCTCTCGTGCGCAGGCTCGTGAGCTACGAGCGAGCCGCCGAGCGAATTCAGTCGGCACGAATGCGCGCCGGCTGAGAGGTTCGCCGGCTTACCGGGCGGGCAGTCCGAGCCCCCGCAGATCGGCGACCACGCCGCGCTGCTCGGCCTCGTAGAGCCTCCAGATGACGCGCAGGCTCGGCAGGCCGGCCTCGCCGCCGGTCATGGGCGTCTGGCCGCGTTCGACGCAGTCGAGGAAGTGGGCCATCTCGTTCTCGGTATGCTTGCCGGCGCCGGATTCGCTCTCCATGAGGAGCTTCCGTTCGCCGCGGGCGTGGGCCAGAAGGCGATGGCCGCTGACGTCGGCCTCCAGCATGCCCTCGGTGCAGTGGGCGTGGATGGAATAGCGCAGCCGGGTGCCGCGCGCGCCCCAGGTGCCGAAGTGGTAGCCCAGCCGGCCGCCTGCGAACTCCATGGTCACGTTGGAGGTGCCCTCGCGCTCCATCCACGGCGTGCCCGTGTTGGTGCCCAGGTGGGTGCCGCTGACCGGCTCTCCGAGGAACCAGAGCAGGAGGTCGACGTAGTGGCAGCCGTGGCTGAAGAGCTGGCCGCCGCCCAGCGTCGCCGCCCGGCTCCCCCAGTGACCCGGCGGGTAGCGGGTCATCTGCTCGGTCCAGATGCTCACCTGGAACACCTCGCCGAAACTCTGCCGGTCGAGCTCGTCCTTCAGGGCCGCGACCACGGGGTGGAAGCGCATGCAATAGGCGATCATGAGGACGCGGCCGGCGCGCGCGGCGGTCTCGATGAGGTCCAGGCACTCCTCCTCGCTGTTCGCCATCGGCTTCTCCAGCAGCACGTGCGTGCCGGCTTCCAGGCAGTCCCTGGCGACGGGGTGGTGCAGGTGGTGCGGCAGCACGACGAGCACGGCGTCCACCTGGTCGAGGACGGAGCGGTAGTCGGTGGCGACCCGGACGTCCGGCAGATGTTCGTGGACCTGCCGTGCCCGGGCCTCGTCGACGTCGACGGCCGCCACGAGCTGCAGCCGGTCGCGGAGCAGGTGAAAGCGCCGCACGTGCGCGGCGGACATGCCGCCGCAACCGATCAGGGCGAGCTTTACGCGGGCCATGCGTCATGGTGGTCGAGGAAGTGGGCGGTGTCGATGCACTATGTGGGGATCATGGAGGCGGACGTCATGAAGAACGGAACCTCACCGCGCCAGATCACCCTCTGTGCGTCCGCCCGGTTCGAAGCGGACAAGATGCACGTCACGGTCGTTCCGGTCGGCGATGCCTTCATCGCCAGAGGGTCGGCGGTCGAGGTCTGGGTGTGGCACCGTGCGCTGCGCCAGCAGTTCGTACGGACCAGGATCGACGACTTCGGCCAGCCGTCGGGCCGTGCGGTCGTGCTCGACCTGGCACAGGTGCCGGCAGGCACGGCCGAGCTGCAGGCCGTCCTCGTCGACCGGTGGGGTCGCGAGTGCGTCACGCATCTCATCCAGAGCGCCGATCCGCCGGACAAGCCCGACTGGTGGGGCTCATGCGCCGGGCTCGATCCCGCCGTGCCCGCAGCCTGGACGCAGCTTGCATGTGAATCGCAAAGCGACGGAGCGGTTGCGGTTTCCTGTTTGGGAAGGACGTACCGGTTCGCACCCGGCTCCCTGCTCGAATCGGTGACCGCGGCAGGCAGTCGCGTGCTGGATGCGCCCGTACGGCTGACGGCGGTCGCCGGCGGCCGGGACCTGCGTTTCGACGCCGCAACGATCGATGAGGTGGCGTCGGCTTCCGACGAGGTCGTGCTTCAACAGCGCCTGACCGCGGCGAACCTGGACCTGCGCGTGCAGGCGCACGTCGAGTTCGACGGCATGATCCGCTTCGACGTCGAAGTCGCGGCGGCCGACGCCGTCGACCTGGACTCCCTGTCGATCGAGATTCCCATCCGCGCCGAGCACGCGCGCTACCTCTATCACTTTCCGGGGGCATGGGGGACGGCCCGCAACGCGGGCGCGCTCCCGGACAGCGCCGTGAGGATGGGCTTCCGGCCGTACGTCTGGCTGGGAGACGAGGATCGCGGACTGGCCTGGTTCAGCGAGTCCGACCGCGACTGGCACGTCGCCCCGGGTGCGCCGGCAACGGAGATCGTCCGTGACGGGGAGCGCGTGGTGCTCACGCTCCACCTGGTCTCCGCGCCGCTGCGGTTGGCGCCGGAGTCGCAGCGGCCGCATGCGTGGGATACCGCGCCGGAGCTTGCGAACGCCGTGATCCGGGAGGCGGCGGTCACGGGCGAGCGCGGGGAACGCTACCAGCCCCTGCGGTACACCTTCGGCCTGCAGGCGACGCCGGTCAGGGCGAACGAACCGAGCGCCTGGGACTACCGGTGCGTCCACGTCCGACCGGCTCCACCCGCGTTCACGGAAGCGTGGACCCTGGCGCCCGCGTTTCTGGATCGCTGCGTGCAGGCGGGCGTGAGGACACTCGTGTTTCACCAGTACTGGACCCACATCGAGGCCCACACGATTCCGGCGGACCGCGAACGGCTGCTCGAATGGGTCGCGGCGTGTCACGAACGGGGCCTCAGGATCCTGCTGTACTACGGGTTCCTGATCTCCAGCGCGGCGCCCGAGTGGCGGGACTTCGGCGCCGGCTGTCTCACCACGCCCGCGTACGGCTACCCGCTGTACCGCGCCCCACCGCAGCCCGACCAGTCGGCGTTGGTGGTCTGCCTCAACAGCGCATGGCAGGACTTCGTCGCCGACGCCGTCGCCAGCGCCATGGACGAGTTCGGGATCGACGGCGTGTATCTCGACGGCACCGAGTTCCCGGCCGGTTGCATCAACACCCTGCATGGCTGCGGCAGCACGCGGCCCGACGGATCGATCGCCAAGTCGTACCCCATCTTCGGCGTGCGCAGCGCCATGCGCCGCATCCACACCGCGGTCAGGTCACGAAAGCCCGAGGGGCAGATCAACGTGCACAACTCGACTTGCATGATCATGCCCACGCTCGGGTTCGGCACCTCGTACTGGGACGGGGAGCAGTTCCAGGACGTCCGCGGCGTCGACAACGCGGCGACGCAGCTCCCGCTGGACGCGTTCCGGGCGGAGTTCATGGGCCGCCAGTGGGGCGTGCCGGCCGAGTTCCTCTGCTACGGTCAGGGATTCACCTTCGAGCAGGCATGGGCCGTCACGCTGATCCACGACGTCCCGGTCAGGCCGATGAGCCACGTCGGACTGGAGGACCTGGAGCTGGCCGCGCGCATCTGGCAGATCATGGACGACTTCGGCCGCGGAGAGGCCGAGTTCGTGCCGTACTGGAGCAACGCGGAGTACGTCCGCGCCGACTCCGCCGGCATCCACGTGAGCCTCTACCGGCACCCAGCGAACGGCGTCCTCGCCGTCGTGTCGAATCTGAGCCGCGAGCGGACGGCGTTCGCGCTCACCGTGAACTGGGAGCTGCTCGGCCTGAATCGGGCGACGGCCTCGATCGTCGACGGGTTGGAGCGGTCACCGGCTCGCTTGGACGGCGATCTCGATCCGTGCGGCTGGCGGCTGCTCTGGATCATGCGAACGTCATGAAGAAGAAGGGAACTTCACCGCGCCAGATCACCCTCTGCGCGTATGCCCGGTTCGACGCGGACAACCTGCACGTGACGGTCGTCCCGGTCGGCGATGTCTTCATAGCGAGAGGTTCGGCCGTCGATCTCTGGGTCTGGCACCGCGCGCGGCGCCAGCCGTTCGTGCGGACCAGGATCGACGACTTCGACCAGCCGTCGGGCCGTACGGTCGTGCTCGACCTGGGGCAGGTGCCGGCAGGCACGTGCGAACTGCAGGCGGCCCTCGTCGATCGGTGGGGTCGCGAGTGCGTCACGAGTCTCATCCAAAGCGCCGATCCGCCGGACAAGCCCGCGTGGTGGGGCTCGCGCGCCGGGCTCGATCCCGGAGTACCCGCTGCCTGGACCTCGCTTGCAGGTGCGGCGCAGGCCGAGGGAGCGTATGCGGTTGACTGCTGGGGCAGGACGTACCGATTCGCTCCCGGCTGTCTGCTCGAATCGGTGACCGCGCTGGGCAGCCGGATCCTGCATGCGCCCGCGCGGCTGACCGCGGTCGCCGGCGGCCGGAGCCTGCGCTTCGCTGCGGAACCGATCGATCAGGTGGCGTCGGACCCCGATGAGGTCGTGCTCGAACAGCGCCTGATCGCGGCGAACCTCGACCTGCGCGTGCAGGTCCACGTCGAATTCGACGGGATGATCCGCTTCGACGTCGAAGTCTCCGCGGCCGACGCCGTCGACCTGGACTCCCTGTCGATCGAGATTCCCGTCCGCGCGGAGCATGCAGAGTACCTGTACCACTTTCCGGGGGCATGGGGGACGGCCAGGAACGCCGGCGTCCTGCCGGACACCGCGGTGAGGATGGGATTCCGGCCGTACGTCTGGCTGGGAGACAACGATCGGGGATTGGCCTGGTTCGGCGAGTCCGACCGCGACTGGCATGTCGCGCCGGGCGCGCCGGCGACGGAGATCGTCCGCGATGGGAATCGCGTGGTCCTCACGCTGCACCTGATCTCCGCGCCGATGCGGTTGGCGCCGGAGTCGCGGCGTCCGGCAGCGTGGGACACCGCTCCGGAATTGGAGAACGCCGTGATCGGGGACGCGGCGATCACCGGGCAGCGTGTTGAACGCTACCAGCCATTGCGGTACGCGTTCGGCCTGCAGGCTACACCGGTCAGGGCGGTCGACCAGGGAGCGTGGGATCACCGGTTCATTCATGTCGGACCGGAGCCGCCGGGAGCGGGCTTCACGGCGCCTCTGGCCCTCGAGCCCTGGTTTCTGGACCGATGCGTCCGGGCGGGTGTGAGAACGGTGGTGCTCCATCAGTTCTGGACCGACATCGAAGCGCACACGATTCCGGTAGACCGTCAGCGGCTGCACGAACTCGTCGAGGCGTGCCATCAACGGGGTCTCAAGATCCTGCTGTACTACGGGTTCCTGATCTCCAGCGCGGCGCCCGAGTGGCGGGACTTCGGGGCCGGCTGTCTCACCACGCCCGCGTACGGCTACCCGCTGTTCCGTGACCCACCGCAGCCCGACCAGTCGGCGTGGGTGGTCTGCCTCAACAGCGCATGGCAGGACTTCGTCGCGGACGCCATCGACAAGACCATGGACGAGTTCGGGATCGACGGCGTGTATCTCGACGGCACCGAGTTTCCGGCCGGGTGCATCAACACCCTGCATGGCTGCGGCAGCACGCGGCCCGACGGATCGATCGCGAAGTCGTATCCCATTTTCGGCGTCCGCAGCGCCATGCGCCGCATCCACAACGCGGTCACGTCGCGGAACCCCGAGGGGCAGATCAACGTGCACAACTCGACCTGCATGGTCATGCCGACGCTCGGCTTCGGCACCTCGTACTGGGACGGGGAGCAGTTCCAGGACGTCCGCGGAAGTGAGGATGCGGCGACCCAGCTCCCGCTCGACGCGTTTCGCACGGAGTTCATGGGCCGTCAGTGGGGCGTTCCGGCCGAGTTCCTCTGTTACGGGCAGGGCTTCACCTTCGAACAGGCATGGGCCATCACGTTGATCCATGATGTCCCGGTCAGGCCACTGAACCGCAACGGACTGGAGGAGCTCGATCTGGCCTCACGCATCTGGCGGCTCATGGACGACTTCGGCCGGAGCCAGGCCGAGTGGCTGCCGTACTGGAACAACGCCGAGTACGTCCGCGCCGACGCCTCCGGAATCTACGTGAGCCTCTACCGGCATCCTTCCAACGGTGTTCTCGCCGTCGTTTCAAACCTGAATCGCGGACGCGCGGCGTTCGCACTATCCGTGAACTGGGAGCTTCTCGGTATCGATGGGGACCGGGAATCGATCATCGACGCGCTCGACGGATCACCCACCCGCCTGGACGGCGACCTCGATCCCTTCGGCTGGCGGCTGCTCTGGATCAGGCCGAGCGGCTCCTAGCCGTCAGCCCTTGACGGCGCCGACGATCACCCCGTGGATGAAATAGCGCTGCAGGAACGGGTAGAGCAGGACGACCGGCAGCACGGTGCAGACGATCGCCGCGTTGATCAGGTTCTGGGGCAGGATATTGTCGAGATCGTCGACCACGTTGCCGACGTCGAGCTGGCCGCCGCCGATCAGCGGATTGGTATAGATGTCGCGCAACATGTACTGCAGCGTCCACTTCCACTTGTCGCGGATGAAGATGAGCACGGGAAACCACATGTTCCAGTAGAACACCGCCGAAATGACGGTAAAGGCGGCCACCATCGGGAGGATCAGGGCGAAGACGATCCGGAAGAGGATCGTGAACTCGGAGGCACCGTCCACCTCGGCCGACTCCATGATCTCGTGCGGCAGCCGCACGATGGCGTTGCGGAAGACGATGATAAGAAACGGGTCCACCAGGTACGGGAGCATCAGAGCGAGCCTGGTGTTATTGAGCCCGTACGAGTTCACGATCAGGTAGAACGGGATGAGGCCGCCGGAGAAGTACAGCGGGATCAGGGTATAGACCAGCGCGGCGCGCATCCCCAGGAAGTGCTTGTTCGCCAGCGCGTACGCGGCACTGACCGCGATCAGTATGGCCACCAGGGTATTGACCGTCGTGAGCAGCACGGTGTTGGTCAGGCTGGTGAGAAAGAGCCTGCTGCTCAGGATGATGTCGTAACCCCTGGTGTAGAGCTCGACGGGAAAGATGGTCACCTGGTTCTTCAGGATGGCGCTCTTGCTGCTCAGCGAGACCGCCGCCACGTGCATGAAGGGCAGGACGATGCAGAGGCCCAGCAGGATGAATCCGAGGTAGAGGAAGACCTCGAAGACCCGCCGGGACACGGACCGATAGCGCAGCATCGTCACCATAGGCCGGTCCCGGTGAGCCTGCGCGCGACCTTGTGCGCGGCGAAAAGCAGGCAGAACGCGATGACGGACTGCACCAGGCCGATGGCCGCGGTCAGGCTGTACTGTGCCTGCTGCAGCCCGAGGCGGTAGATGTAGACGGCGAGTACGTCCGAGACCTCGTAGTTCAGGGGGTTGGCGAACACGAAGATCCGCTCGAACTCGACCAGGAACAGGCGCGAGATGCGGAAAACCAGCAACAGCATGATCATCGGCAGCAGCCCGGGCAGCGTCACGGAAAATACCATGCGCAGCCGGCTGGAGCCGTCGATGTAGGCCGCCTCGTAGAGATCGGAGTCGATGCTCGTCAGCGCCGCGAAATAGAGGATGGCCCCCCATCCCATGTTCTTCCAGATTTCCAGCGTGACCACGAGCGGCCGGTACAGGTCCACCCGCCCCATGAAATGGATGGCGTCGGCGCCGAACAGGACAAGGAGCTTGTTCAGCATGCCGTGCAGCGGCGAGAGGAGCTGATACATGATCCCGTAGACCACGACCCACGACACGAAGTGCGGCAGGTACGACACGGTCTGGCTCACCCGCTTGAACGGTTTGATGGCGATCTCGTTGGCCAGCAGCGCGAAGACGATGGGAGCGGGGAAGCCGATCAGGATGTCGAGCAGGCTGATGTAGATCGTGTTCTTGACGACGTTCCAGAAGCGGGCATCGGACAGGAAGAAGCGGAAGTGTTCGAGCCCGGCCCAGGCGCTTCCCAGGATGCCGCGATACGGCGTGAAGTCCTTGAAGGAGATGATGATGCCGTAGATCGGCAGGTAGTTGAACAGGAACAGCAGCACCGCCCCGGGCAGGAACAGCGCGAACAGGGAAAGCGCGCGTTTCGTGATCTTTCGCCGTGACGCCGGGCGGGCCGCCGCCGGTGCCTGAGCGTCTGCCATCTCGCTCGTGTCTCTCCTGGGGTGCAAGCGGGGGGCGCACACCTGAGCATGCGCCCCCCGGGTTCGGTGCTACGTCGTTACGCTACGGTGTCGATGAGGCCTACCAGTCGACCATCCTGACGTTCTTGGCGCGCAGATCGTCCCGGTTCTCCTGCACGTACCGGGTCTGGTAGTCGTAGATGAAGCCGAACTCCTCCTGGAACTTCGCCACTTCCTCGTCGAACTGATCCAGGGTGATCTGACCGGATATGGCCTTGGCGATGGCCGCGCTGATGAACGGGTTGACCTCGCCGGCCTTCTTGCTGACCTCCGGATCCGTGGGGACGAACGGCATGTAGCTCAGGCCTACCTCACGGTCCTTCTCGATCAGCCACTGCGCGCTGTCGTACGCGCGCTGCCACTCCATCGGGTGCCGGCCTTCCTGCACGGCGTACTTGACCTGCGTGGGCCAGAAGCCGCTGATGACGCCGAGGTGCAGCGTCCAGTAGTGGGAGTCCGAATCGTCGAGGTCGCGGAGATAGAGGCGGTCGGTGGCCATGCGCGCCCCGTCCTGCAGGTTGTATTCCTTGCCCTCCCGGCCCCATGAGATGACGTCCCACAGCTCGTCCGATGCAAAGGCCTCGAGCACCCTCCACGCCCGGTCCGGATTCTTCGACGCGGAGGTGATGCCGGTGCGATGGGATGAAATCGGGAAGATGTCCACGCCGTAGTTGATGCTCAGGTCCGCCATGTACCGGGGATCGGTCAAGGCTTCCGGGTACTCGTCGAGCGGCGGCGTGTATACCCACACCTGGCCGGCGTTCAGCATGTTGTCGTACCCGGGTATGACCTGGTCGGTCGCGTTGGAGAACATGGAGACGTAGCGCTCGGCTCTCTTCTGAACCCAGGCGGCCGTATCGCTGGTGGCGAACTCGGGATCCAGGATGCCTTCCTCGAACACCTGCCGCCACAGCTTGAGGGCTTCCTTCATGGCCGGAAGCGTGATGTTGTGGTGGACCCGGCCGTCCTGGATGCGCGTGCCGTAGGGCGGAACGCCGTACCAGAGGAACAGGGTGTCGCCGGTGGCGAACAGCCGTCCGCCCCAGGCCAGACGCGAGGAGAGCGGCGTGGAGTCTTCATAGGCGTCCCTGACCCAGCGGAGGAAGTCGACATATCCGTCGACGGTGCCTGGGAATTCCCCGCCGTTGTACTCTTCGAGCAGGTCGTAGCGGACCAGGTTTCCAAAGCCGGGCTCACGCGCGCTCATCACCATCGGCATGGCGAAGTGGAGTCCATTCGGCGTCGCGGCCAGGTCGAAGGCGAGCTGCGAGACCCGCGACTGCATGATCGGGGAATTGTCGTAGTACGGCTTGTGATCGATGAACGCGCCGGCGTCGGCGGCGTTCTCCAGATCGGCTTTCTGCCAGCCGTGGATGATGTCGGGCAGGTTGCCGGACGCCAGCAGTAGATTGATCTTCGTGGCGAAGTCCTGGTAGTTCGGAACTTCCAGGGTAATGTCCACGTTGGCGAACTCTTCGACGACGTCGAGCGCCCAGTTGCTGCTCGGGTCGACGTCAGCCGGGTGCGGGATGCCGGAATTGCCCATGAACATGCTGATCGCAACCGTCTCTTCCGCCGCCGCTTCCGATTCGGCGGAGCTCCAGCCCAGCGGGGTCAGACACAGCGCCACGAGCGCCGCGATGACCGCTATGATAGATGCGCGGTTCTTCAATGAACTGCCTCCTGAGAGAAATCGGTCCCGGACGGGACCGTGGTCGAACTCGTGCGGCCCAAACCTACTGCACGCCGCCCGAGACCGCAAGGAACTCGCGCTGGAGCGCTGGCTACGCCTCGTCGAAATCGGCGCGGAGCGCGTACATCATGACGGTGCCGTGCAGCTCGCCGTCGTGGTACCAGGAATCCGGCCAGTAGCCGCACTGCTTGAAGCCGCATTTCTCGTAGCAGCGGATCGCGCGCTTGTTGAACGAGTGCGCGGTCAGCCTGATGTTGTTCAGGTTGAGCGTCAGGAACGCGAAGCGGAGCAGCAGCCGCACGGCGTCGGTGCCGAAGCCGCGGCTCCAGAAGCGCTTGTCGCCGATCAGGATGCCGAGGTCGCCGGTGCGGTCCACGGGGCTCACGTCGCCGATGCCGCAGTTGCCGATCAACTCGTCGCCGTCCAGCGCGACGATGGCGAAGTGATAGGGCTCCCCGGCCAGGCTGGCGAGCGCCTCCCGCTCGCCGGCGACATTGACGACGCGGCGGGTGAAGGTGATGCCGGCGGCCACTTCCGGGTCGTTGAGCCACGCGGTGTAGGTCGGCGCGTCGTCCGGGTCGATCGGTGACAGGTAGCACTGCTCGCCGACCAGCTTCTTGAAGTACGCCATGGCGGAGTATGCCGGAGCGTGGCCGGCGCCGCTACCCGGCCGCGAAGTCGGCGCGGAGCAGGTGCATGAAGACACTGCCGTGCAGCGCGCCGTCGTGGTACCAGGAGTCCGGCCAGAACGCGTACTGCCTGAATCCGCACTTCTCGTAGCAGCGGATCGCCCGCTCGTTGAACGCGTGCACGCGCAGCCGGATGTTGTTCAGGCCGAGCGTCAGGAAGCCGAAGCGCAGCAGCAGGCGGACAGCGTCGGTGCCGAAGCCGCGGTCCCAGAAGCGCTTGTCGCCGATCATGATCACCAGCTCGCCGGTACGGTCGACGGCGCTGATGTCATCGATGCCGCAGTTGCCGATCGGATCGTCGCCGTCGAGCGCCACGATGGCGAAGTACGCCTGCCGGGCGGCGTGCCGGGCCATCTTGTCCCGCATGCGTTCGACGCCCACGACCTGGCGGGCCAAGGTGACGCCCGCCGCCACTTCCGGATCGTTGGCCCACTCGGCGAACCGGGCCGCGTCGTCCGGCTCGAGGGGCGACAGGTAGCACCGCTCGCCGACCAGCTTCCTGAAGTACGCCATGGCGGAGTGTGCCGGAGACGGAGAAGCGGCGCTACCCGGCCGCGAAGTCGGCGCGGAGCAAGTACATGAAGACATTGGCGTGAAGCGCCCCGTCGTGATACCGGGAGTCCGGCCAGACGCCGCATCTCTTGAAGCCGCACTTCTCGTAGCAGCGGATCGCCCGCTCGTTGAACGCGTGTGCCGTAAGCTTGATGTTGTTCAGGTTGAGCGTAAGGAAGGCGAATCGCAGCAACAGCCGCACGGCGTCGGTGCCGAAACCGCGATCCCAGAACCGCTTGTCGCCGATCAGGATGCCGAGCCTGCCGGTGCGGTCGACGGCGCTGACGTCGTCGATGCCGCAACTGCCCAGCAGCCTATCGCCTTCCAGCGCGACGATGGCGAAGTGATACGGCCGCGCGGCGAGCTTGGCGAGCGCGTCCCGCTCGCCGGCGACGTTTAATATGCGGCGTGTGACGCCGAGGCCGGCGGCCACCTCCGGGTCGTTGAGCCACTCGGTGAACGCCGACGCGTCGTCGGTGTCGATCGGCGACAGGTGGCACTTGTCACCGACGAGCTTCTTGAAATACGCCATGACGGAGTATCGCGGAGACGGCGGAGCGGGGCCAGCACCGACAGCGGTCCCTCGCGGTATGATGTCCGTACGGTGATCGATCCGTCGTTTCCGCGGTCATGTCCGGCCAGCCACGGATGGTGAAGGCGTTCGCTCCGGCCACCGTTGCCAACGTGGCGTCGGGGTTCGACGTGCTGGGCTTTGCCGTGTCGCATCCCGGCGACACCGTGGAGGCGAGCCGCACGGAGGCCGGCGGGGTGACCCTGCGGGAGGTCACCGGGGACGGCGGACGCCTGCCGCGCGACGGGCGCAACACCGCCGTGATCGCCGTGCGCGCCCTGCTGGAGCGGCTCGGCGAGCCGTTCGGGGTCGAGCTGGCGCTGCACAAGGGCATGCCGATGGCCTCCGGACTGGGGGGCTCGGCCGCCAGCGCCGCCGCGGCGCTGGTCGCCGTGAACCGTCTGGCCGGCGATGCCGTGCCTCCGGAGGAGTTGCTGCCGTGCGCGCTGGCAGCGGAGCGGGCGGCGGCCGGCGCCGGCCATGCCGACAACGCGGCGCCTGCGCTGATGGGAGGTGTCGTGTTGATCCGCAGCGGTGATCCGCCGGACCTGGTGCGCCTGCCGGTGCCGGCCGGCCTGGCCGTGGCGCTGCTCAGTCCCGACGTCGAGATCCGCACCGCGGCGGCGCGGCGCATGCTGCCCACCGAGATTCCGCTCACCCGCGCCGTGTCGCAGTGGGGGAACCTGGCGGCGCTGGTGGCGTCGCTGCACTCCGGCGACCTGGCGCTGATGGGCCGTTCGATGCATGACGTGGTGGCCGAGCCGGTGCGGGCGGCGCTCATCCCGGGGTTCGACCGCGTGAAGGAGGCGGCGCTGGCCGCGGGCGCCATCGGCTGTTCGATCTCCGGTTCCGGCCCGGCGGTCTTCGCGTTGGCGGCGACCGCGGCACGGGCCGCCGAGGTCGGGGAGTGCATGAAGGAGGCCTTCGCGACAGCCGGGCTGCGGTCCGTCTGCTACGTGTCGGAAATCGGCACGTCCGGACCGTGCGTGCTCGCGGAGAGTTGAGCCGAGGTGCAGGTCTGCTCCACCCGCGACCGCGGCGCGCGCCTGTCATTCAGCGCATCGCTACTGGCGGGACTGCCGCCGGGGGGCGGCCTCTACCAGCCGGATCCGGTCCCGGACCTGCGGCGTGAGATCGCCGCCCTGCCGGAGCGGGCTTCGTTCCGGGAGGTGGCGGCCGCCATGACGGCCCGGCTCTTCGCAGAGGAGCTGGCATCATCGCCGGCCGGGCCGGACGCCGCGGCGCGAGATGTCGCGGAAGCCGCGTTCCCGTTTGCCCCGGCGCTGAGCTGGTTGCACGACGACCTCGCCTTGCTGGAGCTCTTTCACGGCCCCACCTGTGCGTTCAAAGACTTCGGCGCATCGTTTCTTGCGACGCTGCTGGAACGCCAGCTTCGCACGAGCCCCGACGGCCCCGGCGTCGTGGTGCTCGTGGCGACCTCCGGCGACACCGGCGGCGCGGTGGCGCGCGCGTTCTGGCGCCGGAGCGGCATCGAAGTGGTGCTTCTCTATCCGTCCGGCCGCATCAGCCGCCTGCAGGAGCAGCAGCTCACCGCCCTGGGCGACAACGTCCACGCGCTGGAGGTGGCGGGCTCCTTCGACGACTGCCAGCGGCTGGTGAAGGCCGCGCTGGCCGACGAGGAGCTGGCGGCCGCGGCGCGGCTGTGCCCGGCCAACTCCATCAGTCTGGGCCGCCTGCTGCCGCAGGCCTTCTACTACCTGTTCGCGGGCGTGCGCCTCCGCTCCGGCGGTCGGCCGCTGTTCTGCGTGCCCAGCGGCAACTTCGGCAACCTGACCGCCGGCGTGTACGCCGCCTGGTGGGGACTGCCCGTGGCCGGCTTCCTGGCGGCCACCAACCGCAACGACGTGGTACCGCGCTACCTCGACACCGGCGAGCTGAGTCCGCACCCCAGCTTCGCCACCCTGTCCAATGCCATGGACGTGGGCGATCCCTCCAACTTCGAGCGCATCCTGGCGCGGTTCGAGCATGACCACGCTGCCGTTCGCGACCGCCTGCGCGGCTGCTCGGTCAGCGACGCGGACACCTTGGCTACCATGCGCGACGTGCACCGCCACGAGCGACGGCTGGTGGACCCGCACACGGCCGTGGGCATCGCTGCGGCCCGGCGCCTGCGCGCATCCGGCGGCGTGGACGCCGGAACCCCGCTGGTAGTGCTGGCTACGGCCGATGCCGGAAAGTTCCCGGAGACCGTGCGCCGGGCCACGGGCGTCGAGCCGCCGATCCCGCCATCACTGCAAGAGCTGCTGACGCGTCCCAAACAGGCTACCCCGATGGAGCCTCGCTCTGCGGCGCTGCGCGCGTTCATCCTCGAGCGGGCAACCGCCAGCGGCTGACCCGCTAAGCGGGCGAAAGGAAGCGTCTCGAGGCTGCCGCGATGTCCGGGTACTCGCCGGCGGCCACGGCGCCACAGAGCGCCGCGCCGACCGCCGCAGCCCCCGCGTTGGGCGCCATCGTGAGCGGCATGCCGAAACGCTCCGCCAGCGCAGCGCGCAGCACCGGATTGCGCTGCAGGCCGTTCCCGGAGCCGACCAGCATCGTGCGCGGACCGGCTCCCATCTGCCGTGCCGTCTCGTAGCCGCCGTGCAACTCGCGTGCCACTGCCTCCAGCAACCCGCGCGCCACGTGGCCGATGGTGAAGTTCTGTGGGGTAAGGCCGGTCATGGAGGCCCGCGCCGACGCGTCGGTACCTCCGCCGGTGAACGAGGGATCCCACAGCACGCCTTCGGCCCCTGCTGGTACCGCCTGTGCACAGCGAACCAGGTCGTCGTAGACGCCCTCGGGATCGGAGTCGCCATGACCCAGCGCATCGGCCACGGTAAGCACGAAGTCGCGCAGCGCTCGCAGCGTGCGGCCGCCCACCACGCCCAGGCCGGCCAGCAGATGCCCCTGCTCGATGTAGGGCCGCAGCTCCAGCCAGCCGTGGTCGAACGGCTGGCCCGGCGTGCGCAGCGGCTCCAGGTCTCCCACGAACACGCTGCACTGTCCGGCGGTGCCGACGTTGACGGCCACGGAGGCGTCGCGATCGGCGACCGCACCGGCGTACGAGCACTGCATGTCACCGGAGGCGACGGAGACCGGCACGTCCGGCCGCAGTCCCATCGCGTCCGCCATCTCCGGCCGGAGCCGCCCGCCCGGCCGGCAGGAGCGCACCACCTCCGGCAACAGCGACGGGTCCAGTCCAAGCTGCCGGACCAGATCCCCGTTCCAGACCCCGCCGATCACGTCGAACACCCCCCAGCCGGCGGCGTCGGTGGGGTCGGTCACCGCCCGCGTCCCCGTCAGCCGGGCGACCAGGAGCTCCGGCGCGGTGCCCGCGTGCGCACCTGCCGGCAGCTCGCCCGCCTGCTGGAGCCAGAACAGCAGCGGGACGGTGAACCCGTGCGCCACGGGGCAACCGGAGTCGGTAAAGCGCGGACGCTGTCCGCTCGGGGTGGTGGCGCCGCCGCGCTCGGCCATCAGGTCGAGCCACGTCGCCCCACCGGCCTGACCTGGCGCGGGCTCGGCGGTGCGGCGGTCCTGCCAGCCGATGTACGGGCCGATCGCGGTTCCGTCTCCGGCCAGCACCTGGCAGCCCTTCTGCTGCCCGGTGACGCCGACCGCCTCGACCGCCTCGACCCCCGACCCTTCGCATGCCTCCCGGGCACACCGCAGGGACAGTGCGAGCATGCGCTCGAAATCCCATTCGGACCGCCCGCGAGCCCGGTCGGCGGGCGAGGTCAGCTCCGCGTCATTGGCGCGGGAGCTGATCCCGGTCACGGCGCGAGCCGCGGTATCGATCACCACCGCCGTGACGCTGGTGGAGCCGAGGTCCAGTCCGAGGTACCGGCTCACGGCGTCCTGCTCCCGGACCGCGTCAGAACAACCAGTCGAACTGCGCTTGGGGCGGCGCGACGCGGTCCAGGTCGGCCAGGAGCTCAGCCGGCCCCGCCAAGTCGTCGGTGAGCGCCAGGGAGCTGGCCGGCCGCACGCCGGCCCAGAGTCGTGAGAAGGCGCCCGCCGAGGCGCGCAACTCCGGGAGGCCGGCGCGGTGGCCCCGGGCGACCTCGGATGCCTCATCCAGGGTGACCTGGTACTCGCCGGCGATCCCCCGCCAGCCGCCCTGCGCCGTCGTTCCGTCCAGGTAGCGCTCCACCGGATCGGTGAGCGTCAGGTTGAAGCGCACGGGCCGGTCGGTCCAAGTGGCGGCGATACAGCGCTGCAGGTCCAGGATGCGGATCTGCTGCCACGCCACGTAATGGAAGCGCTGCTCGTGCCTGGCGTTCCGCATCTTCGACAGCCCGCGCAGCGGCTGGTCCAGCAGGTCCTGCACCTGCAGGTGCACGGGCTCTGGCATCCGCACCTGGTGGACCTGATCCGAGAGTGACGCGATCAGCGCCAGCAACTCCAGCAACTGGTGACCGTCCTCGTATGCCATCCACCAGATCGAGTACGGACCGTTCTCGCCGTCGGCTTCCGCATAGAGGTGATGGGTCAGCCGGTCGCCGGCGAAATAGCCGAGCCCGAAGCCGTTCTTCGCCCAGCGCAGGTCTTTCTCCGTGGCCGCCGAGTCGTCGAAGACGACCGAACCGTGCGCGCGCATCCGTGCGCAGCGGTTGGCGTGCATCGACGCGGCGTGGTCGACGGAGAGCCGCCGTGGAGGCCGTGCCTGGAGCGGAACGCGCAGCTTGGCCGGATCGAACCTCATGTCGAGATTGTTGGGCATGCAGCCGAAGCCGAGCCGGTTGTAGAACCCCTGCTCGAACATCCCCAGCCCGGCGACGGCCGCGCCGCTGCCGGCGGCCTCCGCCAACGCCGCGGCGGTGACCCGGCCGGCCAGGCCCTGGCGGCGGGCCACGCGGCTGGTAGATACCGCCGTCACCCCGCACAGGCGAAGGTCCGCATCCTGGAAGCGCATGAAGCCGGGGCCGGTGAACACCGCGCACTCGGCGTCGCCGTCGATGCGCGCGACCCAGCCGTCCAGGCGACGCATGCCGACGTCGAGCGCACGTTCCTGCGTATCCTCCTCGACCCAGCCGGCTTCCCGCCACATGCGGATGACGGCCTTGGCGTCGCGTTCCCGGTCCAGCCGTTCCGGCGTCACGGACACCTCAGCACGACGCGCCCATCGCCACCGGTTCCGCCCAACACGCGGATCACGCCGATCTCGTCGCCCGGTTCGGCGCCGGGGGCGCGCACGAACCACTCGACGATGCGGCTGCCGGTGAGCGCCCGCAGGTGTCCCAGGTCGAGGTGGCCCCACGCCGACAGCAACTCCACGTCGTCAGCCGGCATCAGGCTGGCCCGCACCGGCTGCAGGCGCGGCAGCCCGAGCCCCTGGTTGGTGATGTTGGTCGGCAGCCTGCCACGGTTGGCGATGCGCGCCCGGATGCGGTACACGTCGCCGCCCACCGGGGCGACCTCGACTTCCTCTGCCTGCACCCGCGGATGGCGCTCGGCGAACGAGCGCGTGAAGCGGTAGGCGCCGTCCACCATCGGTTCCAGGGCCGGCACCAGCGGATTGTCGATCGCCGTGAACAGCAGTCCGCCCAGCTCCACCGGGCCGAGCTGCGGGTGGTCGAACCGCCGCCACGGCTCGAACAGCGGGTGGCGCCGGCCGTCGCCGTCCCACCAGCGCAGGAGCTGCCGGTACATCGCGTCGATCCCGTCTCGGTCGCGGGAGCGTTCATGCCACTCGTGGGCGGACACGCCGGCGGCGTTGACGATCGTGCCCAGCTCCACGTCGAATCCGGGAATGCCGAGCTGGTGATAGGCGAAGCCGAGCGCGTGGCCGCGCCTGCCGCCGCTTCGGCCGCTCGGCCCGGTCGGATCGCTGAGTGCGACCGCCGGGCTGTCGATCGCCGCCGCGCCCTCCTGCGCCAGCTCCTCCAGGAGCGCGTCGTCGCCGGCGTCCAGGTCCTCGCGCGGGCCCCACGCGGGCGGCCGGATGATCGAC
The DNA here is from genome assembly GCA_028820215.1 of Spirochaetaceae bacterium. The sequence continues at coordinate 31,638 of JAPPKD010000367.1, read as the reverse complement.
GCGGAGCCGCAGTGGTACCCCAGGATCCCGCACAGCTTCGGCTGCTTGAAGATGAACTCGGCCAGCGAGCGCATCTCCGGTTCGCTGAACGGGTAGTCGCCGGCGCCCTGCTGCTCGCCCTCGTGCCGCCAGTCGTGCGGCCAGTTGCGGTTGAAGTCGAAGCTGCGTCCGGCGTGCAGCTCCGGAGCGCCGGGATAGAAAGAGTGCAGCCCGCCGATGCGGATGTCGTCGCAGCCGTCCCAGTCGTTGATCAGCCCTTCCGGGAAGACGCGGTAGAAGGGGCCGGGCGAGGCGGGGCGCCGGTCGACCAGCAGCCGCGGCTCCTCCGGGTCGCAGACGCAGGTGCCGTCCGGGTGCTCCTGGCGAATCGTCAGGATCAGCCCGTCGCCGTCGATGTCGGCGGAGTAGATGGTGTTGGGGGCGCGGTTGAGGACGTCCGTGCGGCTGCGGATGCGGGCCGTCGTGGCCACGCAGAACTCCGAGGCGTCCGGGCACAGCCGCGGGACCAGGTAGAGGACCACGCGCGACAGCAGCCCGCCGGGCTCGTGGTCGGCCAGCAGGCGGTGCGCCGTGTACAGGGGGCCGTGCGTGGAGGCCGGCTCGTGCGCGTGGATGCCGCCGTGGATGAGGAAGGCCGGCCGTTCGGACGGATCTCCGGAGTCGAACTCCGTGACCGTCAGCAGGTGCAGGTCGCGGCCCTGGGCCGTGCGGCCGATCGAGCCTGCCCGGCAGAGCGCAGGGTGGGAGTCGGCCAACTCCCGCACCACGGCGCCGATCTCCTCGTACGTATGGAAGTGGTCGAACTGGATCATCGACGCGGGTTCTGCTCCAGCCAGTCGCGCAACGGCACGTCCCCCGGCTTGGGCGAGGTGTAGCCGTGCCCGCCCGAGGGACTGGCGCCCAGCAACTGCCGCCGGATCGGATCGCAGCGCTCCATGACGTGGGCGACGGTCATGTCGTCGCGCGGCCGCAGCCAGCGGTAACTGTAGCCGTAGAACAGCGCCTTGCGCGGGACGTCGGCATGGTTCGGGCTGCCGGTGTGCCAGACGCGGCGGTCGAACAGCACGATGCCGCCGCGAGGCACCAGGACCTCGGTCGCCCCCGGCGGATCGGCGTCGCGCCGCTCGCGGTCGATCGCCGACTCGTCCAGGTGGCTGCCCGGCAAGGCGGCGAAGTTGCCGCGGCCTCTCTCGCTGCAGTCGGTGAGGAAGAATGCCACCTTCAGCGACACGCGCGGTTGCGGGGTGGTCTCCAGCTCGTGGTTGAGGCGGTCACTGTCCTGATGCCAGCCGCGCTTGCCGGGGTCCGCGCCCTGACCGGCGCCGGGGGTGACGATCATGTGCGAGTGATAGATCTGGATGTTCCAGCCCAGGAGGTCGAACACCTTGGGGAAAGTCACCGGCCAGTCGATCATCTCCAGGAACCGGTCGTCGCGCCCCAGGAAGTCGAAGACGTTGAGCCGGTCCAGCTCGCCGGCGCCGAGCGCGACCCGCTCCGCGGCGATGACGGCGTCGAACGCCTCCTCCAGGCCGTCGGTCACCGCCTCCGGCAGCCGATCCGGGAGTACGAGAAAGCCGTCGCGCGCGAACGCCTCATCCTCGGCTTCGGTCAGGCGGTGCCGATTCCACTCGCGCTCGGCCCGGGAGGCGATCGCGGTCGCGGGGGTGGCCGCAGGCGAGCCGTTCATGGGCGCGAGCCTACCACACGGGGCCTCGCGATCCGCGTCCGCCCCCGCCCGCATTCTCCTGTATCATCGGCGCCATGCCGACTGCTACCCGTTCGCTTCTGACGATCGACACGCCGATGGCGCCGCCCGCGTGGGCGGTCATGCAGCGCGAGTTGCTGCGCGCCCAGACCGCGGCCATCGAGGCGTTCCATGCGAAGTACTTCGACGAGCGCGGCTACCTGCGCTGCGTGCCCCGCTGGGGCGGGGACGACGGCGCCGACGACGCCGCGGAGAACTTCACGAGCTGGACCCTGCTGTACGCGCTCGGCGCCGACCAGTCGGTGCTGGACCGCTACCTCAACGCCTGGGAGGGCCACCTGCGGCAGTACACGGAGGCCAAGACGGTCGAGGTCGAGTTCGCCCGCGACGGCATGTACTTCAAGGAGTTCCCGGTCATGTTCGACTGGGGCCACAACGGCGAGGGGTTCAACGCCTTCTACCTGCAGGGCCTGTGCACGCCGGACGACCTGACGTTCCAGAGCCGGACGCGCCGCTACGCCGGCTTCTACATGGACGAGGATCCGATCGCCAAGAACTACGACCCCCGCCACCGGGTGATCCGCAGCATGTTCAACGGCAGCCGCGGCCCGCTGATGCGCAAGGCGACGGCGCTGGACTGGACCGGTGACCGGATCGAGATCGAGGGGCGCTTCAAGCCCGGCCACCGGGAGACCAGCTACGAGCAGATGCTCGCCCACTTCGCCGAGTACAACGACGTGGTCGGCGACCATCCGCTCAATCTGCAGACCACCACCCTGGCGATCAACGCCTACATGATCGCGGGTGAAGCGAAGTATCGGGACTGGATCATCGAGTACGTGGGCGCCTGGAAGGAGCGCACGGAGGCAAACGGCGGCATCATCCCCACCAACGTGGGCCTGGACGGCACCCCCGGCGGGGCCGCCGACGGCCGCTGGTGGGGCAGCACCTACGGGTGGGGCTTCTCGATCGACGACTACCTCAACCCCGGCTCGGGCGGCCGCTTCCACCGCCACATGTTCATCGAGCGGGCGCCGCGCGGGTTCGGCAACGCGCTGATGGTGACCGGCGACCAGGGCTACGTGGACACGTGGCGCGGCGTGATCGACGGCGTGAACGCCAACGCCAAGGTGATCGACGGCCAGACCATGTACCCGCAGAACTACGGCACGGAGGAGGGGGAGCCGGGCTGGTACAACTACGCGCCGGAGCCGTACACGAACGGCGCCATGCCGGTCTGGTTCTGGTCGATGCGGGACGCCGACAAGAAGCTGATCGCCGGCGACGACTGGGTGCGCTACCTGGGCGGCGACAATCCCGGCTTTCCGGTGGAGTCGCTGCAGCGCGAGTTCTCGGAGCTGCGGACACGCGTCGAGCGCATGCACCGGGACACCAGCTCGCCGGACACGCGCATGTCCGACGACCCGATGGGCGCCAACCCGGCCGTCGTCACCGCTCTGACTCAGCAGATGCTGGGCGGCCTGGAGACCTCGCACTACGGGTTCCCGGTGTACAGCCGGCTGCGCTACTTCGATCCCGAGCGCCGGCGGGCGGGCATCCCTCCGAACGTGGGGGCGCTGGTCGACTCCATGTCGGACACCGAGGTGGCGGTGACGCTGGTCAACCTGGACCAGGCGGATGCGCGCACCGTGGTCGTGCAGGCCGGCGCCTACGGCGAGCACCGCTTCGGCCAGGCGACGGCCGGCTCGGCGCAGGCGACCGTCGACCGCCCCTACGTGCGGGTGCGCCTGGAGCCCGGCTGCGGCGAGCGGATCGTGTTCCAGCAGGCCCGCTACGCCGAGCAGCCCACTTTCACGTTTCCCTGGGACCGGGCGGAGTAGCTGAGTGGTGGGTGTTGGACACCCGCGGAGCTTGGATGAATCGGCTCATGAGCTTTCCCGCGGCGATCAGGCGCGATCCCGAGATCGATGCCTGGATGGATGCGCAGTCGGACGAGCTTGGGGCAATCGCGAAATACTGGTTCGATGTGATGCGGGACTGCGGAGGCGATGTGAGGGAGCTGTTGCATGACGGCCATCCGACCGCCTGCGTAGCCGACGCGGCATTCGCGTACGTCAACGCCTTCACGGCGCACGTCAACGTCGGCTTCTTTCACGGAGCCGAGTTGCCCGATCCGAACCGCCTGTTGGCGGGCACCGGCAGGCTCATGCGCCACGTCAAGCTCAGGCCTGAATGTGACGCCGACGCGACGGCCCTGTCGAAGCTTATCGACACTGCATACATCGACATGAAGGGGCGCCTCTCGGAAACAGCGGTGACGGCCAGCCCCGCGAGCACGACGACCGGATCGGGCAAGATAGGCCGCAAGCGGTCGTCAGGCTCAAGGCGAAGAATTCGATCGGACTAAGGTGTTGCGCCAGCGACCCTTGGTTGAATGCCAAGACGCTGACGCACTTGCTGATAGACCGGGACATGCTCGCCAGCTTCGATCGTGACCGCGACGCCGTATCTGATCGAACCATCGAGTGATCCCCCTTGCTCGCGGCAGAAGACCCGAAACTGCAGATGACCGTCATCGATGAACGGTACGGCTCGATTGCCCCCATAGTGGACGTGAAACAACGAGCCGCGGGGAACAGACTTGTCTGACGGCTGTGCACTGACTCGATCCACTCCGATGCTATGGCTGAATCTATCGGGTTTGATCTCCAACTTCGCTCGGCGATAGGCTCGGTGCCGCACGTTGACGGGCGAAAACCACGCAAGTGTTAGGGTAATCGATCGAAGATCGGTCACACGTTCAAGACTGGCCGGCAACGGAACTCGGTAAAGAACCGCGTCCCCGTTTGCCTGAACCTCACCATATCCCACCAGCGTCGCACGGTTTGATGCGCAACTCATCGCCTCCTCAACGACTGGAGGGCCGTATCCCAAGACACGGGAAATGTTGTCCCTGCGCGCAACATGGCTCCCTTGGCCAGTTGGGCCAAAGATTCCGTCAAGCGAGCTGCCGAGATCGCCCCAACGCGCCCGATGTACAAGCAGCGCCTTGACCACGACGCCGTAGTACATCGGATCGGCATCAATGAGGATCCCCCCGTTGTTCTGGTCCGACAGCGCGTCAAAGAGGCGATGCGCCGCTCGGGAGGCGAGGGCAGCGGCAGCACTTGTCCCGGACGTCAGTCCCTCCTGGTCGAGTCTTCCTCCGACATCAGGAATCGCGGCCTTCAAGCCGTATAGTCGGCCGGGTGGCGCGGGACGAATGCCTAGCGTTCCACCGGCGCTGGAGACACTGAAGAGCTCCCGCCCTCCCGGCATGAAGATGTCGGGCTTCACGACTCTGCGATGCCCCAGGCCCAAGGCTGAGGTGATGTTGGGTCCTGCGTGTTCGTATGGTTCGTAGACGACGCTGGACCCATTCAGCCCTCCGACCGCGTCCTCATACCATGCCCCGACGGTGATCACGTTCAGTGCTTCTGCCGGCGACAACAACGTCCTCTGCGAACGCTGACCGTCAAGTGCGTTGAGGATCGCCTTCTGTCGATCCGTCATGCTTGCAGCTTCCAGCTCTGTCGTTCCGCTGAAAGTGGGAATAGGCAAAGAGTCGAAGATGTTTCCGGCGCTGACTACAAACAGGATCCCGAACCGTTCGGCGAGATAGTCGAGCAGCCGGCCCCACGGGCTCATCGGTCCCGTAAATGGACGATTCTCGTCACCGAGAGAGAGATTGACGATGAACACCTCAGGGGCGGCAGCGTTGCTCTCGGAGTCGCCGATTTTCATTTGCTGGACGGCTCGATAGATCGTGTCGATGAGAAGACGATTCGACTGAGGTTGCTCCGGCGATCCGTCGCCCGGCGCGTAAAGGACGGGACGGAAGAAAAGCAAACGCGGCAGCGACGGCTGACCTCCAACGTTGCGGTCGCCGTGCAGGATGAGGGACGCCATCTCTGTCCCATGGCGTCGTTCGGAGACAACGCTCAGGGAGTCGAGGCCATCGGGGTCGTCCAACTGCAGGCGCCGATCCAGCAGCCGGTGTCGCTGAACAGGGACGCCATCGAACACGGCCGCGATCGGTGGGATGTGTTCCTCTGGGGGTTCATCAGCTTCCCCGCCAGCACCAAGAGTCGTCACGGGCGTTGGGAAGCGAGCCGTCGACTGCGGCCGGACGAACATGATGCTGTCGCAGATCGCAAGCGAGACTTCCTGTCGTCGGATCAGAGGGCGAATCTCGCCCGGCGGCAGATCGACCAGCATCGCTTCGTAGGCGATCTCGGGTATGGACGATCGCTCAACTACCTCACCACCAGCGCTACGGAGAGCGTCATCGAAACGACGATTGGAGTGCCGCTGGCGATCGCTGCTCTGATAGCACCACAGTTCGATCTCCACTCGTACGGCGGAGTCGGGACGGTCAGCGAGGTATCTGATGAGGTAGTTGATGGTCTCTTCTGGAATGCGGTCTATCGGACCCCAGGGGCGGAGTCGGTAAAGCTGACGAAACACGTCGTACCATGGCGCGAAGCCTGATTCGGGCCGATGGCCGGCCTGGTAGTGATCCCAAAGGCTGACCAACTCGCGCAGTGCGCGTGTGTCCGGCATCGCGAGGTAGAGCCGACCGCCTACCGGCTTGTCAAGGCGGCGTTCGCCGATACGATCCGTTCGGGTGTCGCGAACGGCGAAGTCGACGTCCGCTTCGAACTCCGTTTCCTCGTCACCGAGCAGTTCCAGTCCGCGTACGCGCTCTACCGCGTTGTGAAACTGGTCAATCGTTCCCGCGATTTCCAGGACCAGCGCTCGCTCCGGTGCAATGCCGGCAGGGTCGTCAAGGAGCGTCAGCGGGTCACGCCCTTCCTCGAACACCGAACGGAGGCGGCGAAAGACCGGTTGGAGCCGCTCGCCCTGCCGAGCCCGATCCGGCAAGTGCAGATTGCTTCTGCCTCTTGGTCCCGGCGGACGTTGATCAAGCTCAGGAGTGGGGATCGGGAGTAACGGAAACTCCGCCATCCGATGTCTCCTGGCGTGCGGATGCGCGCGAGCGCTCGGCCCACAGCTTCAACCGCTCGGCAACGATGGCCTTGAGCGGCTGCTCTCCCATCGCGAGGGTGCGGCGGCGGCGCACGTCGCGACAGAATTCCTCAGCTTCCGCGTAACTGATGCCGCCTAGGGTCTTGGCAATCGTATCGGGTGTCCGGCCAAGCGGCTCGTCAAGGGTAGCGGCGAACCGTGCGATATACGCAGTCAGGTTCCGCCTTGTCGGCGGGTTAAGCAGGAGGCGCACCTGGAACCGGCGCCACGCAGCGCGGTCAAGCAGTTCGGCGTGGTTGGTGGCGGCTACGACCACGGTGTAGCTGGGCAGATCGTCAACCTGCATCAGCAACGACGTAACCACCCGTTTGATCTCTCCGGTCTCGTGAAGGTCGCCGCGCTCCTTGCCCACCGCATCGAACTCGTCGAAGAACAGCACGCAGGGGGTCGTGCTGGCGTAGTCGAAGACACGCTTCAGGCGCGTGGCGGTTTCCCCGAGAAAGCTGCCGATCATCGCTTCGTAGCGCACCACGAAGAACGGCACCGCCAACGCTTCCGCGATGGCCTCTGCGAGGGACGTCTTGCCGTTGCCGGGAGGTCCGACCAGCAACATACGATGTCGGGGCTCCAGCGAATGCGCCCGCAGGAGTGCTGCCCGATGCTGCTCCTCGATCAACTCGTCGCATGCCCGCCGTGCAAGATCGGAGAGAATCAGATCCTCGATCCGGCGGCGAGGCGTCAACTCAAGAAGAAACTCCCGATGACGCTGGCCATGGCCGGCGAATCTCGCCGTGGCGGGACTGGCGCCGTTCACATGCATCGCCTCCGTCAGTCGCTCAGCGAGCACATTGTGACGTTTTGCGCGTTCCTCGGCGATGATCGCTTCCGTGACGGAGCGGGCGCGCGTCGCGTCACCGCTCGATCCGGCCTTCACCAGCGAAACGAGGAGGTCGCTCCGCGCCATGACAGTACCCCCGTGTCCCCGCTGCTCCGGGTCGGAGCGCGTTTTTCCCATGGTATGCGGGCTGGGGGTGAAGCGTCCACTACGGTGCCCGATCGATGCGGAGCAGGCCGGCACAAGCGGTCGCTTGGCCTTCGGAAGGGGCTGCATGCGGTTATGCGCCGTAATCGGGAACGACAATCTTGATCCGGCGGGCGTTCTCGACCGCTTCGAATCGTGCGACGGCAATGGAAGGGTCTCTTCGCACGCCGGCACGGGCCGTCTCTCAAGCGATGCTCCATATCGCACGCGGAAACCCTTGAGCTCCGTGAGCAGGGTCACCTAAGTGTACAAGGCAACCGCCACGAGAACACACCGGCCCGACCGTCGATCAGCCCTCCCTGCCGGTTGCCCACTGAGCTTCGACCATCGCCGTTCACGTGGTCTCGTACCCGCCCCTACCCACTCGCGCGAATGCCGCTGTCCGATGGTGGCACCATAGAATCTCCTACACAGCCCTGCTGATCGGTCGCCGAAGATCAGAAGGAGAGTGTATAGAGTTCAATCGCCAAATCTACCCGTAGGCAAGTAGGACTCTCCTGTTTGAGATGCGTGCCGTCGTACTCTGGAAATAATATCTCCAAAGTCAAGTGCACCCAGGAGGCACAAGTAAACGTGTCCATGATCCAACAACAGGAGAGTTGAGCGCCGGCCCGATGCCTCGTCCACCGCAACCTTCGAGTACCCCGACATGGATAGAAATATGCCCATCGTGTTGTCGGCTTTGCTCTCAACCTTTGACTTGAGGGAGTCTATGTCAGTCGCATCGGACTGCGCTTCGGTGAACTTCAATTCTACAAGATACGTTGTGCCATCGTGTGTCACCGAGCCGTCTATCTGACGGCCACGACTGCGGTATGGCCGCTTATTCGCAATGTCCGAATAATCAAGGAAGTCGTAGAACCACTTCTCGAAGGCAAATCCGCCCTCTGGAGTGCCAATCTGCTTCCGAAGTTCATCTAGCTTTCTTTGGAGCTCCTGTCTGTCAGAAATAGAACGTTGAAGCTTGGAAGCCGCTTCCTGCGCGCGTCTTTGAGTGTCTTTTCTGGTCTGCTCCGACTTCGCTGCATCGCTCTGTTGCCTGAGATAGGTTCCCAGTTCGTGTACGGCTATTTGGGCTTCTGCAATCTTCTGTTTGGAGTCCTCCCAGTTCCTGAGGTCGGGGAAGGTTGTCTGTTCCGATAAGCTCTTGGCCATCTTGGCGATAGCTGACTTTCCATCGTCGAAGGTTTGCAGCTCTTCAAATAGGCGGTCCAGAAACACCCTCTTGGTCTCATCTTCCGCCCATGAAGAGAGATAACTGTCGCTGACAGAGGATGTGCGAAGAAACATCCGCAGAGCTTTCTTTCTCCAGTATGATTTGAGTGCCGCTTCGTAGGTGAGTTCGATCAATCTGGGCGTGATCGTAGGTGGCATGATGGTCCTTACCTACCTCGTCGATTGGATGTCGTCAGTCGACCGTACGGTGAACGGTTCGTTCGTGCATGTAGAGTCGATGTTGCAGTATCGAAAGCTCCTGCTGGCCTCGTGAAATGTATTGCGGGCTCCGTCAACTGTCGAGCAGCCAGCCAGCAGTGCCGCCGGCAGGGTGAGGACATCGGGATCGTCGAGGTTGAGCTCCGAGCGCGTGGCGACGATGGCGCGGCCGCGTGAGGCACGCAGCGTGTGCGCGTCCCGCCGCCAACGGCCGTCGACGTACTTCGACTCGATGAGCAGTCGCCGGGCTCGACGCTCACGAAGTCGATCTCGACGGGTTCGCGTTCGATGGTACAGCACGCGATCGAAGCCGAGGTAGCTTCCCGGTCGATCACGCTCGAAGCTGCGCAAGAGCGCCATTCCGAGCTGCTGCTCGGACAGGACGCCAGCGTCGCCCCGGCACTCAGCTTCGCCGCAGCCCATCCTCCTGGTAGCACGGCCACGCCACGACGCCTCCCGCAGCTCGTCGAGTCGCCGGCGTACGCCAGACAAGGAGGCATCGATGTCGTCAGCCACGGCAGAAGCGTTTACCGGGGCACACAGGCCTTGCGCAATCCGCTGCAGGAAGGCGGCGGTCCGTGCGCGCGACCAGTCGGCGCGCCGGATCGCGTCGCCGTGAACGACGTCGACCAACCCCGAACCAACGACGGAGCATCCTCACGGGCGCTCAGGTAGCTCGACACGGCACCCGGGAAACCACCTACGGGCAGGTATGCCTCCCACCCATCGACCAGCATGTCCAGCCAAGTTGCCAGGGCGTGCGCGGCTTCGGCCAGCAGGCGCGGGGTCAGGTCGGTCGCTCGCAGCGGACCGATGTCGGCCCAACCGGCTCGTCCGCGAGCAGGCGCGTGAAGGTGCGGAATCCCATCGGCAGCAGCGCGTGGTCGGGATCGCTGGCCGTGCCGCGCCTGCCGGCGAGCGCCTTCACTGACGCGGTGAGATCGGCGGCCGACGAGCCGGCGAGCACGACCGTGTCCGTGCGGAAGCGGGCATCGTTGTCGCGCAGCCACTTGATCCGTTCGGGTCAGCCGTCGGTGATGCCGGTGATCTCGTCGATGAACCAGTACCGCCGGCCGTCGCTACGGTCGGTTGTGCCGGCACGCAGAATCGCGGTACCGTGGGCGTACCACAAGGGCGTCTCGCGGCGAGACGCCGATTCCACTACGCTCTCAGAAGGAGATTTGCGATGAGAAGAACCGTGGTATTCGCAGTCGTGGCGAGCATGCTGTGCGCCGCCGCACCCGTGTTCGCCGACGACTGGATGATGGACACGTCGTCCGTGACGCTGAAGGTCTACTCGGACCGCGGCTGGTTCCAGCCGTGGGAGGGCCGGGGAGCCGAGCTCGTCACCGAGAAGACCGGCGTCAACCTGGAAATCCGCAAGCCGCCCGAGGACGACTCGACGGGCCAGGACATCAACCTCATGATCGCCAGCAACGACTGGCCGGACCTGATGGTCGTCGACTGGAACAATCCGGGCGTGCCGCAGTTGATGGACGCCGGGCTGGTCCATGACATCAATGAGCTGATCGATGCGCATGCGCCGAGCTTCCGCACCTACCTGGACGACGCCATCGGCCCGGAGCTGTTGGGCGGCACCTACGCGCACACCGACGGCAAGACCTATCGGCTGGCATTCGGCGGCAACTTGGGGGCGAAGGACGCCGCCATAGCGGCCGAGGTCGGGTTCGCGATTCCGTGCTGGCTGCCGCGCTTCGGCGTGCGCCAGGACTATTTCGACGAGATCGGCGCGCCGGAGATCCGCAACGCCGACCAGTTCTATGAAGCGGTCAAGGCCATGGCGGCGAACCATCCGGACAAGATCCCGGTCCTGGGCGACAAGAACACCAAGCACGCGTGGTTCACCTACCACTTCGGCACCAACCACACGTGGGGCAACTACTACGCCGACCCCGACGCCAAGGAGATCAAGTACTACACCAGCCACCCGGCGTTCCCGGAGGCGATCAAGTTCATGAACAAGCTGGCGCGTGAGGGCCTGTACCCGGAGGAGGCGCTCATCTGGACGTCCGAGGTCCATGAGGAATGGGTGGCCGGCAACGTCATCGTGATCATGACCAACGACTGTCCCCCCGGGCAGGCCATGCCCATAGGCGAGACCGGCACCACGCGCTACGTGCTGCCTCCGTGGGACACCTATGCCTACAGCCTGTGGCGCACGCCGTGGATGGCCGACCTGTTCCCGACCGCGTCGGACAAGTCGGATCGCGCCATCCGCTTCGTCCAGTATTACGCCAGCCCCGAGGGGTTCGTGGACACGTCCGTCGGTGTCGAGGGCGAGGCCTGGACCGGTGACCCGGTGAACGGCCCCCACTTCTCGTACAATGCTGACAACTACGTCACCCCGCTCTTCCCGGACGGGCTGCCGACCTGGTTCCCGGAGTTCCTGGAGATGGTCAATGCCGACTGGACCAACATGATTACGGCCGGGGTACATCTGCCGCCGATCATCACCCTGGACGGCATCAAGCTGGGCGCACCCCGCTGGCAGAATGGACCGAGTCCGAACGACGTCGCCTTCGTCGAGATGATGTCACCCTACTTCACGGCCGGTCCCGAGCTGTACGTCCCGATCCGCGGTGACAGCGACATCGGCATCATCCGCGAGCGGGTGGAGAAGCTGTTCGAGGACTACTTCGCCCGCATGGTCTTCGCTGACAGCGAGGCCGAGGCGGTCAGCCTGATCGCGGAGTTCCAGGAGAAGGCCGGTCAGGCCGGACTCGCGCAGTTCGAGGCCGAGGCGACGAGCATCTACCGCGCCAACCTGGGTATGTAAACCGTCGCGCCCCCCGGGGGGCGTGACCATTCGTCACGACCAGCGACGCTCGGTCGTCGCAAAGGGCACGCCGGTACAAACAGCCGGCGTGCCCTTCTCATTAATTGGGCTCGTCTCCCAATTGGGATGAGAGAGGAATGCGAGCAGAGGAACTGACCGTCCCCGTGACCGCGCCCGCCCCGCTTCGCGAGAAACGGGCGTCGGTCCGGGACTACGGCGCCGATCCGGCCGCCGCCGACAACTACGGCGCCTTCCAGAAGGCGCTCGACGACAGCCGCGAACGGGGAGTCTCCACGCTGAGCGTTCCCCCGGGAATCTACCGCTTCGCGACGGCGCGTCCCCTCTGCCTGCGCGGCCTGGAGGACTTCACGCTCGACGGCAACGGCGCCGAGCTGATCTTCAGCAGGGACGAGGACTTCGTCCACGTCTCCGACTGCCGGCGCGTGGTCCTGCGGGACCTGGTGGTCGACTGGGACTGGGGTACGGCGCCGCTGGCCAGCGTGGCCCACGTGCGCGGTACCGGACCGACGCGCGACTGGGTCGACCTGGAGTTCACCGAGCACGACACCGTCGACGCCGACATGACGTTCGCCACCATGAACGCGCTGGACCCGCAGCGGCTCACGCCGGGGTGCGAAGGGGGCAGGGAGCACGGGCGCGGGTTCAGCCGGGTGCGCAAGGCCGGCGCCAACGTGCTGCGCTGCCACCTCGATCTGGACGCCGTGTCCGAGCTTCTGTTCACGCCGGGATCCGTGTACCTGGTACGGCACTTCCTGCACGACTCTCCCGCGTTCACGATCAGCGACTGCCGCCACCTGTCGCTGCAGCGCATCACCGTCCACTCGGCGCCCGGGGCCGGTTTCATCGTCCACGGCGACACCGCCAACTGGGAGGCGGTGGGCTGCAGGATCGCCCTGCGACCGGGCGCCACCCGCCGCATCACCACCACCTCGGACGGCATGCACCTGGCCCAGAGCCGCGGGTTCTGCAGGCTCGAGGGCTGCGACTTCAGCTTCCACGGCGACGACTGCCTGAACATCCACGACAACATCTCGATGGGCTTGCGCGACGTGCGGCGCCAATCGCTGATCGCGCGCAACGTCCGCGAGGACGCGCGGCCGCTGCACGCGGGAGATCCGGTCGAACTCCGCCGTCCCGACCTGTCGCCCACCGGGTTCGCGAGCCACGTCACCGACGTCCGCTACCTGCCGGACGACGAGTGCGAGCTGGCCTTCGCCGACGTGCTGCCGCCGAACCTGGATCCGCAGACCATCCTGTTCAACCGCCGCTACGACAGCTCCCACTACCTGATCCGCGGCAACCATTTCCACGAGAACCGCGCGCGCGGCGTCCTGCTGCAGGCGTGCCACGGACTGGTGGAAGGCAACCGGTTCTACCGGAACCAGGGTGCCGCGGTGCAGATCGAGACCGGCGCCAGCCTCGGCATGTGGTCGGAGGGAATGGGGGTCGAGGACCTGATCGTCCGCGACAACACGTTCGACACCTGCGACGTCAACGACTGGGGCAAGGCGGTGGTGTACCTCAGCGCGTTCCTGCCCGCGGGGGTGCCGGTGACTCCGCAGGGCTCGCCCAACCCCACCAGCACCATCGGCGACTCGGGTTCCCTCTTTCGCACCGCCTACCCGATCTTCCGGGACCTTCTCTTCGAGAACAACCGCTTCGTGGACTACCCGCGCAGGGCCATGATCATAAGCTCCGCGCGGGACGTGACGGTGCGTGGCAACACGTTCAGCAATCCCACCTCGCGAGCGCAGAACAATCCCGAACGCGGCTCCATCTGGGTGGAGCTTTCCAGCCGGGTGACCATTTCCGGCAACGACTGGCAGCCGTCGCCGTATCAGGCGGAGCGCACGGTGGAGTGGGACCCCGCGACCGCGAGCGGCGTCACGACGACCGACTGATCTGCACCGCGGCGCCGTCCGGGAAGCGCAGGGTGTAGCTGCCGCCCGCCCTGGTCTGCAGGTTCTTCACGGTGCTGCCGTAGCGAACGCGGCACCGGCCGCCGCGGTCCGCGCGAATCACCGCTTCGGTGAGCACGCCGCCGCGCCAGCGGGCATCTACCCAACAGGCGCCGCGCGCGCGGAAGCCGCGGAAGGAGCCGTCTGCCCACGCGGCCGGCAGCGCCGGCAGCAGGTGGATGACGCCGGCATGGCTCTGCAGCAGCATCTCCGTGATCGCGGCGGCGACTCCCATCATGTCGCCGACCTGGACCTGCCCGTGGGCGTCCACGAACAGGTTCGGGTAGAGCTTGCGGGCGAACGATCGCTCGATCAGCTCCAGCGCTCGATCGCCCAGGCGCAGCCGGGCCAGGATGGCGGCGACCCAGCCAAGGCTCCATCCCTGCGCATCGTAGTCGTGGCGCAGCCGGTGCTCGACGGAGCGCTGCGCCGCCTCCGCCAGCACGGGGTCCCGGTCCGGCTGCACCCGGTAGCCGGGCATCACTCCGTAGAGGTGGGAGACATGGCGGTGGCCGGGCTCCGCCTCCGCGGGCTCGTGACGCCACTCGCGCAGCCGGCCGTCGCCGCCCACCGCCGGCAGCGCCAACCGGTCGCGTGCGGCACGGACCTGGTGCAGCAGGCCGTCGTCGATCTCCAGGACCTCGGCGGCCTCGATGAAGCCGTCGAACGTGTGCCAGATGGTCTCCTGGTCGCACGCGCAGCCCATCGACAGGCTGCAGGCGCGGCCGCTCGCGTCGAGGAACCGATTCTCCGGCGATGCGCCCGGTCCGGACACCAGCGTGCCGTCGTCCGGGTCCACCGCCAGCCAGTCGAGCAGGAACAGCGTGCACTCCCTGAGCACGGGGTAGGCGCGTTCCGACAGGAACGCCCGGTCCTGCGTATAGCGGTAGTGGTCGATCATGTGCTGGGCACACCACGCGGCGCCCATCAGCCACATCCCCCAGAGCGGCTCCCCGTACACCGCCGCGTATCCCCACGCGTCGGTGTCGACGCCGGCGAAGAACCCCCGGCATCCCAGCTCCCGCGCCGCCCGTCCGCCGGCCACTCGCAGGCGTTCGGTGAGGTGGAACAGCGGCTCGTGGCACTCCGGCAGCGCCAGCGGCTCGGCGAGCCAGTAGGCCTCCTGCAGATTGACGTTGAGGTGGTAGTCCGAGTGCCACGGAGCGCGCAGCAGCGGGTTCCACACCCCCTGCAGGTTTGCCGGCAGCGTGCCGGGCCTGGACGCGGCGATGAACAGGTAGCGGCAGTAGTGGAAGTAGAGCAGGAGCAGCCCGGGGTCCGACACGCCGGCTGCCGCGGCGCTCACGCGCGCGTCCGTGGCCCGGTCCCCGCCCGCGTCGACCGCAAGCTGCAGGTCCACCCGGCCGAACAGGCGTCCGTGGTCCGATTCGTGACGCGCGCGCAGCTCCTCATACGGCCGGCCGGCAGCGTCGTCGAGCCGCTGCCGGCACGCGGCCGTCAGGTCGTCGGGCAGCGGGCGCGAAGGGTCATCGAGCCGATAGTCCGTGGCGATGGCGGCCAGGACCGTCACGGAACGAGCGCTCCGGACCCGCAGCGACCCGGGCGTTTCGACCGGGGCGTCGTCCCCGTCGACGACTATGCGGACGACGACCGCGAAGCGGACTCCGGGGTGCTCGCCGTCGTGGCCGGCGCGGGCCGTCATCACCAGCTCGGCGCCGGAGCGGAGATCGGTGACGCCGTTCGCGCCGGTCGGGTGCTGCAGCGCGAAGGTGGCGCCGACGCACGGGTCGTCGGCATCGAGGCGCAGCACCACGACGTCGTCCGCGGCCGACGCGAACGCCTCGCGGCGATGGCGGACGCCCGCGCACCGGTACTCCACCGTGGCGACCGCGGTGCGCAGGTCGAGCCGCCGGCGGTAGTCGCTCACGGCTGCCTGCCCGTGGCCGAGGTCCATCGACAGGTAGCCGGCCGGCTGGTAGCTGCGCGGCGAGATGCGCGGGGCAAGGAGATGGCGCTGGCAGTAGCGTTCCGCATCGAAGTGGCGGCCGGCGGACAGCAGGCGCCGGAGCTCCGCGACGTGACGCCGCGCGTGCGGCTGCATGACCGGCACCGGCGGCCCGGCCCAGATCGTCTTCTCGTTGAGCAGCACCTGATCACGCCCGATGCCGCCGTAGATCATGGCGCCCAGACGGCCGTTGCCGAGCGGCAGGGCGGCGCTCCAGCCGCGCGCGGGCCGATCGCGGTCGGAGACCGGCCGATCGAGGGCCGCCGGAGCGTCGTACCAGAGTTCGTGCACGGATTCGGCGGGTCGCTGTGGCGAGGGGACTACGCCTTGATGTGGCCGACCAGCAGTCCCTTCACGAAGTAGCGCTGCAGGAACGGGTAGGCGATGGTGATCGGAAACACGGTGACCACGATCGTGGCGTACTTCATCGATTCCATGGTCACCAGCATCTCGGAGGTGACCCTCTCCGCGCCGGGTTGGATGCTCTGCGACTGGGCGGAGGCCATCCGGTAGAACGCCTCCAGGCTCGACATGGTCTTGATCAGGATCGTCGGCACCGTCCACCACTTCTGGTTGAACACGAAGTACGCGGACGCGAACCAGTCGTTCCAGTGCAACACGCCCACGAACAGGGCGATCGTCGCCAGCACAGGCCTGGACAGCGGCAGCATGATGCTCACGAAGATGCGGAAATCGCCGGCGCCGTCGACCTTCGCCGAGTCCTCCAGAGATTGGGGCAGCTCCCGGAAGAACGCCATGAACAGGAGCGCGTGATAGTAGGCGAACAGCTCGGGGACGATGTAGACCCAGAACGTGTTGAGCAGGCCTATCGCTCGGTACAGCAAGTAGGTCGGGATCAGTCCGCCCGAGAAAAACAGCGTGACCAGGCCGATCATCGAGTAGGTCTTGCGAAAGACGAGGTGCCTCTTGGAGAGCCCGTAGGCGACCATGGCCGTGAAGAACACGGCGGTCACCGTGCCCACCGCCGTGCGCAGGATCGTCACCAGGAACGCGGTGCCGATAAGGGGATCGCCCAGCACGACGCGGTAGTTGGTCAGCGTCGGGCGGCGCGGGAACAGGAACAGCCCGCCCTTGGCCGAGTCGATCCCCTCGTTAAGGGAGCGCAGGATGACGTAGTAGAAGGGGTAGAGGGTGACGAAGAGCACGATCAGCGCCGACGCGACCACCACCAGGTTGATGACGCGGTCCTCCCTCGACTGGGCCATGCGTGCGAGCGCCATCAGAACAGGCTCCTGCCGCTGATACGGCCCGATAGCCAGTTGGTGATGACCACAAGGATCATCGCCAGCAGCGACTGCATCAGGCCGACCGAGGTGGCGAACGAGTAGCGGCCGAGCTCCAGCCCCATCTCCAGGACGTAGTACTCCAGCACGTACGAGGTCTCGCGGGTGAACAGGTTACCGAGCAGGTAGGACGTGTCCAGGCCGGCGCGCACCAGCCCTCCCATGCTCAGGATCAGCAGCACGGCGATGAGGCCGGTCATGTTCGGCAGGGTGATCCGCCAGGCGCGCCGCAGCCGTCCCGCGCCATCGATGATCGCCGCCTCGTAGAGCTGCTCGTCGATGCCGGCGATCGCCGCCAGGTAGAGGATGGCGCTCCAGCCCATGCTCTTCCAGACGTTCACCATCGTCGCCAGCAGCCGCCAGTACTCGGGCTTCGTCCAGAACAGCACCGGTTCGTCGACCAGGCCGACGGCCACCAACACGTCGTTGACGATGCCGCGGCGGTCGAGCAGCAGGATGAACAGGTAGGCGGTGACCACGTAGGAGATGAAGTGCGGCAGGTAGCTGGTCGTCTGCACCACCCGCTTGAATCCGGCGCGGGGGATCTCGTTGATCAGCAGCGCCAGCAGGATGGGCGCGGGGAAGCCGAGCACCAGTCCGTAGAGGCTGAGCAGGACGGTGTTCCGGAACGCGGGATAGAACTCCGGATCGGTGAGCGCCCAGGAGAAGTGCTTGAGTCCCACGAACGGGCTGGCGAAGTAGCCCATCAGGATCTTGAAGTCCTGGAAGGCGATGATCAGGCTGATCATCGGCAGGTAGGCGAAGATGAGGAGGAACAGCACCCCCGGCAGGGTCATGAGCTGCAACTGGAGTTGCCCCCTGAACCGCCGCATCAGCGGTACGCGGACGATCGGCGCCGCGCGGTCGATTGCCGTCCTGTCGGCCATGGGTTCAGTCACGCCCCTTGCGCACGTAGTGGGCGGTCGGCGTGATCCGTTCGGTGAAGTGGTCCTCGCCGCTGTCGATGCCGTCCAGATCCCACGCGTCCAGGTACCGCAGCCTCACCACGTGCTTGGAGTCGATCGGCGCGCCGCGCACGAAGAAATGATACGCCAGCCGGTCCGGGGCCGGCGGGTAGATGCGGTTGGCCATCGGCACGCCGTCGCCGGCGAACACCTCCAGCACCGACGCGTCCACGAACACCCGCAGCCGTACCTCCGCGCCGGCTTCGAGCCCGACCGGCGCGGTGTACTCGTTGTCCGGCGTGAGCATGCGGAGCTGCCCGTCGGCGGTCGAGTAGGTCACCTCGCAGACGAACGGTCCGTCGGCGATGCGCAGGCCGCAGGAGAAGTCCTTGTACTCGATATCGTCGGGCGAGCCCGGATCCACGGCCAGCGCGATCTCCACCGACGAGCCCAGGACGCCGAGCTCGCAGACCTCGCCGACGGCGAACGTGCGGTCGGCCCACCGGCGGTGGTTGCGGCGCAGCGCGGTGATCTCGCGGGCGGGCACGACGTCGAACGTGCCCTGCGGGTTGGGGATGAACTGCCGCGGCACCGTGAACACGCCGGACCAGCGGATGTCCGGGTCCTGCGTGCGCCGCTGCTTGTCCGGGATCCAGCCCCACATGAACAGCCGCCCCGCGTCGTCGCGGGTCAGGACCGAGACCAGGAAGTTGTGGCCGTGATCGGCGAAGCCGCGCCGCTCCTCGACGAAGCGGCCGTCCCGGATCGTGCCGACCATGTACTGGCGGTGGGCGAGGTTGCTGAGCAGGTGCCGGCCGTCGTCGAGCGGCCACACGCACGGGCACTCGAAGTAGATGCCCTCCCGCTCGGGGTCGTCGGCCGACCACAGGATGCCGCGGTAGCGCCACTCGTACAGGTCGGACGACTCGAACAGTAGCACCAGGGAGCCGGCCTTGCCCCGGCGCCCGGAGCCGACGGACATGAGGAAGCCGTCGCCGTCGCGCCATACCCACGGATCGCGCATGCCCATCAGGTGCTCGTCGGCGCGCTCCGGGTCGTAGGGGATGCCCAGGTCTTCATGGTTGGCGGGGAGCGTGGCGACGGGGTTGGCGTGGTGCGCCCGAAAGCCCTGCAGGTCCTCCCCGTCGCTGACCGCCAGGTACACGTCGCGGTTCTCGATCGTGTAGAAGGCGTACACCTTGCCCTCGTGCGCGATCAGGTTGCCGGACCAGAGGTGGCGGTCCGCGGCGACGCCGTGCTCGGGGGAGGTGAGTGCGGGCGGGTAGTGCGTCCAGGTGACCAGGTCGGCGCTGGCCACGTGGCCCCATTGGCAGGGGCCAGGCATGGCCCGGAAGTCCGGCGAGTAGCTGTGCTGGTAGGTCAGGTGGTAGCGTCCGCCGGCGTGGATGGGGTGGGTGTCCCCGGCGGCGCCGAACGGAGCCGCCAGGTGGTAGCGAGGGTACCAGGGATCGGCCCGCACCTCGCGGCGCAGCGCGTCCACGGTGCGGCGGTACGCCGTCAGCCCCTCCGTCGCCGCCGCGTTGCCCATCGACAAGCCATCGTGTTCCAATTCGTCGATGAGGACAAGATCACGCGACTCCTGCGCGGCGGGAGCCTGACGCATGCTGCTTGAGAACGACGCGCTGCGCGTACAGCTTCACGACGGGATCCCGGTCGTCGCGTCGTACACCCACCTTCCCACAGACCAGACGCTGCTCGGGGACCCGGGCGCGACGCCACTGACGATCAACGGCGACGCGGTCGCATGGAATGAGCTGACCATCGATCACTCCGCAACGGCGACCTCCGCCACGTTTCACGTCACCCACGGCGACATCTCGTTCGACTACCGGCTCGACCTGGAGGCCGATTGCCTGCGGCTGCGCATCGACGGCATCTCCGGGCCGCTCGCCACGCTCGGCTTCGGCGGCTCGCCGCTGCTGCAGGTGAGCGACCGGGAGTACCGGTACGCCCGCATCTCGTTCGAGGAGGACAGGGAGATCGCCAAGAAGTGGTGGCGGGAGCACTTCGGCGCGGTCGGCGGCGACAGCGACGCGTGCGACGTGATGCACGGCTGCGTCTACCACCCCGACCGGCTGTGCGCCTTCGTGCACAGCAACTTCCCGCTGCTGCCGGCGCGCCATGCCAACGGCCCCGACGGCTACTCGATCGCCCTCAACGACTACCGCTACCGGGTGCGCTCGCGGACGATGTGGCCGCTGGACGTGAAGGTGGTGTTCCTGCAGGACTACAACGGCGACGGCATCACCGACTGGAGCGACTGGGCGCTCTGGGTCAACCGCACCCTGCCGGACGCCGACGAGCTGTACCGGTCGACCATCTCCTACAAGATCTTCCTGACGCTCAAGAACGACCAGGTGTTCACCACCTACCCGCAGATGATGGAGATCGTGCGCGCCATCCACAACGTCGCCGACGGCATCCCGCAGCTCATCTACCTGGTCGGCTGGCAGAACCAGGGCCACGACGACAACTATCCGACCATGGACCGCATCAACCCGCGGCCCGGAGGCAGGCACCGCCTGCTGCGTGCCATCGACGAGTGCGAGCGGGACTACGACACGACCGTCAGCTATCACATCAACATCGACGACGCCTATCCGGCGAGCCCGGACTGGGATCCCTCGTACATGTCCGCCGAGAGCGGCAAGCCATGCGGCGTCGTGCACACGCTGGACTGGGAGCTCGGCCACTTCCGGCGGCGCATGGAAGGGATGCTGCGCATGGTGCCCGTGCCCCGGACCCTGCACGTCGACAACACCCGCATCTGCAACACAGTCGCCCGCGACTTCGACGGCATCGGCGAGCTGGAGGAGCTCTACTGCGGGCTGCTTCCCATGGCGGAGTGGCTCAAGGAGAAGGGCATCAGCCTCACCACCGAGGGGACGAACGGCATGCCCATCGACGGGACGCTGCTGTTCTCCGGGTGGTTCCACTACGACTGCCGGCTCATCGGCCGGCAGATGCTGCACCGCAAGATCGTCGGCGGCGGCGCCGGCCGCCATTTCGGCGAGCTGTACGCCCGCGACTACGCGCTCGGCTCCAACATCCACGTCGACTTCGCCTACGGGCGCCGGGACGTCGTGGTCAGCTACGTCGAGGACTGGCGCGGCATGGTCGACCGGATCTACCTGGGCTCGCTCCTCTATCTCTACTTCCTGGAGCGCGAGATGGTGGTGTGCCGCGGGACCTGGCCGGACGACGTCCACATGGAGTACGACGACGGCACCGTCGTGGACATCACCTCCCGGTACACGATGACCGTCAAGCGCGGCGACATGGTGATCGCCAGGGACAACGACACGCGTTGCGTCCCGCTGGGCGATGCGCTGTACATCTACTCACCGGTCGGCGACCGGCAGAGCTTCGGCCTGCCGCCGGAGTGGCACGGCAAGTCGCTGAGGATCGTCATGCTGTCGCGGGACGGCGTCGAGGAGCACGACTTCGCGCTGCCGGCTGACTCCCACTACCACGTGAAGCACGACCGCATCGACTTCCACTGGATGGCCACCTACGTGCCCTACAAGGTGACGCTGGCGGAGCCGGCGGTCGAGCCGGCGCAGGCCTGACGCATGCTGCTCGAGAACGAAACGCTGCGCGTGCAGCTCCACGACGGGATTCCCGTCGTCGCGTCGTACACCCATCTCGCCACCGGCCAGACGCTGCTCGGCGATCCGGACGCCACGCCGCTCGTGATCGACGGCGCCGCGGTGGCGTGGAGCGAACTCGCCCTCGAGTGCTCCGCAACCGCCACCTCGGCAGCATTTCACGTCACCTGCGGCGACATCTCGTTCGACTACCGGTTCGACCTGGAGGCCGACTGCCTGCGGCTACGGATCGACGGCGTCTCCGGCCCGCTCGACATGCTCGGCTTCGGCGGCTCGCCGCTGCTGCAGGTAGGTGACCGGGACTGGCGCTACGCCCGCATCTCGGCTTCCGAGCCCAGCGACAACGGCAAGAAGTGGTGGCGGGAGCACTTCGGCTCGGTCGGCGGCGACCCGGCCGGCGGCGACCCGGCCGTGTGCGACGTGATACGCGGCTGCGTCTACCACCCCGACAAGCTATGCGCTTTCGTGCACAGCAACTTCCCGCTGCTGCCGGAGCGCCATGCCAACGGCCCCGGCGGCTACTCGGTCGCCCTCAACGACTACCGCTACCGGGTGCGCTCGCGGACGATGTTCCCGCTCGACGTGAAGGTCGTCTTCCTGCAGGACTACAACGGCGACGGGACCATCGACTGGAGCGACTGGGCGCTCTGGGTCAACCGCACCCTGCCGGACGCCGACGAGCTGTACCGTTCGACGATCTCCTACAAGATTTTCGTGACCGTCAAGAACGACCAGGTGTTCACCACCTTCCCGCAGATGACGGAGATCGTCCGCGCCATCCACAACATCGCCGACGGCCTTCCCCAGCTCATCTACATGGCCGGCTGGCAATACCAGGGGCACGACGACCGCTACCCGTCGATCGACCAGGTCAATCCGCGCGCCGGCGGCACGCACCGCCTGCTGCGGGCCATCGACGACTGCGAGCGCCGCTACGACACGACCGTCAGCTACCACATCAACATCGACGACGCCTATCCCGACAGCCCGGACTGGGACCCGTCCTACATGACCGCCATGGACTGGGATCCGTCCGACGGCGGGCGTCCCTGCGGCGTCGTGCACACGCTGGACTGGGAGCTCGGCCACTTTCGCCGGCGCATGGAAGCGATGATGCGCACGGTGCCCGTGGCCCGGACCCTGCACGTCGACAACACCCGCATCTGCAACACGGCCGGCCGCGACTTCGGCGGCATCGGTGAGCTGGAGGAGCTCTACTGCGGGTTGCTGCCCATGGCGGACTGGTTGAAGGAGAAGGGGATCAGCCTCACCACCGAAGGGACGAACGGCATGCCGATCGACGGACCGCTGCTGTTCTCGGGGTGGTTCCACTACGACTGCGGCCTCATCGGCCGGCAGATGCTGCACCGCAAGATGGTCGGCGGCGGCCCGGGACGACACTTCGGGGAGCTGTACGCCCGCGACTACGGGATCGGCTCGAACATCCACGTCGACTTCTCGTACGCGCGCCGCGAGTTCGAGGTCAGCTACCTGGAGGACTGGCGCGGCATCGTCGACCGGATCTACCTGGGCACGCTGCTCTACCTCTATTTCCTGGAGCGCGAGATGGTGGTGGCCCGCGGCACGTGGCCGGACGACGTCCACATCGAGTACGACGACGGCACCGTCGTGGACATCACGTCCCGGCACACCATGACGGTCGTGCGCGGCGACATGGTGATCGCCAGGGACAACGACACGCGCTGCATCCCGCTGGGAGACGCGCTGTACCTCTACTCACCGGTCGGCGACCGGCAGAGCTTCGTCCTGCCGGCCGAATGGCACGGCAAGCCCTTGAGGATCGTCACGTTGACCCGCGACGGCGTCGAGGAGCACGACGAGGCGCTGCCCGCCCGATGGAAGTACCGGATCGGGCACGACCGCATCGACTTCCACTGGATGCCGCCGTACGTGCCCTACAAGGTGACGCTGGCAGATCAGGCTTGAGGGCCCGCCTCCGCCGGCCGCTCCCAGATCGACTGCATCTCGTGAACGCGCAGGCGGTCCACGCGCACGGCTCCGCCGGTGGTCCGCAGACGGACGGCGCCGGCGGCCTCAGGAAATGCACACCGGACCGGCGTGTAGTAGCGGCCGCGCGCGCTGAATATCTCCAGGAAGATCGTGTCGACGATCAGCCGCAGGTCCAGTCGGCCGTCCACCGGGACCAGCGGCGCCCGTACGTCGTTGTCCTCCAGCGCCTCATGGAACTGCAGCTCCATCGCCTGCAGGTCGAGCCGGATCTCCTTCCCCAGGATTTCCAGCGTGAGCGCGGCGGCGCCGGCCGGCGTCAGTTCCAGCTCGATGTCCAGGAGCCGGCCGGCGGGCCGCACCGAAAGCGGCGTGTCATGGCTCACCATCGTCCCGTCAGGCACGCTCACGGTGTCGAAGCGCAGGCGGTCCAGCTCGGCCACCGGGTTCTGATGGATCCGCAGGCCTTCGTCCGTGCGCCGCAGGGTCAGCTCGATCGGGAAGCTGATGAGGCTGTTCAGCATCGGATTCAGGCCGCTCACCTGGCCCTTGGCCACCAGGATGCGCCGGCCGTCCGGCGCGTCGTTGAAGGTCTGTGAGGCGTACAGGCTGCCGTCGGTGTACTTGAAGCGGATGATGTCCGTCTCCGGCACGAAGCGCGTGCCGTCGAAGGTGCCCAGGTAGTAGTCGCAGCTCGCGCCGAAGAACACCCACCTGCTGGTGCCCGGCTCGCCGGTCACGGGCAGTTCGAAGAGTTCCGGGCACTCGTGCATGCCGTTCACCTGGCTCCGGAACTGCCAGCGCAGCAGATCCGTGGAGGTCAGGATGAAGTGAACGTCGTTGTGGATGTAGAGCACCATGACCCAGTGCCCGCCGGCGGCGTACCAGAACACCTTCGCGTCGCGGTTGCCGCGGTCGATGTTGCGGATGACCGGGTTGCCGTCGTAGGGGCGCCAGGTGCGCCCCCGGTCGGTGCTGTAGACGATGCAGACGTCCACCGACCGGCCGTGCGACAGCCGGTTGGAGCCTCCGTAGGCGGTGTAGAAGATCACCATCGGCGGGCGGTCGGGGCTGCCCAGGCCACACGAGTTGTGGTGGTCGACCACGCACGAGCCGGAGACGGCCACGCCCCGCTCGTCGGGCCAGAGCGTGTCGGGAAGCTCCTCCCACGTCACCAGGTCGCGGCTGACCGCGTGGCCCCAGCCCCAGTTGCAGTTGGAGTTGCCGGGCGTGACGTTGCACGGCACGTGCTGGTAGTGCAGGTGCCACTCCCCGTCGAACCAGACCAGGCCGTTGGCGTCCGAAGAGGCGCCGCGGCGCGGCGAGTAGTGAAGCAGCGGCCGGCCGGGCTCCCGGTACAGGTCGTCGCAGCCGATCATCCGGTCGCCGATGCGCACGGCCGCCAGCAGATCGGCGGCCGGCGGCGCGCTAGGGGCGTCGAGCTCCTCGATGCGCAGTGCGAGGTCCATGCCCTTCCAGGCCGACAGGTCGACCGGGACCCAGAAGTCCGGATCGTCGTGCGCCAGGCTCACGGTGTTGGACGCGACCGTCCGACCTCCGCCGGTGATCTGTATCTCCCGAAAGGATGAACCGAGGCTGACGGGCAGGTTGAGGAACGGTGGTCGGCCCGGAAGCGGCGCCCCGCGAACGACGGCAGCGGGAGCGGCGGCGTGTCGGTCTGCGCGATCTGGTCGACCAGGATGTGGCCCCACGGGCCGGTGTGCTGGTCGACGATCTCCACCCGAACCTGCTTTCCTTCCAGGTCGGCAAGGTCGAACCAGTCCCACGCCAGGTGGTCGGAACCGTCCGGCTCCCACTGGCTGCGCGGCGCCGTGCGGACGACGTGCCCCTCGTGAACGAGGTTGACGGCCACGTAGCCCGGGTCGTTGTTGCCGTAGTAGGTGTGCCGGCCGCCGCCGATGAGGAAGCTCAGGTAGCGGCGCTCGACCGTGAACGGCGGCGAGATCAGCCGCCCCAGCGCCGGGTCGCCGCCGTGGAAGCTGGAGGCATGGCCGCCGCCGAGGTAGCCGGTGACCTCCACCTGACCCGGCAGGGGGCCGCGCGTCGGCCCGGGGCCGAAGGCGGTGCCTTCGGCCGTCCACTCGCTCCAGCCGTCACCCTCGAAGTCGGCAATGAGGATGTCCGGTCGCGTTTCCATCGATACCGCCATCAGTCGCCGGCCGGACGGTGCAACGGCGGCCCGGTGTGGTCAAGCGCCGTGGCCGGTCGCAGGCTACAGGTGGAGCGTAACCCGCACGAAGCGGTTGTCCGGATCGCTCGCCAGCTCGGGCTCCGTGCCGTTGAACTCCCGCATGGCATGGCGCATCGTCAGCCAGCCACGCCCGCGGCGTTCCATGAGGCCGGCTACGACCATGGCGTTGGCCATCATCTCGTTCCTCGAGCGCGGGACGCCGCCGCTGCGCGCCTGCTCGACCGTCATGTGGTTCGGCAGTGCGCCGGGGCTGGTCACGACGATCCGGTCGTCGAACACCTCCAGCATGGCCTGCGACCCGCTGATCGCGTAGTCCCGGTGGATGACCGCATTCACCAGCGCCTCTCGCAGCGCAGGCTCCGGCAGGCGGGGAATGTCCCGGCGGCGGAGTCCCTCGTAGGACTCTCTGCGACCAAGGCTGCGGAACCAGCCCATGGCGCGGTGCACCTGATCGGCCAGCCGTCCCTTTGCTTCCCCGGCGCTCAGAACCTCGGCCGCCTGGTCCGTGCCGCCATACGCGGCGCACTGCACGAACAGGCTCAGCGTGTGCGGATACGCCTGCGGATCGCGTCCGAACACCATCAGCCCGTAGAGCGTGGGCCTCAGCACGCCGTCGAGCTCATCGGTCACGCTGGCGTTGCGCAGATCGTCATCACGCGCCGGCTGCGGCGTCTGCCGAGACGCCGACGGTCGCCCCCGTGTCGTCGATGTCGAGTACCAGGAGGCCGCCGGCGCCGTTTGCGAACGCACACAGTGTCTTGCCGACCGCCCGCATGTCCCCGGCACCGCGCTTGAACTCGGTAACGGCATCCTCGCCCGCGCGGATCCGCCGCTCGACCTCGGCCCACTCCATCGTCGTCCGTATCGCAGCATACCAGCAGCCCGGCCGGTCGCTCGCCGTAGCGGATGACACTTGCCGGACACGGCGTTCGCGTATAACACAGGGGCCGCGCAAGGAGGTCGCACATCGTGCAGGACGACAGGAACGGCGGAACGGTGATTCTCGAGAGCCCGGAGCTGCAGGTGGAGCTGGACGGAAACCTGCCGCTGGTGCGGGGGTATCGCCACCTCCCCACCGGCCGCGCCTTTGGCGGCAGCCGCAGCGGGACGCTGCGCGTGAACGGCGCCGAGCACCGCATGGACGATCTGGAAGTCGAGCCGCGAGCCATTCCGGACGGCCGCTGCTACCGCGTCGTGGTCCCGGAGCAGGGGATCGCTTTCGAGCTTGCCTTCTCACTTGCCGGCGCCACGCTCTCGCTGCGGATGCAGGGTATCGAGGACGAGCGCGCGCCGCTCGAGAGCCTGCAGTGGGTGGACAGCCCCCTGCTGGTCTGCGACGACCCGACGTTCCGCTACTTCCGCATGTTCACGACGGAGCCCGACGACAAGGCGATGGGAAAGATGTGGCTGCGCGACGCCGACGGCGCCGTCGGCGACGCCCGGGACGAGGTCGAGCCGGTGCCGCTGATCTACGGCGCGCTCTACCAGCCGGAGTCGGTCTGCGCGTTCCTGCACTCCAACTACCCGCTGTTTCCGCAGGCGCACCGGAACGCCGGGGGGCGGTGCGAGATTCACCTGGGCGAGTACCGGCATCGCGTGCGCGACCGCTCGGTGCCGCCGCTGGAGGCCGATGTCGTCTTCCTGGGCGATCTCAACCAGGACGGACGGGTGGACGCCAGCGACTACCGCCTGTGGCTCAACCGCCGCCTGCCCGACGGCGATTCCGTGTACCGCACGTCGCTCTGGTACAAGATCCTCTGCGACATGAGCGGCGACTATCCCGAGGTGGGCGTCAGCGCGACCATCGAGGAGTGCGAGCGGATCATCCGCTCGATCCATCACGTGACCGACGGTCTCCCGCAGGCCGTGTTCCTCGTCAGCTGGAACAGCCAGCAGCCGGAAGCCGCCTACCCGGCGCTCGACCTGTACAACCACAACATCGGCACCCCGGAGGAGCTGCGCGCGCTGGCGGCGACGTGCAAGGAGCTGGGCGGACTGCTCAGCTACCACACGAACATCGACGATGCCCACCGCACCAGCAAGGACTACGACGAGGCGCTGCTGGGCCGCCGCTACGATCCGCACGGCACGGTGTGGGACGAGAACGGCGAGGCCTGGGACGAGTCGGTCGTCGCCGGCATCTCCCATACCCGCGACGTGGAGAGCGGCGCGATCTTCCGCCGCCTGGAGGCGATGATGCGGGTGATCCCGGTGGAGCGGACGATCCACATGGACAACATCCGGCTGACCAACTGCGTGCCGGGCGCGGACCCGGACGGAATCGGCGTGACCGAGGAGCTGGTGTGCGGCATGCTGCCGATCGTCGAGTGGCTGCGCGACCGCGGCATCAGCGTGTCGGGCGAGGGGTACAACGGCCTGCCGATCGACCCGACGCTGCTGAACGCCGCGTTCTGGCACCACGACGCGAGCGACCTCTCGCGGCAGATCTTCCACCGCAAGGTGATGGGCGGCGGCCGCGGCGACCACTACGGCGGTGCCACGACCAGGGACTACGGCATCTGCAAGTCCTTCCACCAGGACATCACCTACCGTCCGGTCAGCCGCTCTTCGCTCGGCGACGAGCAGTTCCTGGAGTACTTTCCGTGGCTGCACGAGCAGACGCGGGCGACCTTGTCGTTCCTGGACAACTGGGACGACATCGTGGATCGGATCTACCTCGGATCGCTGCTCAACCTGTTCTACCTGGAGCGCGAGATGCTGTCGTGGGACGAAGAGGGCGCCGGCGCCCGGATCCGCTATGCGGGCGGCGTGGAAGCGCAGGTGTGCATCGACGGGCCGGACCATCTGCGCGTGACCTGGGGCGACCTGGTGGTTGCCGACGGCGATGACCGGTTCGTGCCGCTCGGCGACGGCGTGTACTGCTACAGCCTGCGCGGCGGACGCCGCGAGTGGACGCTGCCGCCGGGGCTTCGCGGGCGGAAGCTGGCGCTCTACAGCCTGAGCGCCGAGGGGCGGGGACCGGCGCCCGAGCACGCCGTGGACGGGGAGCGCTTGACCCTGACGCTGGCCGCCGGCGTGCCGGTCAAGGTGGTCGCCGAGGGGGCTTGATGGGATCCCACCCGGACGGCGTCCCGGTCGCTGCCAGTCCCAGCTCGCCGCTGCACTTCCGATCCTCGCGCGGCAGGCTGTGCGACACCATCCCGTTCTTCCACGACGGCCAGTACCACGTCTTCTACATCCGCTGTGACACCGAGGGCGGGGTGCCGTGGGACCACATCGTCTCCCACGACCTCGTCCACTGGCACGAGCTGCCGACCGCCCTGGAGCGGGATCCGAACGACCCGCTCGGCCCGGATGGCCGGGACATGTTCACCGGCTGCGTCGTCGAGCACGACGGCGTGTTCCACATCTTCTACACCGGCCACAACCCGAAGAACCCTGACGGTGGCGAGATCATCTGCCACGCAACCAGCACCGACCTGGTGACGTGGTACAAGCTCCGCGACCACTGCTTCGGCGCGGACGGCGCCGTCTATCATCCGCGCGACTTCCGCGATCCGTTCGTGTTCCGGCACGAGGAGTCCGGTGAGTGGTGGATGCTGCTGTGCGCCGGGTTGGCCGACTCGGACTTCTCCGGCATCGGCCGGCTGGTATCGACCGACCTGGTCTCCTGGAATCCGGCGGAGCCGCTGATCCTCGACCCGCCGCTGCTGGAGGGCCAGACCGGAGCGCCCGAGTGCCCGGACCTGTTTCGCCTCGGCGACTACTGGCATCTGCTCTACACCAGGCGGGGCCAGAACATCCGGCGCGCGCGGCACGTCGAGGGGCCGTTCACGCACGGGGTGCCGGCCCAGCTCGACAACACCCTGCTGCTGGCCGGCAAGCGCCTGTTCGACGGCCGCCGCCACATCTACTTCGGACCGCTGTCCGGGGACCACGACGATTCGGTGATGAACCTCCCGCGCGAGCTATTCCAGGGAGACGACGGCCACCTTCGCGTTCGTCCGGTCCGGGAGGTGGTGGATTCTTTCGTCGACGTCACCCACGAGTCGGCGGATGGAGGATTCGACCTGCCGGCAACGGGCTATCGGTGCCCGGTGCCCGCGGACTGCTTGGTCCGGTGCTCGGTCGACCTCGCGGAGGACGCCATCCTCACCATCGGGCTGCGCGCCGGCCCCGACGGCAGCGGCGGCGTCCCGCTCACCGTTCACACCGGCCGCCGCTCGCTGGAGCTCGGCCCGTACCACCGGAGCTGGGGCGATGCCGCGCTGCCGGTCATCACGCTGCAGATCTTCGTGCTCGGCACGGTCATCGAGTGCTTTCTCGACGACCGCCTGGCCATGGTCGGGCGTACCTACGAACGGAACGGCGGCCATCTTTCGATCGTCAGCCACGGAGGCGCGGCCCGCGTGCTCGCGCTCGAGGTGCGCGAAGTGCCGAAACCCCGCTAATTCCGTCGGAGATGGCGACGGATGCCTATCTGCGGCCAGTGAGTTTTCTCAGGTGGCTGTCGAATACCTTCTTGAAGTCGAGCAAGCGCTGGACCATCCAGTCATGAATCTCCTCGAGCACATCATCACTCTCATCGATGGTTCCGGCACGGTCAGTCGCTACCCGGCACGCTCGCCTATCCTCCAGTGATTGCCAGTCAAGGGCGTATCCAAGTTCGGATTCTATGCTCTCCTTGTGTTTCTTCATGCTATCGAAGAGATCATGGTTTTCATGTGCATCGCCGGAGTCGATATAAACTTCCACTCGAGCCTGCTGTTGGGCGGTAAAGTTGGCTCCGTACTTGAATCGCCGGTCACCGGACGCGAAAACGTACCAGTTTTGCGCTTGAGCCCGTTTGGCCGTAGTGAATCGGTGTTGTTCCCTGAGAGTGTCTATGAGCCTTTGAAAGAAGGCCTGATAACGTTCGCCTCTTTCTGAAAGGCTGCCAGTGGTCCGCTTCGTGGCCCTGCTGACGCTCTCCTTCCGCCAGTCGTTAGGAGCCGCTACCAGATTGAAGTGAGGAGCCGGTCTGGACCCGTCAATCTTCCAGAGCTCGACAACTACGCCAAAACAAGGTATCTTCACCGGTTCGCTGGTTCAGCCAGTCGAGGGCTTGTCGATGCTCGTCGCGGAATTCGCGCGTGAGCCAAACGACTACGTTGGCATCGAATCCAGCGGCGTAAGTGAGGAGCTTCCCAAGGTGATCGTGGTCGGTCGTCTCCAGTTGGTTCTCTATGATAACCGGGCGGTCTCTGCTCAGGTCGGACGCGAGAATATCCAGGGAGAACCCGCCGACATCCGCTTCCCGTTGGCGCAGTTCGAGCTCCAAGCCGAGCGCTGTTCCCAACTTCGATATGTTTTCGGCTAGCCATGGCGTAAAATCGTGTGGTTCACTAGCCCAAATATCGCGAAGATCGACGAGCTGAATGTCTGCGAGTGTTCCTTCCGCCATCGTTCAACCTCTACTCTAAGTTGGTCGTTTCTCACCGACAGCGTCTCACTTGACGGTGATGACGCGATGGTTGCAGTTGCTGAACCGGAGTAGCGTGGGTCGATGCCACGCGACATCGGTGGATCGGGGACCTCAAGTTATGGTGTGTCGACCCGGGTGTCAATCGACGCCTCCTCTCCTGTAGCATCCTGTTTCACACGCGTGCCGTCGCGGCGAACGCCTCGGCGACCGTCAACCGACTACCTTGAACCCGGATTATTCATCGAGGGGTAGGAAAAGAACAGGCGCGTCCGCCGATTTGCAG
>JAPPKD010000330.1 GCA_028820215.1 Spirochaetaceae bacterium | reverse complement strand
AGTTCTGATGGACGGCCCGCTGCCCGCCAGGGCATGCAGACCCCGCACCGAAGTGCGGCACTGTCCGTCGACGCGTCTTCCCTTGCCGTCTCCTGCGGCAGCCGCGGCGTGTCTCTCGACATCGGTCCCGCCAGCCTTTCGGCA
Organism: Spirochaetaceae bacterium; assembly: GCA_028820215.1. The sequence goes on along the minus strand of JAPPKD010000330.1, from coordinate 9,937 downwards.
CCCGAGACTCCGCACGCCGCCCCTTGCTTCGAGGGCAACGACGGGGATCGCTCCCCGTCCGCGCGAAGACTCGCGCCGATACCCGGGTTCCCGCCAAACGCCGGATCGACTCTCCGGCGGCGCGATCGACTCCGCGCCCTCACGGCAAGTCCCCAGGTCTCGGTGGCGTCGCCCCCATCCGCGCGCTACCGCGGATGTGGCGAGCCGTGCCCTGCGATGCGTCGACCGCCTGTGCTGCAGCGTCTGCAGCGAGGCACTGGGTCGTCACCTCAATGTCGGTGACGCCATCACGCCGGGCTAAGCCCAGCCACGTCGCCAAAGGGCGACCAAGTGATGCGAGCATCATAGCGGCGCATCACCACGCCATCACCAGCTTTTTTCTTACCGGATCGCTGGCCGCCACTGGCCCGAATGTCGCCCTTGCGCCCCGTCACTACCGGACCCCGCCGCCGCCCAGGAGCGTCGGCGGGGGTAGTGACGGGGCGCGTGACGTCCTGCGGGCGGTCGCGGCGGTCGCCGTCGGCGCTCATCGGACCAGCGCCGCGTAGTCGGGCAGCGGGCGCCGTTCGACGTCGATCCGCGGCACCTACTGCGGCACCGCATCGGCGAGCCGGTGGGCCTTGGTGCCGCGGTGGGGCTGGCGCGCCAGCGGCTTGGGCACGCCACGCTCGTCGCGCTCGAACCGATCCACAGGCCGCTCGCCCGTCGTCTCGTGCCGGCACACGTTCGCCACCTGGGTCAGCCAGCGTTCGACCTCGTCGTTGAGTCGTTGACGTGGCCGCCGTCGACGAAGTCCCGACCGTAGTGGAAGCTCTCGCGGATGTAGCGGATCGGCCACTCCACCTTGCCCTTGGTCTGGGCCCGGTGCGGCCGGCACGAGCGCGGCTTGTAGCGCACCTCGCCCGCAGCCTCGTCCCGCTCCAGCTGACCCGACGCGATCCAGTTGTGGATCGTCCGCCGGTCCACGCCGAAGCGGCGCACCAGCTCCGCCTTCGTCAATCCCTGATCCAGATAGTGCTTCAGCAGCATGCGCGTCTCCCACTTGTGCAAGTCGCCGCTCCGGCCGTTGAGTTGACCAACCGCTGCGCAACGGGCCTCGCCCCGAAAAGTGGGAGTTCCTCGTCCGCCAAAACTGAAGACGTTGTGCCAAGCTTCTACTCAATGCGATTGTTTCGTAGCGAAGGATTGGCGGCGACTGGAGTCACGGATGAACGAGAAACAGATACGCGCGCGCCGGCTCAGAGAGTATCTCCGCGAAGCCAGGAAGCGTGGCGACAGCCCGCATTCCGACGGGTTCTACCACCGAATTCTCGGCATGCACGAGATACGAGCCGGCCAGACATTCCAGTTTACCCACGTGAGGATCCACAAGGACGACCCCCAAGTCGATGGCAGGCTCGTGATGGTTCAGATGGCCAAGGACCTCCTGACCCAGGCGCTGCGCATCGACGGATACGACCCTGCCTTGTCGTTTGCAATTCGCGCTGCCATACAGGGGGAACCGCCGGTTTTCCACTGGCTTGGAGAGTTCTTCCAGAACTGGGGTGTGTTCCAGGCGAAGTACGGTGTCTTCAAGACGAGGGAAACAAGGGACCAGCTGACAGAGTCGCTCGCAGATCACGCGGAGGACGCGTGGTACGACGAGTATCTCGACGGCAGGAAGTCGACCCCCGTACCCGAGAGGGTGCCACTCCCGTTCGCCGTTCGGAACGTGCTGGCGCACCCCGAACACAGCAACAGCGTGACATATGCGCAGATCAGGCGCGCAACCGAGATTCTGGCCGAGCTCAATCAGGACGATCCCCCTCAGATTCCACCACGTTAGGTTGTCCTGGCCCAACTCCCCGAAAAAGGGATCCCTGTAGTCCCGCGCGGGGACGACAATCCCATCGTGTGTCAGCGGCTATGGCATAGGCACGTTCGGCCCGCCACCGCTGCTACGGTTTGGGAGTGAAGCGGTTGTGTCTGTTGTACGGAGTTGCGCTATGCGCTGGCCTTGCTTCGGCCGCATCTCCGTTTGATCCGCAAGCCCGCCCCGCGCAGGCATTTCGCGATGGCTACGCACGGCCGCCCCGACTCGCCGAGGCCTGGTCCTCGGCCGAGAGAAAACAACGTGCGCAGTTTTCGTCTGACATTGACACCTCCTCGTGAGCGGGAGTGGTCAACGTCAACCATTTCTTTCGCCGCGTTGCCTCCCTGATTCTGTTACAGAACGAGGGGCGTTGCCTTATGGGGATCGTACCGACGCTCGCGGAGGTGATCAGCGGGCAACATTAACGTCAGCCAGTCCGTGCAGACGGAGCTCTTGGGCGCCCTTCGGGAGCGCCATCGAGGCGCGAGCCGCCGTGACAAGGGCAAGATACTCGTCGATTTCGTGGCCCTGCCGGTTTGCCGTTGGAAGCACGCCCCCGGCGGCCGACCGGGCCAGTCAAACGCGGTCACCGGGTGCCAGGAAACCCGTTCGGCAAGCGGATCTACGATGTGGCTGCGCGCGAAGCGCGAGTCGTCCTGTGGGCGAGGTCGGATGGCACCCGGCATCGAGGCGTCGTCGCCAATCGGGTCCCTCGCGACGCATAGGCCAGAGGTCGCCTGCGGCGTTGGTGAGCGCTACATCTCGAATGCCGAAGCAAGAAACGGAGCGACGAGTGTTGTCTCCCGTGCGAGCGTGCTCAGGTCCGAAGTCGTGTCGGCCCTGGCCGCCCAGGGCCGGGAGATGCCGCCTGGAACAAGGGGAGAAGGAAGCCTGTGAACGTCAATGAACGCCTTGCCGAAGACCGCTGGTCGGGCGGGGTCGAGCTCACCATCGAGAGCCGGGAACCGGACTTGGTAGTCGCCAAAATGGCTGTCACCGACGCGGCAAGGAACGCGTTCGGCACGGTGCACGCCGGCGCGTTGATTTGGTTGGCCGATGTCGCGGCCACGATATGTGCGGTCGGCGATCCGGGCAGTGTGGGGGAGAATGGCGAGGGCTTCCCGCTGGCGATTGGCCTGCACACGGTTCTGCTCGGCAACGAACGCGATGGCGAACTGACCGCCCGGTCGACGACCGTCCAGAGGGGAAGGAGACTCGTTGTCGTGCGGACCCTCGTCCGGAGTCCGACTGGCCGCCTCCTGATCGACATGACGACGACGCACCTGCGCGCAGGCTGAACCCCATGCGAGTTGCCGAACTCCACGACTTCGCGGGCCTTGCTGAACCGCGCACGGAGGTCGCGATCAGACCCGAACCGAGGCTAGGAATTCGGCAAGCGAGTCGATGTCGCGCTCGCTGGTTCTTCCGTTCGTGACGCAAGCGCGCAGCGCCGGTCGACCCTCGAAACTCGCTTCCGACACCCAGTACCGACCGTCCTCGAGGACGGCGTCGATGTAGCGTCGAACCGCCTCGTGCCCTTGCGGAGGTACCAGGCAGGCGACGGCCATGGGAGAAGCATTGACGAGCGACCATCCGTGGCCCTGGAGGTGCCGGGCGAGTCGCCCGGTCAGGCGAATGGAGCGCGCGACATGTCCCGCGAATCCATCCCACCCGGCCGCGCCGAGTGCGAGGAACAGACGCAAGCCGACAAACCGGCGCGACCACTGGTTGGAGTTGGCGTAGAAGTCCTTGTCGGCCTCGCCGGCAGGCATGTAGCTCGTGTAGACGCGGAAGACCTGCGCGGGGACTTCTGGCCGGGCGGTGAGGAACATCCCCGCCCCCATGGTGGTGGCGAACCACTTGTGCGCGTCGATCGTTACCGAGTCCGCGCGCTCGATGCCGGCGAGGGCCTTGCGGTGGGCCGCGCTCGCGACCAGCGCGCCGCCCCAGGCGGCATCGACATGGAACCACGCGCCGTGGCGACGGGCCAGTTCGCCGCAGGGTGTCAGCGGGTCGATCATTCCAGCGTTCGTGGTGCCCGCGGTCGCCGCGATCATGACCGGCACACAGCCTTTGCCGATGTCCGCTGCGACGGTCTCCTTCAAAGCCCTCGGGTCCATGCGCCCGTGGCCGTCCGTCGCGATAAGGCGAACGGCGTTGCGACCAATCCCGGTCGCGTGGGCGATCTTCAGCCATGCCAGATGGCTTTCCCTCGACACGTAGACCGACGGTGGCCCGGCGAACGCCGACACCCCGCGCTCGCCGTAGGCGGGGCAGTTCGCCTGGAGCGCGCAAAGCGTCGCCGCATGGTTCGCCTCGGCCCCGCCGCTCGTGAAATGCCCGCCCGATCCTTCCGGCAGCCCCGCGCGCAGCGCAACTTCCCGGATCACGTGCAACTCGATCTCCACGGCAGCGGCAGCATGGGAGTAGACGCAGATCTGGGGATTGAACGCCGCGGCGATGCGGTCCGCGCACTCGGCGGCGAACGTCGGTGCGGGATTGAACAGGCCGAGATAGCCCGGATGCGTCATATGCACCATTCCGCTTTCGAGGCCGTCGATCACCCAGTCCATCAAACCCGGCAGTTCCCTCGGCCCGTCGAAACGGGTGTCCCGCAGTTCCCGAAGCCAGGCGGCTGACGGAACGCCGCCAACCGCCAACTTGCGCGAAGCCGAGGCGCGGCGCACGGCGTCGAGCCTCTCGGTGAGGTCGTTCTCGACTGACGTCAGGGCAGCGTGGTCCGGAAACAGCGGATCGATCATAGTGGGCTCAGGTGCATGTGGCCCGGTGTCGCGGGCCCCGAGGCAGGGTCCCGAGGTCGACGTGACATCGCGCCGGCGGCCCGGTCTCAGGACGGGCCTCAAGGGCGAGCAGAGCCCGCTTGCGTTCCACTCCCCAGCGGTAGCCGCCGAGCGTGCCGTCGCTCCGGACGACCCGGTGGCAAGGAATCGAAATGGCCAGCGGGTTCGCGGCGCACGCCCGAGCAACGGCTCGGGCAGCATTCGGCGAGCCGATGCGATCGGCGACAACGCCGTAGCTGGCGGTCGTACCTGCGGGAATCGCCCTCAGCGCCTCCCAGACCCGTCGCTGGAACGCCGTCCCGCGGATGTCGAGCGGCAGGTCATGTCCGAGCGTCGGGGCTTCGACGAGGCCCACGATTCCCGCCACGACGGACTCGAACTCCGCGTCTCCGCCAACGAGCTCGGCACGCGGGAAACGGTCCTGCAACTCCCGCGCCAAACAGGCCGGGTCGTCGCCGAGTAGGATCGTGCAAACCCCTGTGGCTGTCGCAGCCACAAGGATCGAGCCGAGCGAGCACTCGCCGGCGGCGAACCGGATGGTCTCGCCTACGCCGCCGTCCCGAAAGGTCCTCGGGGCCATCCCTAGCATCCCCGGCGCCGCCGCGTAGAAGCGCGCGCTCGAATCGAAACCAGCGTCGTACATGGCTTCGGTGACCGTCCGCGATGCCTGCAGAGCCGTGCGCGCCCGTTCCGCGCGGTACGCAGCTACATAGGCGCGTGGCGTGATGCCGGTAGCGTCCTTGAACACCCGGTGGAAGTGGAACCGGCTCATGCCGGCGGCTTGCGCAAGCTCGTCGAGCGTTGGCACCCCGTCCGACGTCTCCACCATGCGGCACGCGGCAGCCACCGACCGCGCGCGGCGTTCGGCGAGCGGCGGCTCGTTCGGGCGGCAGCGGCGGCAGGGCCGGAAGCCCGCATTCGCGGCGTCCTCGCAGGTACTGTGGAAGCGCACGTTCTCGCGACGTGGGAGCCGCGCCGCACACCCGGGACGGCAGTAAATGCCGGTCGTCGTGACGCAGTACAGGAACTGCCCGTCCGCCGAATGATCGCGACTCAGGACTGCCGACCAGCGTTCGTCGTCGTTCCGAAATCGAGCCGCAAGCGATTCTGGTGGTGCGGGCCCTTTGGCCATCCTGCCCTCCGATTGTCGATGTGCTCTTCGCGTCGGCGCCAATGATGACCGACTCTGACACTTCGCCCGCGCTGTCCGCATCTCGACTCTTGCTCTCAAAGACCTCGCATCCACGAGATTTGGGTGGAACCTGGAGCGATCAACCACTCGCATTGGCGTAGCGGTTCGTCCACTGAACGTCGCCCTGTCCTGACGGCAGATGCCTGCCTGTCGGACCCCACCGGCCGTTGCCGGCGCACCACGGCTGCGGCCTGCCCGATCGCGACGCTCGGCGCCGTGCCGCCCAGTGCGATCTCTCCAGCGTTCCACGAGAGTTCCGCACGTAGAGCGATCCCAAGGCGATTCGCAGGTCAATCAGCCTGTCTGCCCAAGCCTTTTTTGGCCGTCCATGGCGCTCAACCATCGCTCGACGGCGATCATTGTCCTCGCATCGTGTCCACGCCCATCACCAACGTCGCCAAGTCGCCTGGCTGACGCCCTTGAGCGCTCTCGTCAACGTCGGCACGCCACGTTCGTCACCATGCAGACGATCGGCCCACCGGACCACATGTCCCAGTCACCTAGATCGAACACGAACCCGTGACCGGAGCAGGAAACAACTGCCAAGTCACCGTAGTCCTCTACGTAGACGTCAACCGCTCCCCCGTTTCGGGCGACACCGCCCGGCAAATGGCATCGATGTTCGCCGCGGGAGTGATGCGGCACCTCTCCACCCGCGTCGGGTCCAGTCGGAACAGCGCCGGTTGTGTTTCAGCTTCCACAGCAACCAAGGTACGGCTGAAGTCCCCCGGAGGAGTTGCGCGCATTGGTAACCACGCTGGAAGCCCATCGAAAGACGCAGGAAGCACTTCCACTCGAACACCTGGGCAAGTTCGAGTGCGCCCTCCGTCGTCAACTCGTCGATCACCTAGCACAGACATAGTCGCACAGGCTCTCCATTCCGCCAAGCGGTCACCTCGCTCACCAACGCGGTCAACACCGAGCACCGCTGCGCCTCGAATTAGGCCCTCGGCGAACCCTCCACAGGCGACGAGTGCTCGACATCGAATGCGCCGTCTGGACGCCTTGCCGCACTGTAGGCCACTTGCCTCCCGACCGGCATCGCATCGCCGATGCGCCCCGCCCGCGCCATCCAGCATCCCGCGTCGACCCGTGCCCTGCGCCTCGCTGGCGCGCGCAGAAACACCGAGGCGCTCCCGCTATCGCCCGAATACCACTAACGCAGGCAGTAATCCGAACTGGACAACGGCCAGTAATTTTTGTTAAATCAAGTTGTTGGATTCGGTCTGCCTCGGACAAGCCGTCCCCTACGGCCCGTTTTCCTGCAGCGCTCGGACACGGTACCCCGGGTGACATCCGCCTAGTTCGCTGGCCAACAGATCCCGGCTGAAAGCGCCGATCGCATCCCGGATGCGACGGAACACGTCCGCGAATTCCTCGTCGTCCATCCACGGATAGTCCGGATCCTCGAAGGCCCGGTGCAGGGTCCGCTTTGCACCGGGGAACACGGGACAGGCTTCCTTCGCCGTATCGCACACCGTCACCACCAGGTCGAAGTCGTCGTCGAGGTAACCGTCGACGGGATCGGAAGTGTGACCGGAAATGTCGATACCGACTTCGGCCATCACCTTGATCGCCACCGGGTGAACGCCCTTGGGTGCCGTTCCAGCGCTTTCGACCTCGACGCGCTCACCCCCGAGGGTCCGGAGCCAACCATGTGCCATCTGCGAACGAGCGCGGTTGCCGGTGCAGATGACGAGTATCCGAAACGGCGAGTCGCTCACAGCCGCGGCGACTTCTTCAGGACACCGATGGCGTGCTTGAGGTGCAGCGCGAGTTCGAGGTCATCCTCAGCTAGCGCGGCGGCCTTGCTTTCTTCCAGGGAACGCAGTTTCGCCGCAAAGGCATCGTCGTCGACGGGTGCGTAGGTGGGCCCGTCGATGTCCGCGTCCATCGGGTGGCCGTGTGCGCCCGGCACGAGCACGTCGAAGTCCTCTTTCAGCACCGAGTCTGCCGGCGCCTGGCACTCCGCGACATAGTTCAGCGCCCCGGCGGGTTGCCGGTAGCCGATCAACCGCTGCAACTCCACCCGCAGCTTGCGCGCGATGTGCGGTGGACAGGCGAGTAGCTGGTTCTCCTCCTGGGCGAGGAACGCCAGCGCGTAGTTGATGTTCATGCCGATCCGTCGTTCCGAGGAGGTGTTGACCCCCGCGCCGTGAACCGACCAGCCGGTCCAGACGAGCGCGCTGCCCTTGTCCATGACGGCCTGGACTGTGGGCTGTCGATGGCTGAGGTGTCCGCCGCGGGGTTCCTCGCGATGGCTGCCGAGGACGACGTGCGTGGCGCCATTGTCTTCGGTGAAGTCGGACAGCGCCCACATCACCTCGACCTGCGGGTCGAGGCCGGCGTTCTGGAAGTCGTGCACCCACATGCCGTTGGCGCGGTGCAACTTGAGATGGTGCGGCATGGCGTCGGTGCCGGCACCCGGACCCACGTCGATGATCTGCGTCAGATGCAGTTGCCACGGGTAGCGGAAGCCCTTCTCGCCCTTGCCGGACTTGCCGTTGATCTGCACGGCATCGCCGGACAGGCGCTGCTCACCGAGGATTGCATTGGCGAGGCGGAGGATCGCCGGGTGGGCGATCATCTTGTGGCTCGCCGGCGATCTCGCCACTAGCGCACCGACGCGGCGGGTGCCGCCGAGACCGTGCAAACCGTGGGGCGTGGCGTCGATGTAGGGACGCATCTCGGCGACCAGGGCGTCGCAGTCGGTGCCGTCCACGGCGTTTTCGATCACCACGAAGCCGTGGCGGTCGACGGCGTTTAGGACGTTGCGGTCGAACTGCTCTTCGGATTCCGCCAACCTGGCGCGGGCGTAGTCGAAGCGAAGCAGTTCGTGGCTGCCGAATGCGTTGGTGACTGTCGAGGCCTGCATGGTCTGGTCTTCCCGTCGCGCGCCGCATTATCGACGGGAACGCCAGAGCGTGCCACGGTTCAAGAGCCTGCGGGTATGCTGTGCCGTTTCGTCCGGGCGAAAAGAGGACCGACGATGGCTACCGACGAACATGGGGCCCAGAACAATGCACACCCCGACTTGGATGTGCTGGCGGGAGGTGTGGCCGTCGTCACGGGCGGCGCCTCGGGAATCGGCTTTGCCTTGGTGGAGAAGGCCATCGACGGCGGAATGCACGCGGTGATCGCCGACATCGAAGCCCCGGCCATCGCCGATGCGGAATCGCGACTTGCCGATGCCGCAAGCGCAGCAGGGGTCGAGGTCTGCGGCCATCGGGTCGATGTCTCTTCGGAGGCGGACGTCCTCAAGCTGGAAGCGGCCGTTTCGGATCGTTTCCCGGACAGCCCGGTGTCGCTCCTGTGCTGCAATGCGGGTGTCGGTGGCGGGGGTCCCGTGTCCAGAGCCAGCGACATCGACTGGGACTTCGTGCTCGGCGTCAATGTCAAGGGTGTCGCCAACTGCGTGCGCGCCTTCGTCCCCAAGATGGCGGCGGGCGACGCTCCCGGATCCGTGATGGCCACGTCGTCGCAGGACGGCCTGTGCGCCGCCCAAGGCGTCTACGGCGTCTCGAAACACGCCTGCGTGGCGTTGATGGAAGCCCTCTACCAGGAACTCCGCGGCCGTTTGTCGGTGCACGTGCTCTGCCCGAACGTCGTGGCCACCAACATCGTGACCTCCGAACGCAACCGACCGGAGCGTTTCGGCGGCCCGCGCACGACCCCCGCCGCGAATCCCGTCCTCGAACGATTCAAGGCATTCGGCATGCCCCCGTCGCGCTGCGCGGATCTCGTATTCGACGCCATCCGCACGGGCACGTTCTACATCATGGCAGAGTCGGAGGACGATCCCGGCTACGTACGCTTGGAGGCCGAAACCCGCATGAAGGCGATCCTGGAGGACGGCTTGCCCTATCGGCCGCGCAGTGCCTACATCGCCAGCGTATTCAATCCCCGGACCCCAATGCCCGCGAAAGACTGAACGCCCGCGTAGGGGCGACCCTTGTGGTCGCCCGCCGAACCCGCATCGGTCGGGGTTGTGGCGCCCCCCTCCGGGGCGCCCGGCCCGGCCCAACCCCACCCCCAACGGCAACAGGGTAAAAAAACAGCACCACCCCCCCCCCCCGGGGCAGAAAAACAACA
>JAPPKD010000237.1 GCA_028820215.1 Spirochaetaceae bacterium | reverse complement strand
GTGTTTCTCCCATGCCAACGCCGGTCCGACCCGGCCGGTGGGGAAGCTTGACACCGCGTGGCGGGTTACGATACTCCCCGTTCCGGAAGGAGATCTGACATGGGAAATTCGGACGACCGCATCCCGGTCGAGCGCGACAACGTGGAAACGGTGCTGACCGTCTTCAAGACGCTGCGCGGGGCATTCAATCCCGACCTCGCGGCGCTTGAGGCGAACGCGCCGGGCATCGCCGCGTTCGCCGAGCGCCTGGACGTGGGCATCGAGCGGATACAGGCGCTGCTGGACAGCGGCGACGACCCCCTCTCCGTGAAGCGCGAGCACGTCCAGACGATGCTGGAACGGATCAGGAACTTCCGCGCCAACTTCAACCCGGACAGCGCCGCCCTCAAGGAGAACACCCCGGGCATCGCCAAGTTCGTCGAGCGCCTGGACGGCGCGGCCAAGCGGCTGGAAGATGCCCTGAGGTAGGAGGTCAGCCCCGGCGCCTGACCGTGATGGTCACGACTTCGGCCTTCCGGTACTTCTGGTGCCGAATGGACGACGCGTAGTGGCGCAACAGGCGCAGCGAGGTTTCCTCTCCCGCCGTTGACGCGTCGGGTTCTCCGAGCGTTGCCATCTCGTCCTCCAGGTTGCCGCTCCCGAACGCGGCGACGAACTCCAGCTCCCCCGATTCGCGGCCGATGCGCGCCGACACGCGCAGGCGCTGGCTCCGCTCCGAGGCGAACTCGGGGTCGTCGGCGAACGGATCCTTCCTCTTCCTTGAGCGAGAGGATCACCTCCTCGCAGGCGGCGCGCAGCGGCGTCATGGCGGCCTCCCTCCAGCCGCGCCGCGAGGCCAGCGCGACCACGAACTCGTCCACGGCCGGAATCGCCTCGGTGTTCAGCTCCATCGTCCGCCGCTTCCACTGTCCGGGCGGATCCAGGATCAGCGACAGGACGATCGCCATGATGCCGCCGGCGGTCATGCCGTTGCCCAGCAGCACGCCCAGCCGGCCGCCCGCCTGGTCCAGCAGCTCCGGGAACAGCCATCCGTTCTGGAACCCAACCCCCACCCAGAAGGAGATCCCGACGATCACGCCCTTGCGGTAGTCCAGCCCGGATGCCACCACCAGCTTGATTCCCAGCGTGAACAGGACCGCCGCCAGCGCCAGCGTGAAGGCGCCGGCGACCGCGTTGGGGATGGCCAGCAGCAGCGACACGACCTTCGGGAAGAAGGCCAGCACCAAGAACAGCAGTCCGACGAACACGCCGACGCGGCGCGCCGCCACGCCGGTGATCTCGGCGATGCCGACGCTGGTCGAGTAGGTGGTGGTCGGCAGGGTTCCGGCGAGCCCAGAGAGCAGGTTGCCGACGCCGTCGGTGGCCACCGCGTTCTGCACCAGCGTGTAGTCGGTCGCGCGCGGCCGGCGCCAGGAGACCTTCTGGATGGCGATCGCATCGCCGACCGTCTCGACGGCTCCGGCCAGGGACAGGAACATGAACGACGGCAGCAGCCAGAAGTGGCGCCCGAGTGCCGAGAAGTCCAGTCCCGGCCACGCCGAGAAGCGTGGCAGCCCGATCCAGTGGGCGTCCATGACCCGCTGCACGTCGTAGGTGCCGAACAGGGCCCCGACCACGCAGCCTGCCAGCACGCCGATCACCGGCGCCCAGACCCGCGCCACCCCGCGGGTACGCAGGGTCAGGACCATGATCGCCGCCAGCGTCACGCCCGCCGTCAGCGGCGCGGCCACCGGCGGCGTCCCCGCCGGCTCCTGGCCGAACAGGTCGAAGATGACCGGCGCCAGGGTGACCGGGATCAGCATGATGATCGTGCTCGACACGGTCGGCGTGAGGATGCGCCGCAGGCGCCGCAGGCGCCGCGCGACTCTCAGCAGCGGCAGTGCGGAGATCAGCACGAGCGTCGCCAGCAGCGTCGGACCGCCCTCGGACAAGGCGGTGATGGAGACGGCGATGTACGCCGCGGCGGGTCCCATCAGCAGCAGGTGGCCGGAGCCGAGCCGGCGGCGGCGTGTTCCTGCTTCATGGAGGTCAACCGGTCACGACGAGCCCCGGCGGGACGCCAGCGGCTGCAGCGTCAATCCTTGCACGGTGATCGAGAATATCACCACCACATAGGTCATCGTCAGAATCAGCTCGCGCTCGGCTCCGGCCGGCAGCGACAGGGCGAGCGCCACCGAGATGCCGCCGCGCAGCCCGGCCCAGGCGGCCACCAGCCCTCCGGATTGCCGCATCAGCCGCATCGTCCCGCCGACGGCCAGCAGGCGCGAACCGGTCACCGCGGCGATCGCCACGGCGCCGGCCGCCAGCGCCGCGGGGTTCAGGTCGATCACCAGCAGCTCCAGCCCGATCAGGACGAACAGCACGGCGTTGAGCACCTCGTCCAGCAGCTCCCAAAAGGAGTCCAGGTGCTCGCGCGTCTTCGCGGACATCCCCAGGCGGCGGCCGCGGTTGCCGATGAACAGCCCCATCACGACCACGGCCAGCGGTCCGGACACATGCAGCAACCTCGCCAGCGCGAAGCCGCCGGCGACCAGCGCCAGCGTGATGAGCACCTCGACCTGGTAGCTGTCGATGCTGCGCAGCGCCAGGTAGCCCAGCCAGCCCAGCACCAGCCCCAGCGCCGCGCCGCCCAGGGCCTCCTGCACCAGGAACAGCCCCAGCTCGCCGGCGTGGAGTTGCACGGAGCCCGCCGCCAGCCCCGCCAGGGTCGCGAACACCACCACGGCGAAGCCGTCGTTGAACAGCGACTCGCCGGCGATCAGGGCGCGCAGCCCGGCGCCGACCCCGCTGCGGCGCAGGATGGCGAGCACCGCCACCGGGTCGGTGGGCGCCACGATCGCGCCGAACACCAGGCACCAGGCGAAGCCCAGCGGCAGGCCCAGGAGCTGCGCGCTGCCGTACGCGGCCAGCGCCACCAGCGCGGTGGAGACGATCACGCCCAGCGTCGCGAACAGCCCCACCTCCAGCCAGCGGTCCAGCAGGTCGCCCAGGTCGACGTGCAGGGCGCCGGCGAACAGCAGGAAGCTGAGCATGCCGCGCAGCAGGGTCTCCTCCAGGGCGGCGGCTGCCACCAGCTCGCGGGCGTGCTCGGCGATCGACAGCACCCCCGCCGACCCCAGGACCAGGACCACGACCGAGATCGCCAGCGCGATGAGCATCACGCCGATGGTGGTCGGCAGGCCGATCAGCCGCTCGTTGAGGAAGGCGAGCAGCGCGGTGACCGCCAGCAGGGCGGCGACGGTGGCAAACAGCTCCATGGCCGATCCGTACGGATTATGCCCGGTCGGGGAGGATCGCCGCACGGGTCCCGGCACCGCCCCGCCCGTGGCCATCGTATGATCGAGCCGCCATGAGCCGGTACCGGACTGCCATCATCGCGTGCGGGATGATCGCCCGCGCCCACGCCCGCGCCTGGCAGGGCGTGCCCGGCCGGCCGGCCGGGATCGGGGCCATCGCCGACACCAACCCGGACGCCTTGCGGGAGTTCGGGGAGTTCTTCGGCGTGGCCGCCGGGCACCGCTACGCCGACTACCGCGAGATGCTGGACGCCGAGCGCCCGGACTTCGTCGACGTCTGCTCCTGGCACGCCCAGCACGCGGAGATGGTGATCGCCGCCGCCGCCCGGCAGCCGAAGGCGATCATATGCCAGAAGCCGATGGCCGTGGACCTGGGAGAGGCGGACCGCATGCTCACCGCCTGCGAGCGCAACGGCGTCAAGCTGGCGATCGCCTACCAGCGTCCCCATCACGCGGCCTGGCTGCGCGCGCGGGAGCTGATCCGCGAAGGCGCCATCGGCCGGGTCGCGCAGGTGACCGTGGAGTCGGGCGGCAACCTGCTCAACGTCAACTCGCACAACATCCGCCTGGCGCTGTTCCTGATGGACGAGCCGGCGGTCGAGTGGGTGCTGGGCGCCGTCGAGCGCACCACCGACCACGTGGAGCGCGGCCTGCCGGCCGAGGACGCCTGCCTGGGGATCGCCGGCTGCGACAACGGCGCGACCATCCTCATCCACGGCAACGACGTGCCGCAGACGCTGCGCGTGACCGGCACGGACGGCGTCATGGAGCTGGGCACGCGGATGCCCCCGCCGGCCGAGCTCCCCTCGGACGCGCCGATGTACATGCCGGAGGGACCGACCTCCCGCTACAACCGCGAGATCGGCACGGCGCGCTACCTGGGCGCGTCGACCGGCGGCTGGCAGACGGTCGAGGCGCCGTGGCATGACCCGTGGGCGCACCAGTGCCGGGAGACCATCGACTGGGTCGAGGGGCGGCTCGAGCGGCCGATCTCGGGCGGCGACCGAGGGCGCGCGGTGCAGGAAGTGATGATGGCGCTGTTCGAGTCGGCGCGGAAACGGCAGCGCATCCACCTGCCGCTGAAGACGCGCGTCAATCCGCTCAGCCTGATGGCGGAGTCAGGCGAGCTGCCGGTCGAGTGGCCGGGCCGCCACGAACGCCGCTCGGGCATCGTGCGCGGCGAGGCGATGGCGTGGCCGGACCGCTGACCCGCTGGCGATGAGAGGATCGCGAGGATCGCCATGCGGTCATCGAATACTCGGCCTGGAAGTGTATGCTCGGCTGATCTGCATGGATGAGACTGCCAAGCAGTCCGTACATGAGGTCGTACGCTGGCGTTCCCCCGGCGTCGGTGCACGGCGCTGGTGTCGCTGGCCGCGCTCATCTGGACGGTGCTCGCGAGTTGCACTGCCGTGGCTCCGTCTGACGAGCAGAAAGACCGAGTCCGAGCTCTGTGTGCGGCTACCTCGGTCTGGGCATGCGGTAGCCGACGCCGCGCACGTTGAAGATCCAGGTCGGTCCGGCCGCGTCCTCGCCGAGCTTCATGCGTAGCTTCTTCACGAAGTTGCGCACCAAGTTGGCGTTTCCCGTCTCCTTCCTGCTCCAGGCGTGGCGCAGCAGGGCATCGAACGTCGTGACCCGTCCCGCGTTGCGCGACAACAGCCGAACGATCTCGTACTCGGTGGGGGTCAGCGGCACCTCACGCCCGCCCACCGTCACCCGCCGGTCCTCGTAGTGGACGGACAGCTCGCCCAGCACGAACGGCTCCGGCCCAGCGTGCCGGCGCAGCGCTGCCCGCACCCGGGCGACCAGCTCCGTGGCCGAGAACGGCTTGACGATGTAGTCGGCGGCGCCGCTCTCCAGCGCCCGCGCAATGGTCTCGTCGCGTCCGTACCCGGAGATGAAGACCACCGGCAGGTCGGCGAGCTCGGAGACGCTCTCCATCAGCTCGATGCCGTCGGTGCCAGGCAGCATCAGATCCATCAGGACCAGGTGCGGCTGCTCGGTGCGGATGATCCGGGACAGCTCGGTGTGGCCTCCGGTCACCAGCGGCTCGTAGTCCGCTGCCGCCAGTGCGTCGCGCACGAAGCGCAGCGTCTGCGGGTCGTCGTCGTCCACCACCAAGACCCGGGTCGGCTCGCGCGGGCCCGGTGCCGAGCCCCGGACGCGCCCGCCGGCACCGACCGGCTCGGCTTCGCTCTTCTGCTCCGCCAGCGGCAGCGTGAAGGTGAACCGCGATCCCTGGCCGGAACCGCCGCTTTCGGCGCGGATGCGGCCCCCGTGCGCGTCCACCAGCCCCTTGCAGATGGCCAGCCCCAGGCCGGTCCCGCCCGGTACGCGCTCACCGCCAGCCGCGGTGAGGCCGGTGTACTTGCGGAACAGGTGGGGCAGCCGCTCGGGCGCCACGCCCCGGCCTTCGTCCACGACCCAGACTGCGAGGTGCACGCCGTCGCGCTCCGCGCCGACCCGGATCGGGGTCGACTCAGGCGAGTGTGTCTCGGCGTTGGCGAGCAGGTTGTTCAGCACCTGCTCGACGCGCCGCCGGTCGGCCATCACTCTCGGCAGGCCCGGCGGCAGGTCGATGAGCACGGTGTGCCGCCCGCCGCCTGACAGGAACGTGTTGCGCGCCCGGTCCACCAGCACGGCCACGTCGGAGGGCTCCGGCTCCACCGACAGCGTGCCCGCGTCGATGCGCCCCGCATCCAGCAGGTCGCTGATGAGCCCGCGCATGCGATCGGCCTGGTCGTGGATGATGCGGAAGAACTCGTGCCGCTCGGCCGGGTCGAGCTCCTGCGCGGACTCCAGGAGCGTGGCCGCCGAGCCCTTGATCGACGTGAGTGGAGCCCGCAGCTCGTGACTCACCATGCCCAGGAACTCGGCGCGCAGGCGCTCCAGCTCGTCGAGCGGGGCCAGGTCCTGCATGGTGACGACCACCGATGCGACCGCGCCGTCCTCGGAACGGATCGGCGTCGAGTTGACCAGGGTCCTGACGCTGCGCCCGTCGGGGACCGAGAGCACCATCTCCTCGGCGCGCACCGTCTCGCCGCTGCTGAACTGCGCCGCCAGCGGGAGCTCGGCGAGGGCGACCTCGCGCCCGTCGGCGCGCCGGCAGGTGACCACCTCCTGAAGCTGCTCCAGCGGGTGCCCCTCCGTGCGCAGGCTCTCCAGGATCCGCCGCGCCTCGCGATTGAACGACACCGGTTGGCCATTCCTGGCATGCAACATCACCACGCCAACCGGAGAGGTCTCGACCAGCGCCTCCAGGTCAGCCCGCGCGCGCTGCTCGTTGCGATGGGTGCGGGCGTTGGCGATCGCCGTCGCCGCCAGCGAGCCGAACAGCACCAGCACCTCCTCGTCCGCGGCCGTGAACTCCGGCGCGCCTTCCTTGCCGGCCAGGAACAGGTTGCCGACCTGCGCGTCGCCGTGGCGCATCGGCGTTCCCTGGAAGGTGTTCGCGTGCATCAGGTCCGTGGCGCAGCCGAGCGAGTTGACGAAGGACGGCAGGTCGGTCAGGCGAATCGGTCCCGGCAGGTCGCGGAAGTGCGCCCAGAGCCTGGGCCCGTCGGGCCAGGCCATGAAGGCCGCGTGCTCTTCGGGCGTGAAGCCCGAGGTGACGAAGTCCTCCACCTCGTCCGCTCCATCGATCGTGGTGATCACGCCGAATCGGGCGCCGGTGAGGGCGCGGGCGCTGTCGATGATCTCCTGCAGGACGGTGGTCAGGTCGGGGGGCGCATTGAGCCGCAGGATCGCCGCGCCCAGCGCGAAGGTGCGCTGGCGCTGTGCCTCAAGCTCGTGCGTCGGTTCGCCGGTGTTCACCGATGCAGAGGTTGTTCAAGAGATACTTATCGCGTCAATACGAATGCAAGCCGTTTATGCACGGGAACGGTCGCTCACAGGGGGTGAACTTGAAGCGTGGCGGTGCCGGCGCACGCTCATGCCGGCATGGAACAGTTACTTTCGCTTCGCAGCCTCTTCGCCGTGCTGGCCGCCGCCGCGGCCGCCGCATCCCTGAGCGGATGCATGGAATTTCTGGAAACGTCCGCCACGCAGGATCCGCCGGGCGCCGGCGCTGCAGCGGTGGCGCCGGACGCCCCGGACCCGGATGTCCCGCGCCCGCCGGCAGCTCCGCTGGTCATCAACGAAGTCGACTACGACCAGAAGGGCGCGGATGACGCCGAGTTCATGGAGATCGTCAACCCCAACCCGTCTGCCGTCGACCTGGCCGACTACCGGATAGAGCTGATCAACGGCTCGAACGGGCGCCGCTACGGCTCCTACGCCCCCACCGGCCGGCTGGACGCCGGGGCGTACCTCGTGATCGGCGACCAGGCGGTCATCGACGCAGCGGCCGTCGGGACCGTGACGCTGCCGCTGAAGAGCGGCGGCCTGCAGAACGGCCCGGACGCGGTCCGCATCGTCGAGGCCGCGACCGGGCGCGTTCTGGACGGTGTCCACTACCGGGACGCCGTCCCCGGCTTCGGAGAGGGCGCACCCGCGCCGCGGGATGACACCAGTTCCCCCACATCGATCGGCCGCTGCCCGGACGGCTTCGACAGCGACGACAACGGCGCGGACTTCGGGACCATGACGCCGTCGCCGGGAGCGGCGAACGCGTGCGCCGGCCTGATCTCCGGCGAACCGGTCTCCGGCTGAAGCGCCGCGGACGCCACGACGGTATCTCGGGCATGAAACACCCACGTTTCGTTCGCAACATCGTCGCCAGCGTGGTGACGATGATCGCCGCCGCATCCCTTGTCGGATGCATGGAATTTCTGGAGCTGGCCGCCCCGGCTGCCACGGAACCGGCAGCGGTGCAGCCGGCTCCGAGCGAAAGCCCGCCGCGCTCGGCCACCACCACGTCGGTGACGGTGCGGGTGGCCGGGCCTCTGACCGTCGCCTCGGCGAAGGGCGGGCACGAAGACATCGACTCGGTGACCATCAGCGTGGCCGGCAACGACGCCGGGGGAACCCACCAGGACTCGCTGGCCACGGCCACGCTCGTGCGCTCGCCGGCAGGAGTCTGGACCGGAACCCTTTCCGGGCTCACCATGAACACCGAGTTGACCTTCACCGCCAAGGCGCTCGACAGCATTGGCACGGTGATCTTCGAGGGTACTCACAAGGCAACGCTCACCGATGTCGGCGCGCAGATCACGATCCGGCTGAACGCAATCGACGACAAGCAGGCGAACCGCGTCCCGAAGGTCACCGGCATCAGCATCAGCAACGTGTCCACCGGCATTCCGGCCAACGTGAGCATCACCGTGTCCGGGACGGGCACGGAGGATCTCGCCTACGAGTTGAGCGGCGGTACCTTCGATCCGCCGTCCGGAACCGTCACCCTTGCAGCCGGCACGGGGACCATCAACAGCACCTACCAACCGCCGGATGTCGTCGGCTGGTACACCGTGCAGATCGCCCTGAGCAACGCCCAGGGCAATCGGGTCGAGGTGGACTTCCAGATCAGGGTCCAGACGTCAGGCTTGGCGGCACGGCTGGGACCGGCCGTACGCGGCATCTCCGGCAAGCGCACTCCCGCAGGCATCCGCTGGACGGCCGCCGTCTCCGTTGCTGGCGAGAACGCCGAGCTGGGCTATGCCTGGAAGTTCATCAAGAGCGACAACAGCGCCGGAACGTTCACGGACGCGGCAGCGAATCCGACGATCATGACCGGCTATGGACGGACGACCGCCGGCACCCTGTCAGTCACCGTCACCGACGCGGCCGGCTTGCAGACCAGCGCCACACTCGCGATAGCTGCCAACATGTTCCCCGCTCTCCCGCTCACGCCTATTGCGGCAACGCTGCTGGTCAATGAGATCGACTACGATCAGGCGGGCGGCACCGACACCGCAGAGTTCATCGAGATCCTGAACCCCGGAAAGGCCGCTGTCGATCTTGCCGACTACCGCTTCGAGCTGGTGGACGGGGCCGACGACGAGCCGTATCAGTCCGTGGACGGCAGCGGGCAACTGGCCGCCGGCGCCTTCCTGGTGCTGGCGAAGCAGGCGGTGATCGAAACCCCGAGCTTTCTTCCGGACGGAACGCTCACCCTTGCGCTGACCGGAAACAGCATCACGAACGGCCCGGACGGCGTGCGCATCGTGCGGCAGGCGGACGGCCGCGTGGTGGATGCCGTCCACTACGAGGGCGTGGTTCCCGGCGCCGGCGAAGGCTCGCCAGCGCCGCAGGATCCCGACACCGACGCGACCTCCATCGGCAGATGCCCGGCAGGCTTCGACAGCGACGACAACGGCCTGGACTTCCGCGCGATGGCCGCGACGCCCGGCGCCGTCAACACCTGCTCGTAGTTTCTCCGCGAAACCGTTACCCCGCGCGCGGCGCCATCCATACGGCGCCACGCGCGGGCTGAATGGCCGCGGAGTCGTAGAACATGGATCCGTGGCCCCCCTCGACGGGTACCACCCGCGCCCCTCGCGACGCCAGGAATTCGACTTCCTTCGCGGTCAGGCGTCCGACCGCCATGTCCTCGGTACCGTACACGTTACACGTCGATGCCCCCCCTCGCAAGCGAGCCGGCAGTCCGATAGACTGAAGCACCGAGCCGCACGCCGCGCTTGGCCGGTTTCGGGTGGTGGCACGGCTCGCCGTTCGCGCCACCGTCACGGGAGGTGAAGAGCATGAGGAAATACGTCGAATTCGCCAGCGGAACGCTGGCTCTCAGCGCCACACTGACCGCGACGCTGGTTCTGCTCGTCGTGGTGTTTCCCGCTCTGCCCATCGACGGTGAAATGCTGGACGTAATGACAGGCTACACCTACGCCGAGGCTGTCGCCGCGATGGATGGCTATGGCGAGCGCGGGCGGCAGGTGTATGCGTGGTCCAGCCTCACTCTGGACGTGTTGCTGCCGTTCGTGTACGTCAGCTTCCTGGCCGGATTCGTCTACCGGTTCCGACC
>JAPPKD010000128.1 GCA_028820215.1 Spirochaetaceae bacterium | reverse complement strand
TTGCTCGGCGCACTCCGCACCTCCTGGCGAAAGCCCATGCCGGGCGCAGCAAGAAATGGTACGCCGCCTGCGACGGCGACCAGTGGGCCGGCGGCCGCTGGCGGCTCTGCTACGCGGAGTCGAGCGACGGCCTGACCTGGGAGAAGCCCGAGCTGGGGCTGGTCGAGTATGGAGGCTCGCGCGACAACAACATCCTGATCGACGAGGAGAAACTCACCTACACCTTCCATGACCCGCACGGCCGGCCGGAGGAGCGCTTCAAGATGATCCGGGGCTTCCCGGAGAAGACCAAGGTCGGCACCTCGCCCGACGGCATCCGCTGGGACCTGCCCGACCGGCCGGTGAGCGACCTGCCGCCCGGCTGGGACACCGCCAAGCAGGCGTGGTGGGACGAGCGCATCGGCCGCTACGTCGTCTACCTGCGCGTGCAGATCGACGAGGAGAACCAGCTCCCCTACCCGTTCGCCGACCCGATCGACAGCGATCCGCCGGTGGTGCAGCCGACGCTGGCGAGGCCGATCCGGGCGATCGGCCGCCTGGAGACCGACGACCTCACCGCGCCGTGGCCGGACGACGAGATCCGCACCGTGCTGTGCGCGGACCAGGACGACCCGCCCGGCTCCGACATCTACCACGCCGGCGTCTACCCCTATCCCTACGCGGCCGACGCCTACTTCATGTTCCCGCTCACCTACCACCACTTCACGGAGGCCGAAAGCCCGGTCGTCCGCAACGACGGCGTCAACGACTGCCAGTTCTGCGCCAGCCGCGACGGCATCCACTGGATGCGCTACGACCGCCGGCCCTACATCGGCCGCGGCATCCGGGGCGAGTTCGACGCTGGCGGGATCCACGGCAGCCCCTACCTGATCCGGCGTGGCGCGGAGCTCTACCAGCACTACGGCGGCGAGCCGTGGACGCACGGCCAGTACCGCCGTCTGAGCGACGACGAGCGGCGCGACCAAGCCAACTGGGCCCGCGGCCGAAGCTGTGTGGCCGTGCAGCGGCTGGACGGCTTCGTGTCGGCCGACGCCGCCTACGCGGGCGGAACGCTGCTGACGCCGCCGCTCACCTTCGACGGCGACCGGCTGGAGCTCAACGTCGACGTGGCCGCCATGGGCGAGGCGCGGGTCGAACTGCGCGACCGCGAAGGCCGGCCCATCGACGGCTTCGGCGCCGCCGACTGCAACCGGCTGACGTGCAACGACGTGGCCGCCCGCGTGCGCTGGCGCGGAAGCGACGAACTCGGTCCACTCCGCGGTCGCCCGGTCCGGCTGCACGTGCTCATGCGTTCGGCCAAGCTGTACGCCTTTCAGTTCGTGAGCGCCTGATCGGCGGGCGCGGTCAGACCCCCTCGGCCGCCAGCGGCGACGGCATCGGCCCTTCGTCGAGGTCCACCGTCAGCATGCGGTCTCCCTTGCTGGCCCAGCTCCACGACAGGCCGTTGACGCCAGGGATCGCGCGCAGCAGCTCGTTCGTGTACTTCCTGCCGTACATCTTCGCCAGCCGCTCGCGGATCATCAGGCTCGCCCAGAGCCCGACGCCATGCTTGGTGCAGAGCGGGCCGTACTGCTCGCCCAGCATCTCCGGCAGCGGCTGCAGGCCGAATTCGCCGTCGAAGTAGCTCTGCACGTAGCCGTAGCCGGTGCGCAGGTGTTGGCCGACCACGTTGGCGTGGCCGATGTTGATGCCGTCGATGATCTTCTCCGAGATCCAGGTGCGCCAGTCCAGGTGGATGTTGCCGACCGGCCGGCCGAAGTGGTCGCCGGGCGGCACGCCGATGCCGAGCGTCAGGCCGCGCTCGTCGCAGAGCGCCCGGACGTCGCGCAGGTACTGGGTGATGCCCTCGCCGCGCAGCCGCCGCCACGCGTCCAGGTCGAAGTTCCCGGTCAGGATGTCGACGCCGTAGCGCTCGCGGAATGCCTCCGCCACAGGCAGGTTGAAGCCGTACTGGTCGCCGTGATCGGCGTTCATGCGGTGGCCGCGCGTCGAGATGTAGACGCCGTCCCAGCGGTAGCTGTCGACCAGCCAGGCCAGCTCCTCCCGGCACTTGTACTCGCGCACCTCCGGGTAGGAGTACTCGGGCACCCCCCAGTGACGCTTGTCCCAGGTGCGGTCGCAGGCGTAGTACTCCGGATGGTTGGCAAAGAACTCAGACTCCCATTGGAACGCGCCGTGGGTGTACGCGTCGGAGTGCGGCGGCTGCCCTTCGTCATACAGGTCGACGTAGCAGTAGATCTTGACGCCGGCGTCGCGGGCCGCCTCGGTGGCCGCCGCGGCGTCGTCCACCTGCTGCACCACGTCGTAGACCTGGGGCTCGTTCCGGCGGGCGCGGTCCGTGATGCGGGCGAGCTTGGCGAGCCAGCGCTCCTGGCGCCACAGCACCCCGAGGATGCCGTAGGTCTCCTTCCAGCTCACCAGCGCGTCGCGAATGCGCTCGGGCGAGTCGAGCACGTGCTCCGGGCGCTCGGCGTTCAGGGTGTCACCCCAACTGCAGATCATCAGATCGCCGTTCTGGTTGTGCATGGTCGTTTCCTCCTTAAGAGTTCGCGCCGGTTGTACCGGCCTGCCGGAAGCGCAGCGCAAACAGGTCGGCGTCCCGCATGAGCAGGCGCAACCGCACCGTCCGTCCGGCCAGGGCGCCCACGTCGGCTCCGCCGGCCCAGCTTGCCTCTCCCTCGATGTGATTGCCGATCAACTCGCGCGACTCCCCCAGAGTGTAGCCTGGAAGAGGCCGGCCCCGGGCGTCCTGCAGCTCGACGCGAATGCTGCCGGCGGACGAGGTGGAGTAGTTGAGCAGCAGCCGCGTCCCCGCGAAGGTCAGCGGCCTGGTGAGCATCTCCCCGCCCGCGTAAGGCGCGCGCACGGAGGCGAAGCCGTCCAGGCGCAGGGAATAGCGGCGCAGGTGCGCGGTCGCCTGGGCGTTGTCGTGCACCAGGTACAGCGACATCTCGTGCGGGCCGGTCGGCACCAGCCCGGTCGCCGGATAGTTGGTACGCGTGATCCAGTTGTTGGGACCGATGCCGGGGCGGATGAAGCTCTCCGTAAAGGTGCGGTCGAAATCCAGCCCGCCGCGCGAGCTCATGAACACCGCGTCCGAGCAATCCTCGACGTAGTCCGGGGTCAGGCCGAGCCTCCGGCACTCCTCGGCGGTCACCACCTGCCGCCCCTTCTGGAAGCGCGCCGGGAAGGCGATCGACACGTGCGGCGCCCGGAAGTAGGGCTGCACGTTGCTGGTGTACAGGTGCTCCACCGGTTCCGCGCGCACCTTCACAAGCGGGGTCCAGGCGAGGAGGTCCGGCGAGGTGGTTCGGGCGATCCACCGGATGGAGCCGGCGTGGCCGGGGCGCTTGGGCGGCCCGAGCCAGTCGCGCAGGTAGGCGACGTAGCATCCTTCCACCACCGACCAGAACGTCGGCACGGAGGTGGTGTCGCTGACCATCGGGCCGCGGTGCGATTGATCGATCACCGCCTTGTCGCGGAGCTGCTGCCAGCGTCTGCCGTCCTCGGAGCCGTACAGCAGCATGCCGCCGGTGGTGTTGTCGATCTGGTCGTGATCGAACAGGCCTGCCAGCGCCTTGAGCCGGAAGCTGCCGGCGGCGGGGCCGGTATCGAGGAACGCGCCGAAGTTGTGGCGTACCGCGGGCGATTCCGGGCCAAGGATGACGTTGTTGTCGCGCGAGCCGTCGATCTCCACCAGACCGAGATCGGGCTTGGTCCAGTGGCTGCCGTCCGTCGACTCGGCGTAGCAGGTGCTCTCGTCCTCTGCGCCGTCGGGGCCGTCGCCGCTCTTGCCGCGGTAGTAGGCGCGGTACGTGTCGCCGTCCTTGAGCACCGTGAAGTAGCCGATCAGGCCCTCCCACGGCCGGTCGCGCCGGAGGACCGGCCCCTCGTCACGCGGCTGCTGCAGCGCCAGACGGGTGCCGTCCAGTCGGTCGATGAGGTAGCGGTCGACGATCGGTTCCAGGCGCGTGCCGATATCAATGGTCGCAGTCATGTCTCTCCTTGTTGGCGGCGGCACTCTATCTCATTTGACGCCCTATGTGCGCTGGTCTACTTCCATCGACCTCTCGGACGGGGTTCTCAGGGGCTGAGGCGAGTCGTACCGGGCCGCGGCGCTCGGACGCCCGCTGGCGCGCGGTTCTCGACGATGGACACCGAGTACAGGTCGCCGCGCTCGACGTACACCTTCAGACGAATGGTGCGACCTCGCACGGAGTCCAGGTCCGATCCGGATGACCACGCAGCCCACGCCCGCAGATGGTCGCCAGCGATCGGTTGCGCCTGCTCGCGGGACAGGCCCGGCACCGGCCGGCCTTCCTCGTCGAGCACCTCGACGCGCAGCGAGCCGCGGACGTCGGCGTTGACGGCGATGGCCGGCCCTTCGGCGGTGAACGGCTCGGTGACCAGGACGCCGGCGCCTTCGGCGGAAAGCGAGGCGAAGCCGTCCAGCCGCAGCGTCGCCAGCCCGGTCTCGATGTTCCAGGGCTGGATACGCTGTAGCTGAGTCGCGCCGGGCGTCGGCGTGGCCCGGCCGTAGCCGGTGTAGTAGAGCCAGATCTCGTCGCCGTGCACGAGCGGGCGGGCGGCGAGCAGCAGCGTCTCGTCCCAGCTCCCCTCCGGCCCCAGCGGGATCAGCGGTTCGCGGTGGATGCGGTCCCAGCGCGAACCGTCGCGGCTGACCACCAGCTCGGTGTGCATCTCCCGGCAGCGGACGTTGTTCATCTCGATGGGCGGCCCGAAGAAGCCCTGCCGCCTGTTGCGCTCGACGATCCGCCGCCATTCCTCCCGCCCCGGCTCGGGCAGGTTGCGCGCGACCCAGAGCATGCCGATATGGGTCCCCGCGTAGTCGGTGGCCGCCAGGCCGGCCGCCTCCGTCCCCGGCGGATCGTCGTCGTCCGGCACGAACACCGGCGCGGGCGGCAGGTCCCAGCGCACGAAGTCGTCGCTCTCGCTACGGGCCGTGACCCGCATGCCGTAGCCGTCGGCGCTGGAGTACATCACCAGCCGCCCGCCGGTGCGCTCCAGGCCGAACGGGACGGCGACCTCGGCGTCGCCGACCCACACCGGGTTGTCGGGATGCTCCTGCCAGCGGATGCCGTCCGCGGAGAAGCCGACGCAGTGGCCGAGCAGCCAGCCGCCCTCCTGCGCGGCGTCGCGCCGCCCGCCCCACCAGACCGCCTTGTAGCGGCGCCGCGGATCGGGGTCGGCCGGATCGATGATCGGCGCCGGGTCGTGCATCATGCAGGTCGCCGCCAGCACGATGTTGTTATCGGTGCTCCCCTCGAAGTCGACGAGGCCGAGGGACGGCTTGTGCCACTCGATGCCGTCCGCTGAGGTTGCGTAGCACATGTTGGAGCCGTCGTCCGGGCCGTAGCAGGCGCCGCCCTGGTACCAGGCGCGGAAGCGGCCGGCCGCCTCGTCGTGGACGACCATCGCCGAGTCGACGAACGCGGCGTCCTTCTCCCAAGGCCGGTCGGCGCGGATGACCGGATTCCGGTCGCACTTCCGGGCCTGATGGAAACGCCGGGTCAATCCGGATGTCTCCGCGACGAAGCGGTCGTCGATGAGCAGGTGCTTTGCCACGGCGAGCTCCCTCCTTCGGGCAGACCCGGCGCGAGGTGCCGGCATCGCCGGGGACCGCTCGACCGGGACCGATTCGAGGCGTACGGTTGTCCGCAGCATGCCACGCGCGCAAGCCGGTCCGGCGTCGCTCGACCTGGCGGAACGCGCCGAGCTCGCCCTCAACGCGCTGACGCGCAACGTCGACCCGGCGCTGCGCTTCACCCCGTACTTCGACTGCCGGCTGCAGCTCGACCCGCCGGTGCTGAGTCACCACACCTACTGGGACCACTGCGACGGCGCGGGCCGAGCCGTCGACGCGCTGGTGCTGGCGCGCGAAATGACCGGGTCCGACATGGGGAGCGAGATCGACGTCCACCTCAAGGAACGAGATCGACGTCCACCTCAAGGAACTGGTCGCCTCGTACCAGGGCGAGCAGGGCCTGTGCTGGATACCGGAGCCCGACTTCCCGCCCCGTCCGACCAGGCGGCCGCGTCCGCCGGTGGCCGAGTTCTGGGGCCAGCGCGCCTGCCTGATGGCGTTCGTGACCTGCTACCAGCAGAGCGCCGACGCCGCCGAGCGCGCCCGCCTGCGCCGGCGGATCGACGCGCTGATCCACGGGCTTGCGACCATCGCGGTGCGGCGTGACGGCTACTGCTACTACCCGGTGCAGGTGCGCGACCGCCCGACGGATGCGGACGAACTGTTCTACCGGCGCGGCGGATGGGACGGCGACGCCGAGCCGACCGGCACCGGCGCCATGTGCGCGGCCGCGCCGATCCTGCGCCCGGTCGTGCAGTACTTGGCGACGGGCGTCCGCAACGACGAGGCCGCGGCGCTCTGCGACGGGATCGCGCGTTACGTGGTCGAGCGCGCGGGCGACTTCGGGCCGGACGGGAGCTTTCGCGGGCATTTCCACAGCCGGGTGGCCACCGCCGCCGGCGTGCTGCAGTGGGGCCTCTTCTCCGGACAGCCCGATCTGGTGCGGTGGGCGCAGGGCGTCTACCGCTTCGCCCGCTCGATCGGCACCAGGTTCGGCTGGTTTCCGGAGTTCGTCGGCCAGCACGCCTGCGAGACCTGCGGCATCACCGACATGATCGACATCGCTATCCAACTGGCCCGCTCCGGGCGGCGCGAGTGCTGGGACGACGCCGAGCGCTTCGGGCGCAACCACCTGGCCGAGTCCCAGTTCGCCGACGCCGACTGGGAGCGGCAGGTGCCCAAGCTGACCGCGGCCAAGGCCACCGACTTCATCGCTGCCTGTCCGCCGCCGCAGCTCAAGCGCGACGGGGTGCGCGAGGTGCTTCCCGGGGCGTTCACCGGCGGCAGCGCCCCCAACGGCGTCGTCGACACGCGGCGCGGCCACTGGTGGATGGGCTGCTGCAACGCGCACGGAGTGCACGGGCTGTACCTTCTGTGGCATCACGCCGTGCATGCGACAACCACCGCGGTCCGCGTCAACATGCTGTTCGACCGCTCGACCCCGTGGGCCGACGTGCGCAGCCATCTTCCGCGGGACGGCGCCGTCGAGGTCGTCATGCGCCAGGGCGGGTCTCTTGCCGTACGGACCCCCGACGGTGTTCCTTCGGACGAGGTTTCGGTGGAGGCGCCCGGCCGCTGGCGCTGGCTCGACGGCTACGTGCACGTCGACGGGCTCGCGACAGGACAGGTCGTCACGATCCGCCTCCCACTACGGGAACAAGACGAGCGCGTCAGCGTGCTCGGAGACGAATATCTCGTCTCATGGCGCGGCGACACGGTGATGGCCATCGACCCGCCGGGACGCGTCGGACCGCTCTACCGCCGCCGCGAATCGCCGGGAGACGCGCGATCCCGCCGCGACGCAGGCCGCCACGCGTCGCGTCATCCGCGTGCCTCGCGCGTCGAGTGGTGACGCGGGGCGCGGTTTGCTCCCGCTCGCGCGAACGGGTACCCTCGGCTTTGGCGATACCCGCCTATGGCTGACCATGGAACGCTGACACAGGATCGGCGGCCGGCGGTCGGCACCGTGCGGCGGCCTGGGCGCCGGGCGGAGCTGATCCGCTCGATCAGGGCGGCGCCCCTGCTCTACCTGATGATCGGGGTCGTCATGGCATGGGCGATCCTGTTCCACTTCATCCCGATCTGGGGCATCAGCTTCGCCTTCCGGCGCTTCAACCTGGTCAGCGGCTTCTGGAGCGCCGACTGGGTCGGATTCAAGTACTTCGCCCAGTTCCTGAGCGATCCGTTCGCGTTCCGGATTATCAGGAACACCGTGCTGCTGGGCTTCTGGAGCATCGTCTTCACCTTTCCGGCGCCGATCGTCTTCGCCCTGCTGCTCAACGAGATCGGCAACTCGGCCTTCAAGCGGTCGATCCAGACGCTGACCTACCTTCCGCATTTCGTGTCCACGGTGGTGATCGTCGGCATCATCTTCCAGCTTTTCGAGTGGGAGCGCGGCATCGGCACGGACATCATCGAGCTGTTCACCGGCGAGCGGCGGGACGTGTTCATCGATCCGCGCTGGTTCCGTCCGCTTTACGTCGTGTCGAGCATCTGGCAGGAGCTCGGCTGGGGGACGATCATCTACCTGGCGGCGCTTGCCGGCGTCAACGCCGAGCTCTACGAGGCGGCGCGCGTCGACGGCGCCGGGCGCTGGCAGCAGGCGCTGCACGTCACCGTTCCGGCCCTGATCCCGACCATCACCATCCTCTTCATCCTCAACACCCGCAACCTGGTGCAGATCGGCTTCGAAAAGGCGTTCCTGCTGCAGAATCCCGGCACCTACGAGACCGGGGACATCATCGCCACCTACGTCTACCGGCGGGGGATCGAAGGCCTGCAGTTCAGCTACGCCACCGCGATCGGCCTGCTCAACAGCGTGCTGGCGTTCGCGATCGTCCTCTCCACCCACAAGATCGTGCAGCGGCTGCGCGGCGAAGGACTCTGGTAAGGGAGGAACAACGACGATGCAGGGAGTCCGGCAGCCGCTCTCCTCGCGCCTTTTCGACGGCTGCAACTACCTGCTCTGCGCGCTCATCGCCGCCGCCGCCCTCTATCCGTTCCTGTACATGCTCGCGCTTTCCACCAGCGACTACATCCAGATCTCCTACGGCAATGTGCGCGCCTTTCCCGTCGGCTTCCACATCCGCTCGTACCAGAACGTGCTGCGCAACACCATCATCCTGCGCGCCTATTGGAACTCCATCCTGTACACGACCACGTACTCGGCCTTGGTCATCGTGCTGTCCTCGGTGGCCGGCTACGTGCTGGCCGACCGCCGGTTCCGCCTGCACGGGGTCGTGACCGTGCTGCTGCTGATCATGATGTTCTTCGAGGGCGGCATGATCCCGACGTTCCTGTGGGTCCGGCAGCTCGGGCTGCTGGACTCGATCTGGGCGATCGTGTTGCCGACCGCGGTGGTGCCCTTCTACATCTTCCTGTTCCGGGTCTACATCAAGGAGAACGTCCCCGACGAGCTCAAGGAGTCCGTGCACCTGGACGGCGGCCACGAGCTGGTCGTCTACTCCCGCATCGTCCTGCCCTTGATCAAGCCGATCATCGCCACCATCGGCCTGTTCGCCGCGGTGTCGATGTGGAACGAGTTCTTCCGCCCGCTGATCTATCTCAACGACCTCCAGAAGCAGCCGCTGACCCTCATCCTGCGCCGCTTCGTCGTGCTCTCCGATTTCGGCGGCGACCTGCAGAACTTCACCGACGAGAACTACTACACGGAAGCGGCAAGCGAGGTCACCGACTACGCGCTGTTCACGTTCGGCTTCCTTAAGTCGATCAAGATGGCCATGACCATGATCACGGTCATCCCGATACTGCTGATCTACCCGTTCGCGCAGCGCTATTTCGTGCGCGGAATACTCGTGGGCTCGCTCCGCGGCTGAGCCGAAAGGAGGTCAAGGCCGAACACGCAGATATCTCTTCGCACTCGCTTTCTCAAGGAGGAACCCGATGAGAACGAGAACACTACGCATCGCCGTCGCCGGCACCCTGCTGTGCGGTGTTGCACTCGGCGCCGGGGCGGCGGGACAGACCGGCACGACGGCCGGGGAGCTGCCGGTGGTCGAGTTCGTCAATGACTTCGCCTACGACGGTGTCGCCGACACCCGGTTGGCGGAGCTCTGGGGCGAGCTCACCGGCACCACCTTCGTGCCGATCAACATTCCGCGCAGCGACTACGACGCCAAGATGGCCACCTTCCTGGCGTCGGGCGACATGCCGGAGATCGCCAGAGTGTTGGACCAGGCCCTCACGAACGCGGTCGACCAGTTCAAGGGCGCCCTGTTCGTCGACACCCTGGCAGAGATCGAGGCCGGCGCCATGCCGGGGCTCGGCGCCCTGGTGGACGAGATCCCGGGCATCCTGCAGTACTCGGATGACGGACGCGTCTACACGCAGCCGTTCGTGAACATGGGGCTGCGCGCGCCCAACTCGAACATCCTGCTGCGCACCGACCTGTTGGCAAAGGCCGGCTACGACGAGGACACGCTCGACGACGTGGCCCGCACGCCGGGCGGCCTGTTCGAGCTGTTCCGGGCCAGCCACCTGGCCATGAACGGCGGCTCCGAGCCGATCCTGACCAACCGGCGCGGCATCGGCCCGCGCGGCTGGATCGTCTCGCCGATCGCGCTGCAGTTCGGGACCTACAACCGCATCTACTTCAACGAGGACAACCGCTACGAGTACGGCCCGACCATGGACCGGTTCCTGGTCGCGATCGACTTTATCCAGCAACTGCACGCCTCGGGCATCCTGTTTCCTAACTGGGCGACCATGCCGGAAGAGGACCAGAAACGCATCTGGCTGGAGGAGGAGCGCGCCGGCGCCTTCATCGGCAGCATGCACGGAAGCTGGATCGGCTGGTACAACAACGGGCAGCGCCCCGCCTACCAGGACGCCGGCGACTTCCACGTCATGCCGCCGGTGATCTTCGGCACGCGCGGCAGGATCCGCACGCCGTCGCGTTCGAGCGGCGCCTTCGTGATCAGCGCGACCTCCGACAACAAGGACGCGGCGGTGCGCGCCTCCGACTGGGCCTACACCGACGAGGGGGCGGACCTGCTGCGCTTTGGCGAGGAAGGCGTCGCCCATGCCGCCGACGACAACTCCCCCTGGGGCGGCATCTGGCTGATGAATCTGGTGGGATGGCCGGAGGACGTGCGCACGGCCGACCCGGACGGCACCCGGGCGACGGAGTACGGCTTCGGCCGGCTGTGGCGCACCTCACCCCGCATCATGTGGGGCAAGTCGGACCTGATCGTCTATCGCGACCACACGCTGCCGACCTACACCGGGGAGTTCATCGACGCGATCTGGATCGACAAGCTGCGCGAGTTCGGCGCCTGGAACGACACGCCGGAGCCGAAGTTCCCGTTCACGGCGGACGAGCTCGATGAGAAGATCCAGCTTGAAGGGGTCCTGTCCACGCTGGTCGACGAGAGCGTGGTCAAGTTCACCCACGGGCAGCGGCCGATGAGTGAATGGGGGCAGTTCCAGCAGGAGTTGGCGAGCGCCGGCGCCGATCGACTGGTGGAGATCTACAACACCGCGCTCGACCGCTTCCTGGAGCAGACCGGGACGCAGTTGTAGCAAGTCCGCGGCGACCGGAAGGTCGCACGTACCAGACGGCGGGCCGGGCCTATGGGTCCGGTCCGCCTCGCATTTTCATAGAGGAAAGAAATGAAGAGCGTTCCTGATGCCGGAACCGCGTTCGTGGCCCGTGATCCGGGCACCTGGCAGGGATTCCCCGGCATGTGCCGGACCTCCTCCGGCCGGCTGGTGCTGGGCGTCAAGCAGGCATACGGCCATGGCGCGTCGCGCTGGCAGCGGGTGGTGACGATGGTGAGCGACGACCGCGGTCGTACCTGGAGCGCGCCGGCCACCCTCGTGGAGGGGGACTTCGACCGTGAGCTGCCGTTCGTGGCCACCGGCGGCCTCTACCTCACCGCGACGCGTGACGGGCGTGTGCTCATGCATTACTTCAGCGAGGACTGGCCCGAGCGCAAGCCCACCACGCCGGTGATCCACATCAGCGACGACGCCGGCATCACCTGGTCCGGGCCGATCCGCATGACGCGGGATCTGGAGTTCCGCCAGGACGGCGCCGTCCTGGAGCGGCGCGCCGGCGACCTGCTGGTCTACAGCGGCCTGAACCGGCTGCTGCGCTCGCTCGACCGGGGCGAGACGTGGGAGCCGTACGGCGACCTGGTGGTGCCGGAAGACTGCCCGCTGCAGCTCGCCGAATCGTGTCTGGCCGAGCTGGCCGACGGCCGCCTGATCATCCTCATGCGCGAGAACCACTACGCCAACTTCCCGATGTTCGCTGCCGTCTCCGCAGACGGCGGGCGCACCTGGAGCCGGCCCCGCCCCACCCCGTTCGTCGGCCACTGGCCGGCCGCCTTCGACCTGGGCGACGGAACGCACCTGCTGGCCTACCGCAACGTCGGCGGCCGCGCGGGCAGCGTCGTGTGGCGAGGCGACCTGGGCGCGCTGCCGGAGTACCGCGTGTCGTCGACCCGCTATGGGGAGGCCGAAGCGGCGGCGGCTCTCACCGGCGACGGGCTGGTGCTGGACACCGAGCGCCGGCCGGGCTCGTTCGTGCAGTTCTACCTCATGCCGGCCGACGACCAGGCGGCCCACGTCGTCATCGAAGCGGAGCTGCGCTGCCTGGCCAACGCCGGACAGGCGTGCAGCATCGGCCTGCGCGGCGCCGGCTGGCTGCGCGTATTCCCCGACCACCTCGACCTGGAGCACAGCCCCGGCCACAGCCGCGTACCGGTCGACGGCAGGTCCTGGCACCGCTACCGCATGGAGCTTGCGCGGGGGACGCTGCGCGTCTCGATCGACGGCACGCAGGTCCTGCACTACCCGGCGATCGACCTGGCGCCGGTCAGCCATGTCCCTTGCAACGCCTTCGGCTGCGCCTTCGCGTACCGGGAGCTGCCCCGCCCCGAGCACTACCCGATGCGGGTGCGGCTGCCCTTCTACGTGCGCCCCGGCAACGCCGGCCGCAGCGTGTGGCGCTCCGTGCAACTGGACATCACCGGCAACCGCTGGCTGCCGGACTACCGCTACCGGTGGCGCCACGACCGCGACGGCTTGCCTGACGCCTTCCAGGAGCACGGCCTGCTGGAGCTGGAGTACTGCCGCGATGCCGGCGACTGGGGCAAGCCGGTGCCGGTGGCGTTCGCGGACGGCGAGTGCTTCGCCGTCGACTACTTCGGCAACGGCATGCCGGTCGGTTCCGACGCCCTCGCCTGGCTGCAGCCCGACCGGGGCCACAACTGCTACGTGAACGGCTACCGCTTCCGGTTGGAAGATCTGCCCGCGCCCGCGCTACCGTAAGGCTCGCGGAGGCACGCCCATGCAGGACCTGGACGTCGGACCAAGGGGCCGCGAAATACTCCGTCGCTTCTACAACAGGGCCCGGGACGATCGCCGCTCCTACAAGGAACGACAGTGGAGCCTTCCGCTCGAACCGGGCCCTCACCTGTTCACCGACTGGCGCTACATCCTGTCCGCGGAGGTGTCGGGAGGGTTCACCTGGGTCTCGCGGGAAACGGGAGAACCGGTAAGGGTCACGGACGAACACGATGAACTCACCGCCGAACCGATCGACGCCGTCATGGTTCCCTACGACGTACCCGAGGGCATCCGCATCTCGGTCTGCAAGGCGGAACGCAGCGACCCGATCCCGAATCACGAACCGCCCGGACAGGTATGTCATTCACAGGGTTCCTACCGCACCTGGTACCGGCCCATACCTCTCGGGACTCCGTACTCCAGCCTGCTCGAAGGGGGCGTGTTTCACGCGGAGTCGGACGACGGTTACTCCTGGCGCAACAGAACGGCATGCACGTTCGACCGGTCCGACTGCCCCGATGTCGAGGCATGGGGCCCATCTCCGGGTGTATTCGAGGATCCCGCCGCCCGGGAGAGCGAACGGTTCAAGATGGTGTTCCAAGGACGCTCCATCCGGCCCGAGTTCGCCCGGCACCGACAGGCGGTGTTGCAGGAGTTCGCGGAAAGCCACGCGGAAGGCTTCGATCCGACGGCGCTTTCCTTCGACGGACCGGATGGCACGCCGCTCATCCGGCTGGCCAGGTACGGGGCCGTGTCTCCCGACGGTCTCCACTGGAGGGTCCTGCGCCATCCGCTCATGCTGCTCTACAGCGACTCGCAGAACGTCGTCTCCTACGACACGAATCGTCAGAGCTACGTCTGGTTCCTGAAGACCCAGTGGTACGACGGGCGGAGAAGCATCGGCCGGTCCGAGACCAGGGACTTCAGGCATTGGCCGCTGGCTGAGACGATCATCCATCCCGGCGCCGACCTGCATCCGTCGGATGACTGGTACACGAACGGCAACACCCGGTATCCCGGGACCGCCGACCACCACTTCCTGTTTCCCGCCCTCTACCATCACGCCGACGACTCGTCCGACATCCGTGCCTTCAGCAGCATCGACACGGTGAGCTGGACCCGGATTCCCGGCGGTCCCATCCTTCCGGAGGCCGATCCGAGGTCCTGGGACGCCGGGTTCGTGACGGCGAGCGTCGACCTGGTCCCCCTGCCGGGCGGCAAGGTCGGCCTGCCGTATGGCGGTGCGCGCTACCCTCACAAGTACCCCAGGAACCGGCACACCTGGGCCGCGATGAAGAGGGCCTATGCACTCTGGACGAAAGAGCGGATCACCGCGCTCATCGCCGATGAGGCCGGGCGGTTCACCACGCTGCCCCTGCTGTTCGACGGTCGCAGGCTCCGCCTCAACTACCGCACGACCCAGGGGGGCGAGATCCGGGTGGAGGCGGCCGCGAGCCGCAGGACGGGCGGCCACAGCACGGCATTGCCGGGCCGCAGCTTCGCCGACTGCGTTCCACTGGCGGGAGATGAGACCGACCGCATCGTCGCCTGGAAGACCGGCGAAGAGCTGGGTCACCGCGACAGACAGCCGGTCACGCTGCGTTTCAGGATGAGATCGGCCAGCCTGTTCGCCTTCGAGATCATCGAAAGCCCTGGCTGATCTGAGCGGTGACCACCGGACTCGCACGCTTGCAGACGGGATTCGCGCTCGCGGTTCTCACGCTCGGGTTGCTCGTGGTCTCAGCGCAGACCTGGGCTCAGCAACACACCGCCGCGCCCGCGGGCGGTGAGCCCCGTCGGCTCACGTTCGAGCAGCTTCGTGACGGCCACTACCGGCTGCCGCTGCTCGGCGACGAGGAGACCCCGATTCGATTCCGGGACGGGCAGGGATCGATCCGGTATGGCGCTGGTGCGACGGAGCGGGTGGAAGCCGGCCTGGTCGGCGATCTTGTCGCCTTTGGCGACCTGGACGGCGACGATGTCGCCGACGCGGCTGTCGTCGTCTTCGTCAACACCGGCGGGAGCGGCACGTTCATCCACTTGCTCGCGCTGCGCGACCGCGAAGGCACACCGGTTCAGGCGGGACGCGAGTACCTGGGTGATCGCGTGAACGTGAGGAGCATCGCCATCTCGGGCGGCCGCATCTTCGCGACGATGGACGCACACGGTCCGGGCGACGGGTTGTGTTGCCCATCGATCGATACCAGCCGCGCGTTCGCGTTGAGCGCGGGCCGACTGGCACCGACTCGGGCCCTCGTGATCGCGTCTCCCCTGCCGGGGGAGACGATCGCGACCGGCGTCGAGGTTCGGGGAAGTACGACGCACCCGTCCGCCGATGGCCTGGCCTACCTGGTGCACGACGCTCGCGGCGGTGTGATCGGTATGGGCAGGATCCCCGTCGACGCGGACTCGGGCACGCTCGGCACGTTCGCCGCACCGGTCAACTTCCTGGCGGGCGACGCCGGACCCGGGCACATCGAGATCGTTGACGTGGACTCAGGCGATGGCTCGGCGCTGGCTCGAGCTTCGATACCGATTCTGCTCGAAGCGGCGGAGGCGACTCGGCGGCCGGTACAACCGCAGATCGTGCTTGAGGCGCCGCTCAGCGGCGCGCCCGTGGGCTCGAGTGTCGAGGTGCGCGGGTGGATCAGCACGGTTCCGTTCGAGAACAACCTGACCTATCGCGTCTACAGCGAGGGAGGCGTCGTGATCGAGCGGGGATGGATCATGGTGGAGGGCGATCTCGGTGATCCCGGCACGTTCGCGAAATCGATCACCTTGGCGCTCACCGATGCCGCCGGTCCTGTTCGCATCGAGATTCGGGACGTCAGCGAGGCCGATGGCTCGCTGTTCACCAGCACGACGGTGCAGGTGCTCTCTACCGGCCGCCGGTGAGGGTGGGGACGTTCATGGGCTGGCCGTGCTGCCGCTCACCTTGCGGGTGGGGTCCCGGGCGACCGCGGCATGGGTCAGATCAGCGTCGATCGTGCTGTCGGCACCGAACTTGATCGTTCCGCCGTTGAGGATCAGGGCGTTGGCCGGGATGCTGATGCCGTCCTCATCACGGTCCCCTTCCTGCACGACGTACGCGAAGGCGATGGTTGAGCGGTCGAAAGAAGCGGAGTAGGCCGCGTGCCGCGTCTCGGTCCCGATGGTCAGCGCCACCTGGGGATTGCCGGTCACCGTCACTACCCTGTCGAACCTGACTCCCACCCGGACGGTTTCCCCCGGTCCGTAGATGTCACCCTTCGTCGGGGGGGACGAGAAGAGATATACGCGCTTCACTGCCGGCGGCGATGTCAGGCTGCCGTTCACCTTGCGGCCGGCGTCGGCGGCTACCGCCCCGTGCGTGAGATCTGCGTCCACCGTGCCGCTGGGGTCGGTGACGGTTCCGCTGATGAGGGTCAGCGCGTTGGCCGGGATGCTGATGCCGTCCTCGTCACGATCATCCTCCTGCACGGTGTATTGGAAGTAGTACCATTGACGGCCGATGGTTCCTGAGAACAGGGGCGCGTACCGCGTCTCCGTCCCGATCGTCAGCGCCACCTGGAGATCGCCGGATGCCTCCACCGGTCCGTCGAACTGGACATCCACTTCAACCTTCTCCCCCAGCTCGTACGTGTCACCCCGAGCTGGGGAGGTGTCGAAGATAATGGCTTTCACCCGCGGTGGCGTGACATCGCTGCCGCCGTCAACCCTCCTGTCGCGTTCCGGGCCTACCGGCACGTGCGTCAGGTCGGCATCGGTCGTGCCGTCCGTCGCCGTGATGGTCCCGCCGTTGAGGATCAGCGCGTTGGCCGGGATGCTGATCCCGTCCTCATCGCGATCATCCCCCTGCACTTTGTAGCTGAAGAAGATGAGGTAGTCGTCTCGCCACCACGCGGAGTGAGCCGCGTGCCGCGTCTCGGTCCCGATGGTCAGCGCCACCTGGGGATTGCCGGTCACCGTCACGACCCTGTCGAACTCGACAGCCACTTCAACGGCTTCCCCTGCGGCATAGGCGTTACCCTTGGGGGCCGAAACGAATTCGATGCTTGTCACCGCCGGCGGCGATGTCAGGCTGCCGTTCACTTTGCGGCCGGCGTCGGCGGCTACCGTCCCGTGCGTGAGATCTGCGTCGGTCGTGCCGTCGGGGGCGGTGATCGTTCCGCCGCTGAGCAGAATGGCATTGGCCGGGATGCTGATGCCGTCCTCATCGCGGTCAGGCTCCTGCACGGTGTACTCGAAGCGGTACCGATGGTCGCTCCTCCAACCGACCAACGTCGCGTACTGCGTCTCCTCCCCGATCGTCAGCGCCATTTGAAACTCGCCGTGGTCGGTTGTCTCCACCGGCCCGTCGAACTGGACGAACACCACAACCGTCTCGCCCAGCTCGTACGTGTCACCTCGAGCGGGGGAGGAGCCGAAGAAGATCGACGAGATCGCGGGCGCGGCGTCCTGGGCTTGAGCGAGCGTTTCTGCCGTGGAAAGCGACGTTGTCGGGGTCGGCGGCGTCACCGCACATGACGCGAGCGCCAGCAGGAAGGAGATGGCGATCAGATTGCGTACGCCCCAGGTCCCCGACATCTTCGTATCATACCGGACATGGCACTCTGGGTGGGGATCGCGCTGGTCTCGGCGCTGCTGTTCGGAGCATCGACGCCGCTGAGCAAGCTGCTCCTGGATCACGTCAGCCCCTTTCAGCTCGCCGGCCTGCTCTACCTGGGCGCCGCCGTGGGAATGGCGCCGTTCGCCGTGCGCCGGCACTTCGTGCAGCGGGTCAGGCGACTCGACACGGGGAACGGCCGGAGGCTCCTGGGGGCCGTGCTGCTCGGCGGCATCGCCGGTCCCGTCCTGCTGCTGTTCGGCCTGCGGGTGGCCGCGGCTGCGTCCGTCTCCCTCTGGCTCAACCTGGAGCTGGTCGCGACCGCTGTTCTGGGGGTCCTGTTCTTTCGCGATCAGCTCTCGGGCCGGGCGTGGCTGGGCGCGGCTCTCGTGGTAACGGCTGCGCTGCTCCTGTCCTGGGACGGTGGGCCCGCCGGCTTCCTGCCGGCGCTGCTGGTCGCGCTGGCCTGCATCTGCTGGGGGTTCGACAACCACTTCACGTCGCTGATCGACGGCCTCGCGCCGAAGGAAACCACCTTCTGGAAGGGCCTTGCGGCGGGCACGACGAACCTCGTGATCGGCTTGGCCGTGGCGCCGTGGAGCGCGACTCCGCTCACCGCCGCCGGTGCGCTGCTGCTGGGGAGCGCCGCCTACGGGGCGAGCATCGTGCTGTACATCGCCGCCGCGCAGAACATCGGCGCCACGCGCGGGCAGCTCGTGTTCTCCGCTGCGCCGTTCTTCGGCGTGCTGATCGCCGTGATCGTGCTGGGCGAACGGATGACCGCGCTGCAGATCATCTCGATCGGCGTCCTGCTGGCGGGATTGGGCGTGCTGCTGCGGGAGGGACACGCTCACCGGCACCACCACCCGGCTGCCGAGCACGAGCACTGGCATCGCCACACCGACGGCCACCACGGGCACACGCATCCGGGGCGCCCGGCATGGCTGGGCCACGTGCATCGCCACGCGCACGACGAGTTGGAGCACGCGCACCCGCACGTGCCCGACGTCCACCACCGCCACGACCACGACCACGACCACGACTGAGCGGCCTGCCGAACGGACCTCCGCTTGCCGGATCGCTCCAGGCCGTGAGTTCAGAGTTCATCAGCCGATTCGAGCACGGTTCGCTTCAGGTCTTCGGACAGCCACATACCGGCATTCTCAAGGGCACTGAGACAGGGGCCTACGGATGCGATCATGTTCTTCTGTTTGGCAGAAACCAACAGGCCGACAGTGCCGATGACCTGAAGACCACATTCCCTCGGCCTGACGTCTGGCCTCGAGATCATCCAGAATCACCCAGTCAGCATGGTGATCAAGCGCAAGCAGAATCACTTCCCGCTCACCATTACCGAGTGCAGCGACCGCTGCGGATACCGGTCGAAGCTCTGTTTCTCGAATCTCGATCCAAGGAAAATCGGAGACGCCCGGCACCTCAACACCTTGCGCTCTTCCACTTTCCAACTCGGCGACTACCGCCTGGGGCACCAGCACCCTTTCGTAGTGACGACGAAGCAGAGGCAGCTTTCCGATACGGAAGAGATAGAGTAGTGGCGATGTATCGACGCTACAGGTTCCTGGCATGGGAGAGATCTTGCGCCAGCACTTCTGAGGACAGATTGATGGCGGATACCTTGTAGCACTTCAAGGCATCCAGGAATGACACGCGTTCCAAACCGGCAAGACGGGCGGCTTGCCCCGAGGACAAGTGCCCGAGTTCAAACAGTTTTGCCGCTATCAGCAGACGGCACTCGTCAGCAAAGTGTTCGGGCGTTTCGCTGAGGCTTCGCAGAATGTCATCAGGACATTCAAAGGTGATCATGGACATGTGTGCCCCTCCTGGAGAACATCCGGCAGCTTCAACCGCGACTCGTCGACCACGCTCCACTGGTAGCGGTCGGGGCGTCCCGCCGCGTCCGGCATCTCCGGGCTGAGCACCGTCGTGCCGGAGTCGAGGGGCGTGCCGTGGACCGCTCCACCCTCGGGAGTGCGGAACACATTGTAGTCCTTCTCCGCCTCGGACTGCGCCAGGTCGATCAGGTCGCGCATGGCGAAGCGCCGGGCGACCGCATTGCCGACCGCGGCGATGCCGACCAGCTTCCGCTCCTCCAGCATGCGGCCCATGCGGTGGAAGTCGGGGCGGCGCGTGCCGGTGTAGGAGTGCGGCTGATAGTCGGTCATGGCCTGCGGCACCTCCGTGCCGTCGGACTCTCGGACCTTGACGCCGAGCGGGATGACGCGCCGGTAGGGCACCTCGCACAGCCACTCGGCGAAGTGGAAGCTGGTGCAGCTCCCGTAGGTCATGCCCAGCATCAGGACCTGCGTGTTCAGGGCGAGCATGACCCCGAAGGCGGAGCGCAGGTCGAACACGGACAGCGCCGGGTCCACCGCGGCGAGCACCTCGGCACGGCGTCCGATGGCAGCGAAGCTGTGCCGGTACGCGGTGCTGCGCAGCGCCCGGGGGTGGGTGCGGGCCGCCTCGGTGATGGCCCCCATCTCGGACCGGTCGCTCCGCGGGTCGATGACCGGGTCGTCCTCCACCTCGTGAATGAAGGTGAAGGTCGGCACCACCAGCGTGCCGCGCTCGCCGATCACGTCCAGCAGCGCCGAGACTACGGTGTCGGCGCCTCCCTGAACGCGGCCCAGCGTCCGCATGGCCGAGTGGACGAGCACCACGTCGCCGTCGTGCAGGCCGGTGTCCCAGAGCCCCCGGTAGATCTCGTCCCGAGTCACCTCGTCCTGACTCATCTCTCCGCCCCCAGGAGCTCCAGCTCCGCGACCAACTCCGCCGGCATCGCGCCCATCGCCGAGGCCCCCGCCACGTCCTCGAGCTGCTCCACGTCCGCCGCCCCGCTCGACACCGTGCTCACCGCCTCGTCGGCCATGATATAGCGAAAGGCGTGCTGGGCGAGCGTCCCCGGCTCCCGCCGCAGCCGTTCGATCACGCGCTCGGCGGAGCCCCGCTCGCGGTCGGACAGCGCCGCCAGCGTCTGGGCGCGTTTCGCTTCGTGGCCGAACAGCGCGCCCAGCGGCGTGCCGACGACGATCCCCATGTCCTGCTTCGCCGCCGCGGGAATGACCTCATCCCGCGCTCTCCGACAGGCCGGGTGGTAGTCGTGGTAGACCAGCACGGTGTCGAACTCGCCGGTCGCCGCCAGCCTTGCCAGCAGCGGGATCGCCCGCCCGGTGATGCCGATCGCCTCGCAGAGCCCGGCGCCGCGGGCCGCGCGCAGGCCGTCGAGCGCCCCGCCCGGCTCCATGATGCGCTCCCAGCCAACCAGGTTGACCTCGTGGATCTGCGCCACGGCCAGCCGGTCGATGCGCAGCTTGCGCAGGCTCGCCTCCAGGCTGGCCACCACGCTGTCGCGCCGGAAGTCGAAGTCCTCGGGCACGAACCCGACCTTGGTCGCCACCCGGAACGGCCGGCCGGTATGCTCCAGGGCCGGGCCAAGCAGCTCCTCGCTGGGACCGTATCCCGGCGCGGTGTCGAGGTAGTTGATGCCCAACTCCGCCGCGCGCCGCACGACGGCCGCCGCGTTCTCTTCGTAGCGCCCGGGATCGGGCCCCTTCAGGTAGGCGCCGCCCAGGCTGACCTCGCTGACGGACATGCCGGTACGGCCCAGCGTGCGGTATCTCACGCGCCCTTCCTCACTCGACGCCGAACAGGCGCGCGGCGTTGTTCCAGAAGATGCCCTCCACGGCTTGGTCGCCGAGCCGCTCCGACCAGCACGCCCACTTGATCGAGCGCAGGTGCTCCAGGCCGATCAGCACCGGCCGAATGCCGATGTGCTTCTCGTCCCACACCGGCGAGTCCTCGTACAGCCAGAGGAAGGCATCGGCCGCGCCGGCATGGCGGCCGCGTCCGTGGCAGACCGGCAGGTCGGTGCCGTACATGAGCTTGTCGTGGCCGACGATGCGGATGATCGCCTGGTGGGCGATCGGCTCGCAGTTGGCGCTGGTGTCGAAGTAGAGGTTGTCGAGCCCGGTGAGGTGCGGCAGGCCCTCCAGGTTGTGCGCCGGCTGGAAGCCGCGCGCCGAGTGGGCGAGGATCAGCGTCATGTCCGGGTAGCGCTCGCAGTAGTGGCGGATCCAGCGGATGTTGGTCGCATCGGCCGCCGCCCGCGAGCGCACCATGTGCAGGGTGATCACCCACCCCTCCTCGTGCGCGACCCGCACCAGCCGCTCCGGCAGGAAGTCCGGTATCTCCGCCTCCCACGTCGGCGTCACCGGCGCCATGGTGTGGTAGCACTTCAGGCCGTGCAGCCCCAGCCGCCGCACCTCCTGCCGCACCCACTCCGGATCGTCCTCGGGCCGGATGAAGAAGATGCCCCGGAACGACGCGTCGGCGGCGACCGCCCGCGCGACCCACGCGTTCTGGTCCGTGAACGATCCGTCACCGGTCGGACTCACCGACGGAATGAACATCGCGGCCATGCGCCGCCCCGGATGCAGGTCGTCCATCAGTTGCCGGTACTCCGCGAGCCCGACGTCATCGGGGCATCCGGGCAGGTCCCAGCCCGTATCCTGCCGG
The DNA here is from genome assembly GCA_028820215.1 of Spirochaetaceae bacterium. The sequence goes on along the minus strand of JAPPKD010000128.1, from coordinate 43,564 downwards.
CGCCACAGGTGCGTGTGTGCGTCGAAGACGCGATCCGGCAGGAACGAGGCGAGCTCGCGTTCGTAGAACTCCACGTCCTGGGGCAAGAGGCGGTCCGATGCCTTGGTGTCGATGGTGGACATGCTTCGTTCTCCTGAGTCTAAGGCTGGTAGCGGGGCTGCTGCGGCGCCCGGTTGCGGTCGAGCCGCACGGTACTGCCGGTCAGCGGCAGCTCCACGCGCACCCCGCCCCGCAGGTGGGACTCGATCGCCGCGAAGATCAGCTCGGTGCCGGCGCGGGCCGCGCGCACGCCGCCGATCGGCGGCTCGCCCGTGTCGAGCGAGCGGACCAGATCCAGCACCAGCCGCAGGTTGGCGCTCATCGGCTGCCACTCCGGGAACGGCGTGTCGACGAACGGACTGCGCTGCTGGCCGAGGTGCTCCCGGCGGCGCATGGAGAACTCCTGATGGTTCGTGACGCGCAGCGTTCCGTCCGCGCAGCGCGCCTCGAACTCACAGTCGCGCCCCGACGGGATCGTGTATGCCACGACCCCGTTCTCGAACCCGATCCCGCCGATCGCGGCGGGGTCCCCGGTGAGCCGGTCGCCCTCCAGCGTCCAGTCGCCGTCCAGGAGCTGCATCTGCACCCAGCAGGCGCGACGGTCGCCTACGAGGAACAGCAGGTTGTCGAAGTAGTGGCTGGACCCGTTGAACAAGGGGTTCGCCTGCAGGATGACCGAGCGGAGCTCGCCCAGCTCCCCGCTGTCGATCACGCCACGCATCGCGTGAAAGCCGGGATGCCAGCGCCGCTGCGTGCCCAGGTTGAAGACCACGCCGTTGCGCTCGCACGCTTCCACGATCGCATCGGCTTCCGCCATGGATGCGGTCATCGCCTTCTCCGCGTAGATCGCCTTGGCCCCGTGCTCGGCGGCGTGCACGGCGATCTCCGCCCGGCCCTCCGGCTGCGTGGCGATGCTGACGATGTCGGGCCGCTCCGCCTCGATCATCTCCCGGTAGTCCAGGTACTGCTTCTCGGGCGGGACCCCGTACTGGCGGCCGACCTCCGCCATCACCTCGGGCCGCAGGTCCGAGCACGCCACCAGGTCGGTACGATCGCACGCGGTGTAGACCGCGGCATGCGAATACGGATGGACGATGTACTTCAGGTCGCCTACTTCGTGGTCGATGAAAGCGCCCATGCGGCTGCAGCCGATGAGGACGGCCCGGTATGTGTCGTTCATGTTCCTGCGATCCAGCATACCAGGAGTCCGCCGGATCGGTCAGATCGGCGCGCACGCGAGGCGGCCAGCGAGGGGACAGCCGGCAGATCCCAGCCCGTGTCCAGCCGGCGCCACAGGTTCCTTCCTTGGCTGGACTTGGACATGTTTGGCGGGTGGGGTCGTTGCAACCAGTGCGTCGCTACGGCACCGGTGTCTCTGACGTTTTCGGAGGGGTTCCGACCGGTGTCGTGGATGATTTACAGAGCGACGCTTCGACCCCCTTTCAGCTACGCCGCGGTTCAAAGCTGGGCTGCCGCGGTGCCCGGTCGCGGTGCAGACGCACGGTGCTGCCGGTGAGCGGCAGCTCGACCCTGGCCCCGCCCCGCAGGTGCGACTCGATCGCCGCGAAGATCAGCTCGGTGGCCGCGTACGCGACGCGTACGCCGCCGACCGGCGGCTCGCCGGTGTCGAGCGCGTGGACCAGATCCTCCACCAGCCGCAGGTTGGCACTGGCGGGCTGCCACTGCGGGAACGGCGCATCGACGAACCCGGCCCGCCGGTCGCCGCGCCTCTCGCGGCGACGCAAGAGGAACTCCTGCTGCTGCGTCGCCCGTACCGAACCGTCATCGCAGCGCGCCTGCACCTCGTTCTCGTGCACCGGCGCCACGACGTAGACCAGCAGCCCGCCGTCGAAGGCGATGACGCCATGCGCCGCCGGATCCTCGGTGAGCCGATCACCCTCGATCCTCCAGTCGCCATCCAGGAGCTGCATCTGCACCCAGCGGGCCGGGCGGTCGCCTGCCAGGTACATGAGATTGTCGAAATAGTGGCTCGCGCCGTTGAACAGGTTGTTGGCCGGCACCAGGATCGTCCGCAGGGTGCCGATCCGTCCGTCTGAGAGCACCTCCTTCATCTTCTGAAAGCCGGGATGCCAGCGGCGCTGCGTGCCGATATTGAAGACCACGCCGTGCCGTTCACACGCCTCTACCATCGCCTCCGCATCCGCCATGGAGGCGGCCATCGCTTTCTCAGCGTAGATCGCCTTGGCGCCGTGCTCAGCCGCATAGACCGCGATCTCGGCGCGGCCCTCCGGCTGCGTGGCGATGCTGACGATGTCGGGCCGCTCGACGTCGACCATCTCACGGTAGTCGAGGTACTGCTTGTCGGCGGGAATGCCGTGCTGCCGGCCGACCTCAGCCATCACCTCCGGCCGCAGATCTGAGCACGCCACGAAGTCCGTGCGATCACAGGCGCGATAGGAAGCAGCATGCGAATACGGAGGCACGATGTATTCCCTGTCGACGACTTCGTTGTCGATGAAGGCGCCCATGCGGCTGCAGCCGATGAGGACGGCTTTGTACGTGTCCTTCATGGCGTGTCAGCATACTACCGCGAAACGGACCACACAGGTGCGGCAGCCCTTCCAGGTTGTGCGCCGGCTGGAAGCCACGCGCCGAGTGGGCTTTTGATCAGCGTCATGTCCGGCGTCCGTCGCTCTCCTATGGTTGGAAACGAGGCTGCCGGGGCGCCCGGTCGCGCTCGAGCCGCACCGTGCTGCCGGTCAGCGGCAGGTCCACGCGCGCTCCTCCCCGCAGGTGGGACTCGATCGCCGCGAACGTCAGCTCGGTGGCGGCGTACGCGACCCGCACCCCGCCGGCCGGCGGCTCGCCCGTGTCGAGCGAGCGGACCAGGTCCTGCACCAGCCGCAGGTTGGCGCTGACCGGCTGCCACTCCGGGAACGGCACGTCGACCAACGGACTGCGCCGCTGGCCCGGGTGCACCCGGCGGCGCATCGAGTACACGTGCTGCTGGGTGACACGCACGGTTCCGTCCGCGCAGCGCGCCTCGAACGCCACGTCCTGCGCCGAAGGGACGGCGTAGGCCACGACCCCGTTCTCGAACCCGATCCCCCCGTGGGCGTCGGGGTCCCCGGTGAGCCGGTCCCCGTCCAGCGTCCAGTCGCCGTCCCGAAGCTGCATCTGCACCCAGCTCGCGCGGCGGTCGCCTGCGAGAAACAGCAGGTTGTCGAAGTAGTGGCTGGCCCCGTCGAACACGGCGGTCTCCTGGATGATGACCGAGAGCAGGGCACCCAATTGCCCTCCGTCGATCACGTCCCGCATCGTGCGGAAACCGGGATGCCAGCGCCGCTGCGTGCCCAGGTTGAAGACCACGCCGTGGCGCTCGCACGCGTCCACCATCGCCTGCGCCTCCGCCAGGGAGGCGGCCATCGCCTTCTCGCAGTAGATCGCGCGGGCGCCGTGCCCGGCGGCATGGACGGCGATCTCCGCCCGGCCCTCGGGCTGCGTGGCGATGCTGACGATGTCGGGCCGCTCGACGTCGATCATCCGCCGGTAGTCCAGGTACTGCTTGTCGGGAGGGATCCCGTACTGCCGGCCGACCTCCGCCATCACCTCCGGCCGCAGGTCCGAGCACGCCACCAGCTCCGTGCGCTCGCACGCGCGGTAGGAGGCGGCATGCGAGTACGGACGGACGATATAATCCCGGTTGCCGGTCTCGTGGTCGATGAAGGCGCCCATGCGGCTGCAGCCGATGAGGACGGCCCGGTAGGTGTCCTGCATGACGTGTCAGCATACTGCCGCTGTGCGCAGCACGCCACGAACCGGCGACGACCTGGAGTGACAAGGAGATAAGGATGGGAGCGACCTATCGCGGGGCGATCATCGGCACCGGCCGCATGGGCGGACTGATCGAGGACGAGATTCCGCCGGACAGCTTCAGCCGGCCGTACGGGCACTTCAGCGCCTACGCGGCCATCGACGAGGTGGAGGTCGTGGCCGTCGCCAACCGCGGCGAGGAGCGGCTGGAGCGTTTCGTGAAGCGCTTCGGCGTCACCAACACCTACCTCGACTACCGGACCATGATCGAGCGGGAGAAGCCGGATCTCGTCAGTGTGACCACGCCCAGCTTCGCCCGCGCGGAGCCGATCGTCTTCGCCGCCGAGCACGGCGTGCGCGGCATCTACGCGGAAAAGGGGCTCTGCGCATCACTGGCCGAGGCCGACCGCATCCGCGATGCCCTGAAGGCGAACAGCGTGGCCTTCAACTGGGGCGCCATGCGCCGCCATCACGACGGCTTCAAGCGGCTGCGCGCGGCGATCGAGCGCGGCGAGATCGGCGAGCCGCGGTTCGCGACCCTGCACGCCCGCACCGACCTGATCAAGCACCACCCGCACACCCTCGACCTGGTGGCGATGATGCTGGGCGATCCCGTGCCGGAGTGGGTCGAGGGGCGGCTCGAGGAGCCGGACGACCCCGCCGCGCCACCCACCAAGCAGCACCCGCGCTACGATGCGGCCGCTCACCGCTTCGAACGCCCGCCGGGCGAAGAGATCGGCGACCCGATGGTCGACTTCTTCCGGGTCGGCTATCGCGGCGGCGCCGAGGGCCACTTCGTGCCGCGCTCCGGCTTCGACCTGGAGGTGCAGGGCACCGCCGGCCACGCCCACGCGTGGGACAACGGCGAGCTGATTTTCCTGCACCGCACGGGAGGCGATGAGGTCGAACAGACGATCATCCGGCCGCGCGGGGAGAGCCCGACGATCTGCACGATCCGGGACATCATCCGCGAGCTGGAAACGGGCGAACCCACGGCCGGCCGCATCGACATCACCATGCAGTCGGTCGAGGTCCAGTTCGGCGTGGCCTGCTCGCACCTGCAGGACGGAGCCCGCGTCGCCCTGCCCGTGACCGACCGGAGCCTGTACATCCCGGGCGGATGAGTCCGAACGTCGTCTTCATCCTCACCGACGACCAGGGGCCGTGGGCCGCCGGCTGCTACGGCAACCCGGAGATCCGCACGCCCAACATCGACCGGCTGGCAGCCACCGGCGTGCGCTTCGACAACTTCTTCTGCGCGTCGCCGGTCTGCTCACCGGCGCGGGCCAGCCTGCTGACCGGCACGATCCCCTCCGCGCACGGCGTGCACGACTGGATCGCCGGCCGCAACATGCCGCCCGACGCGGTAAGCTACCTGGAGGGACAGCGGACCTGTACCGGGATCCTCGCCGCGCACGGCTACCGGCTCGGACTGAGCGGCAAGTGGCACCTGGGCGACAGCCTCACCCCGCAGGCCGGCTTCAGCCACTGGTTCGTCCATCAGCAGGGAGGTGGGCCGTACCACGACGCGCCCATGGTCAGGGACGGACGCGCCGTCACGGAGCCCGGCTACGTCACCGACGTCATCACCGACGACGCGCTGCGCTTCATCGACGGCGCGGGCGATGTGCCGTTCTACCTCGGCGTGCACTACACCGCCCCGCACAGCCCGTGGGAGGGCCATCCGCAGGACATCGTGGACTCCTACGACGACTGCCCGTTCCGGTCCTGTCCGCAGGAGCCGATGCACCCGTGGGCGATAGGGCTGACCCGGCAATGCCAGGGCAACCGGGAGAAGCTGAAGGGCTACTTCGCCGCCGTCACCGGAATGGACCTGAACGTCGGGAGGATCCTGGACCGCCTGGAGGAACGCGGCCTGCGGGACGACACGCTGATCGTCTTCACCAGCGACAACGGCTTCTCCTGCGGCCACCACGGCTTCTGGGGCAAGGGCAACGGCACCTTTCCGCTGAACATGTACGAGAACTCCGTGAAGGTGCCGATGGTCGTGAGCCACCCCGCCCGGCTGAGGCAGGGCGCGAGCGCCGGCGCGATGACCAGCCAGTACGACGTGATGCCGACGCTGCTCGACTACCTGGGCATTGAGGAGCCATCGCACGGCGCGGACCGATCCGAGCTGCCGGGGACCAGCTTCGTGCGCGTGCTCGAAGGCGAGGCTGAGGAAGCACGCGAGGAGGTCGTCGTCTACGACGAGTACGGCCCGGTCCGCATGATCCGCACCCCGGAGTGGAAATACGTGCACCGCTACCCGTACGGCGCGCACGAGCTCTACGACCTGACCGCCGACCAGGACGAGCGGAGCAACCTCGCCGACGAGCGCTCGCGCCGCCCGGTGGTCGAGGAGTTGCGGGGCCGCCTGATCCGGTGGTTCGACCGATTCGTCGATCCCCGCCTCGACGGGACGCGCTTTCCCGTGTCCGGCTCGGGCCAGGTGGACCGCATCGACCGCCGCACCCCCGGCGAGAGCTGCTTCCACGACGGCGAGTTCGGCATCGGCGCATCGGGATTCCCGGCCGTCTCGACCGACTGAGCCCCGGCTTCCGCCCCGCGTACGCCGTCGGTTGCGGCCGGCAGGCCGCGTCCCTATCGTAGGCGGACCGGACGGAAGAGGCGTGGCGGAGGACATCTACGATCACCTTGGCGTCGCGCGGCTGGTGAACGCCGCCGGCGGCTTCACCGCCTTCGGCGGGTCGCGCATGCGCGAGTCGACGCTGAAGCGGATGAACGAGGCGGCGCGGAGCTACACCGACATCCGGGCGCTGCAGGCCGCCGTGCACGGGCGGCTGGCCGAGTTGACCCGCAACGAGGCGGCGTTCGTCTCCAATGGCGCCGACAGCGGCCTGTACCTGTGCGCCGCAGCGGCCGTCGAGCGCCGCGCCGGCCGGCCGATCCGCTACCTGAGCCCCGAGGAGATCGGCGCTTACGAGGTAATCGTGTTCACCGCCCACCACAACCCGTACGACTTCGTGCTGCAGCAGCTCGGCGTGCGGACCAAGACCCTGGGCTACGCGAACTTCATCGAGCCGATCACGCGCGAGGCGCTCACGCACAACATCACCGACCGCACGGCGGCCATCTTCTTCTTCCAGGCCGAGCACGGCTGGACGACGCAGGGCGGCCTCCCCTTCGAGGACACGGTCGCGGTGGCGCGCATGCACGGGTTGCCGCTGGTGATCGACTGCGCGGCGCAGCTCCCGCCGAAAGAGAACCTCTGGAAGTTCACGCAGGCCGGCGCGACCGCGGCGCTGTTCTCCGGCGGCAAGGACCTGCGCGGCCCGCAGTCGAGCGGCCTGCTGGTGGGCGAGCGGTGGTTCCTGGAGATCGTCACCCGCATCGGCTTCCCGAACTACGGCCACGGCCGGATGATGAAGACCGGCCGCGAGGAGATCGTCGGCCTCTACTGGGCGGTCAAGGAGTACCTGGAGGACGACGAGGACGCGCGGCTTGGCTGGGCCGACGATGCCGTGGCGGAGATCTGCGCGGCGCTGGCCGGCAGCCGGCTCTTCGCGGCCGAGCGCGACCCCTACAGCGAGGCGGGACAGCCGATCGCCCGCGCCAGGCTGCGGCTGCGCGGCGGGGTCGGCGAGCAGCAGGTGCTCGACCACCTGCGCGCCCAGGACCCGCCGGTGGTCTGCGGCAGCGAGTCCCCCGGTGAGGTGACGGTGGCGCCGATGTGCATGGAGCCCGAAGAGGTGCCGATCGTGATCGAAGCGCTGCGCCGCTGCGAGCGCGACCTGGCCCCCGGCGGGCAGGCCCCCTCGGAATCCTAGGCCGACGCGCCCTTCAGGCGCTTGCGGCGGGCACGCATCTCTGCCTCTGATTCGGGCGAGCCGTCGCAGAAACTCCCGAACCACTTGTCGAGCGGGATGTTCTCACCGCCGTAGTTGCAGTCGAAGTACTTGTGGTGCAGGTAGTGGAAGTAGCCGCCGTGCTTGATCGCGTGCTCGTCGCCGACCTCGATCTTGAAGAAGCCGGTATGGGCGGGAACCGGAGCGATCCCGGCATGCATGAGGTGGAAGATCCCGTGCAGCGGATGCGAAGGGATGATCCAGTGCAGCAACACGCCGCTGAAGTACAGCAGGTGCTCGACGGGATGCATGGCCAGACCCGACCACGGGCCGGGATTGACGTTCTTGTGGTGCACGTAGTGAGCGAGCTTGTAGAGCGGTTTCCAGTGGGTGATCCGGTGCGTCCAGTAGAAGTGGAACGTGCGCAGCCACGGGACCGCCAGCATCAGGAGCACGAAGTACACGGGGCTGGCCGCGAAGCTGACCATCCGTAGCGCGCCGTTGGCGTACAGCCACAAGGTGACCGCCTCGTAGCCGGTCCAGATCAGCCCGCCCGAAACCAGGGTCCAGAACATGTTGTCCCGCGTCTGGTTGTTGAACAGGAAAACGCGGTTGTTGGAGCTCGGCCAGCGATTGCTGTACTTGTAGCGGTCGCCCTGGGCGCGCTGGGTGTAGAGCCGCAGGTGCACGGCACCGTAGAGGACGATGATCAGGACCGCGTTGCGGGCGTAGATCTCGGCGATCCAGCCGACCGCGAAGGAGCCGGTGCGGCTCAGGTCGGGCGTGAACCACAGCCAGCACACCAGGGCGATCGCGGCGTAGAAGATGTTGTACGGCCAATAGAGGTTGACCAGGTATTTCAGCACCGGAAAGAGCCGGAGCGGCCAGGAGAACAGCGGGGACGGCTCCGGCAAGGAGTCCGGCAGCCACTCGCCGCGCCGGTCGCGCTGCTGGACGTCGGCTTCGGCCATGCTGCGAGCGTAGCGGCACCCCCAGCCGTTGTCCATCGCTGACCGCCGGCATATCGTAGCCCCGTGGGAATGCAGACCTTTCGGTTCGAGATCGGCGGCGTGGCTCTCGAGGGGCGGTTCAACGACTCGGCGACGGCGGCTGCCATCGCCGCCGCCTGTCCCCTCGACATCCGGCTCTCGCGCTGGGGGGACGAGTACTACGGTGACTGCGGCGTGACCGCGGGCGCCGAACCTGCGGCGCGCGAGGTGATGGAGATCGGGGAGGTGGCCTACTGGCCGCCGGGGCGCGCGCTCTGCGTGTTCTTCGGCCCCACTCCTGCCAGCGACGGCACGGAGCCGCGCGCCGCCTCGCCGGTGAACCCCGTGGGCACCCTCAGCGGAGAGAGCGAGGCCTTGGCGGCGGCGCTGTCCTCACTGCCGGGGAGCGTCCGCACCCGCCTGACACTGGTAGGCTAGCTCAGGCGGCGGAGCGCGCAGCGAAAGCCTCCTCCACAAAGCTCCATACCCGCTCCTTGTAGTAGCGGTGGCCTCCGTCGCCGACGTACAGCTCGCACCGTTCCGGGACCGCAAGCGCCTGGTACACCTTCGCGAGCTGCGCAAAGGCTGCCTCCGTATGAGCGATGGGGAAGATCGTATCGTCCCTGCCGGTGACCGCCAGAAAGTGGCGGGGCACGATGAGGCCGGCCACGTCATGCATCTCGCCCAGTCGCAGGATGCCGGGCACGTAGTTGCAGTCGCAGTGGGCGATCGAGCCGATGCTGCCGGCGAACGTGCAGAAGTAGCTGCCGGGAACCGCCACGGAGATCCGCGTGTCGCAGGCCGCGGCGAACAGCGACACCGTGCCGCCGCCGGAGTTGCCGGTGATGGCGATGCGCGCGGCATCCGCGCCCTGGTGCGCGATCGCCCAGTCGATCAGCCGCGACATGTCCCACACGCGGTCACCGATAGGCGTCCGCCCGACCAGCAGGTCGAGCATGAGCTGCTGGCGGCACGACGATGTCTTGTTCTGTTCCCTGTCCTCCGGGGATCGCGTCTCGCCGAAGGCTCGCGTGGTCGGCGCGATCACGAGGTACCCCTGCTCGACGGCCTGCACGGCGATGTCCCGTTCCCCCTCGCGGATCTGCGCCTCCTCCTCCGGGGTGTCGAAGAGTCCGACGTAGACGTGCGGATGGCCGTGGCCGTGCGGGGTGAGCACGAGCGGGAGCGTGTCGGCCGCCGACTTGGGCCGCAGCAGATAGAAGGGCAACGGCACGGCCGGCTCGGTCAGGATGCGCCACGACTCCCGCGTGTACGCCCCCAGGTCCTCGCTGTCGAACCGCTGCGCGGTGGGGACGAACCCCGCAAGATCGTTCTCCACGTTCGCCAATCCGAGGTGGGTTCGCAGGCTGTCGCGAAATCCGGCCTGCCACTGCCGGATCTCCGGCTCGGCGCCGCCGGTGAAGCGGAACTCCCCGTCGCACGCGCGCATGAGACTCCCGAAGTGGTCGTCGAAGTCGAACTTGAAGGCACCGTCCATCGTGTCTACCTGCCCGGAACGACGCTGAGACAGCCGTCGTCCGGGCCGAGAGGGTTCAGGTAGATCGCCGCCCGCATGCTGGACATGCCCGCGGGCGCACAGGCGTCGCGGTGCCACGGCGTGCCGCCCGCGTGGATGACACCTCGGTGGCGGTCAGGATAGCGAAGCACCTCGTACCGCGTCACGGCCAAGCCATCATAGCCGACGCGCGCTTCAGGTGAGCGCCGACGGAATCTGCGCTTCGGGGTGATCGGCGCGGCACTCCGGCGCTTTCTCGCTCCGGCGGTGTGCGGTATCGTGCCGGCACCATGCGCATCGATCGACTGGACGTGCACTACGTGGTGATGCCGCTCATCTATCCGTGGCGCACCGCCTACGGCGAGGATGCCGACATTCACTCGGTGCTGGTGAAGCTCACGAGCGGCGAGCACACCGCCTGGGCGGAGGGCACGCCGTTCTTCGCCCCGCACTATCTCAGCGAGTCGGCCGGCTCGGTCTTCTATCACGTAACCGAGGTGTTCGGGCCGCACGTGGTCGGCCGCGAGTACGACACGGCCGCGGACATCAACGAGCGGTTGAGCCCCTTCAAGGGCAACTCGTTCGCCAAGGCCGCGATCGAGATCGGCTGGTGGACGCTGCAGAGCCGCATCACCGGCACGCCGCTGCACCGGCTGCTGGGCGGGGAGACGCGCGACGTGGTCGCCGGCGCCGACTTCGGCATCCAGGACTCGATCGAGATGCTGCTCGGCAACATCACGCAGGCGGTCGACGCCGGCTTCCCGCGCATCAAGCTCAAGGTAGCCAGGGGCTGGGACCTGGAGATGCTCCGCGAAGTCACCTCGACCTTTCCGGACATGACGTTCCACATCGACTGCAACTCCGGGTACACGCTCGACGACCTGCCCTTCTTCCAGGCGATCGACGGCCTGGGGCTGGCGTTCATCGAGCAGCCACTGCACCACACCGACCTCCTCGACCATGCCGAGTTGGCCAAACGGATCGGCACGCCGATCTGCCTGGACGAGACCATCGTCGACCCGCGCACCGCCGAGCAGGCGATCCGCATCGGCGCCTGCCGCTACATCAACATCAAGCCGGCCCGGGTGGGCGGCCTCCAGAACTCGCTGGCCATCCACGACATGGCGCGCGACGCCGGCATCCCGGTCTGGATCGGCGGCATGCTGGAGAGTTCCGTGGGCGGCGCCGTCTGTGTCGAGCTTGCCACCCTGGACAACGTCACCTACCCCGGCGACCTGTTTCCGTCGTCCCGTTTCTACACACGGGACCTGGCCGCGCCGCCGCTGGAGTACGACGGGCCGCACACGTTCCGTCCGTTCGGGACCGACCTGCCGGAGCCGGATCCGGAGATGCTGGCCGCATGGACGCGGCGGCACGCGGCCGTGACGGCGGAAGGGAAGCGATGAGCACCGGACCGGGCGCCGCCGGCCTGTCGGCGCAGCAAACGGAGGACTTTCAGCGCGACGGGTACGTGATGCTGGAGGGCTTCCTGGAGCCCGCGTACAATGACCGCCTGATCGCGGAGGTCGACGAGCTGATGGCCGACCGCGCCAGAGGGACGAAGCCGCTGCTCACCTCCTACCGGGAGATGGGGCTGCTCACCTCGCATCCGCCGACGATGGCCATGGTCGAGTCGCTGATGGGCCCACGCTTCGCCATGCACCACATCCACTCGAACCGCCACGATCCCGGCGAACGCGGCGTCCACTGGCACCAGGACTACGAGCAGGAGCCGCACACCAACCGCTCGCACGTGATGGTGCACGTCTTCTACTACCTGAACGGCCTCAACGGCGAGGTCGGCGACCTGCTGGTGCTGCCGGGCTCGCAGAACATCGTGGTGGCGGGGAGCCTCGCCCTGTTCGGGACGGAGGACCTCCCCGGCTCGGTCTGCGTCGACCGCCTGCCGCCGGGATCGGCGGTGATCGTGCACTCGGCGGTCTGGCACGCGCGGCGCGCCAAGCCGGGCGGCCAGGAGCGCGGGCGCTACTTCATCGACATCTCCTACTGCCAGCACGGCGTTCTCTGGCCGGCGTACGGCACCGTGGAGGAGGTCAACCGGGAGGCGCTCCGGCAGGGGTTCGACCGCGGCGGCCGGTTCCGGCACGTCTACGACTCCAGCCAGTTCTTCGACCGGCGGGCGCTGAAGCGGCGCTTCGACGAGGGCAACCAGGGGAGCATGCTGCTGCGCCTGAAGGACGAGTAGCGTGGCGGACCGGTCGGAGAAGCTCGTCCTGGTCACCGGGGCCAGCGGCAAGGTCGGGCAGCACTTCATCGCCCGCTTCCTGGCGGAACCGGCATGGGCCGGCGCCCGCGTGCGCGCCTTGTGCCACAACCGGCAGCTCGCGGCCGGCGAGCGGCTGGAGGTGGTGCGCGGCTCGATGGCCAAGCGGGCCGACGTGGCGCGGGCGGCGGAAGGCGCCACGCACGTGCTCCACCTGGCCACCTGCAAGGAGACGCCGGACGACGTCATCGACGTCACGGTCAAGGGGCTGTTCTGGCTGCTGGAGGAGTGCCGCCAGGCTGCGGCCTTCGAGCGCTTCGTCCTGATCGGCGGAGACGCCGGGATGGGCCACTTCGTCTATCCCCATCCGATACCGGTGACCGAAACGCAGAAGCACTCCGCGTACGCCGGCTGCTATGCCCTGTCCAAGGTGCTGGAGGAGGCGATGCTGGAGCAGTACTACATCCAGTACGACCTGGACGGCTGCTGCCTGCGCGCTCCCTGGATCATGGAGAAGGACGACTTCCGGTATTCGCTCTCTTTCGGCGAGGACGTGTTCGGCGGCCCGCGGTGGCGCGACCTGGTAGGTCCGGAGGCTGCCGAGGCCTACCGCGATGCGGGGACGGTGCCGGTGATGCTCGACCCGCAGGGCGGGCCGGTGCTGCGCAACTTCGTCCACGTCGACGACCTGGTGACGGCGATCGTCACCGCGCTGGACCACCCGGCGGCGCGGCAGCAGCTCTTCAACATCTGCATGGACGAGCCGGTCGACTACCGCGAAATGGCGCGCCATCTGCGGGCGACGCGGGGACTGCCAAGCGTCGAGGTGCCCACCGAGTTTCACGGCACCTGGCTGGACAACACCAAGGCGAAATTCCTGCTAGGCTGGCGGCCGCGCTACGACCTGCAACGGTTGATCGACGAGGCGTGGGACTATCGCCGCGCAGACGACGATCCGCGCCGGATCTGGTATCCCGGCTGAACGGGAACACGACACACGATGAACGGAAGGAGAGACATGAAGACCATGCTCGGTGACGGCGACTACCGGTACGAGGAGATCGACGACTGGGCGCAACTGCCCGCCGGCTGGAGCTTCCTGGAGGTGGCCGACGTAGCCGTGGACCCGGACGACCGCGTCTACGTATTCAACCGCAGCGACCATCCGATGATGGTCTTCGAGCGCGACGGCACGTTCGTCACCTCGTGGGGCGATGATCTGTTCACCCGCGCGCACGGGCTCACCATCGGCCCCGACGGCATGCTCTACTGCGTCGACGACGACGGGCACTGCGTCCGGCGCTGCACGCCCGGCGGCGAGTTGCTCGCGACCTACGGCACGCCGGGAGAGCCCGCGCCGGTGCACGAAGGCCGGCCCTTCAACCGCCCGACCAAGGTGGCGTTCGATCCCGCGAACGGAGACCTCTACATCTCGGACGGCTACGGCAACGCCCGCGTGCACAAGTTCACGGTCGGCGGCGAGCACCTGTTCTCCTGGGGCGAGCACGGCACCGACCCCGGCCAGTTCAACCTCCCGCACAGCGTCTGCACCGACGGCGACGGCACCGTCTACGTCGCCGACCGCGAGAGCCACCGCGTGCAGATCTTCGACGACCGGGGCGCCTACCTAGACCAGTGGAACGACCTGCACCGCCCGTGTGGGCTGCACATTGCCGGCGACCATGTCTACATCGGCCAGATCGTCACCGAGCTCACCGTCAACGCCGACTACCCCAATCTGGGCTGCTGCGTGAGCGTCCACGATCTCTCCGGACGCCGGCTGGCGCGTCTCGGCGACGTCCGTCCCGGCGAGGTGCCGGGCCAGTTCATCGCCCCGCACGGGCTGGCGGTCGACTCCCACGGGGACATCTACGTCGGCGAGGTCTCCTGGGCCGCGTACGGCAGAAAGCTCACCCCGCCGCGCGAGGTCCGCAGCTTCCGCAAACTGGTGCGCGTCCGATAAGTCGGTTCGACACCGCGGGTCCGGGATGTACCGAGTCGCTCGCTTCAGCGAGAATCCGCTCCTCCATGCCGGGATGGATCCGCGCATCGGCACCAATCTCAACGGGCCGTCACTGATTCGGGTTCCCGAGTGGGTGCCCGATCCCCTGGGGCGCTACTACCTCTACTTCGCGCACCACCAGGGGACCTTCATCCGCATGGCGTACGCCGACGACGTGCGCGGCCCCTGGACGGTGTACCGCCCCGGCGTGCTGGACCTGGAGCAGACCGACTGCCAGCATCACATCGCCTCCCCCGACGTCCACGTGCTCTACGAACACCGCCGGATCCTCCTGTACTTTCACGGCGTGACGCCGGCCGGACAACTCTCGTTCAGAGCGTCGTCCGCGGACGGCCTGCGCTTCGAGGCCGAGCACACCGCGCTTGGCCCGTCGTACTTCAGGGTGTTCCAGCACGACGGCGCCTGGTTCGCGATCGCCAGGGTGGCCGACCTGAGCGGCGGCGGGATTCTGCTGCGTTCGCCCGACGGGTGTGCCCGATTCGAGCCCGGTCCGGCGGTTCTGCCGAGGATGCGCCACGCCGCGGTCGTCAAGGAAGGCACGACGTTGCGGGTGTTCTACAGCCGGGTGGCGGACTGCCCGGAGCGCATCGTGGCCTCCAGCATGAACCTGGACGGCGACTGGCGGCGCTGGCATGCCTCCGAAGCGGTCGAGGTGCTGCGGGCGGAGTTGCCCCATGAGGGCAGCGACCGGCCGCTGCGGCCCTCGAAATCCGGAGCCGTTCATGAACCGGTCAACGAATTGCGCGATCCTGCGATCTACCGGGAAGCCGGCAGGACCTGTCTGCTCTACTCGGGAGCGGGCGAAACCTCGATCTGCGGAGCGGAGCTCACCTGCCGGTAGTCGTCACACCGACTGCGTTGCTTTCGCAAGCTGGTAAGATTGCCGACGGGTCGGTCGGCAGCCGCCGGCCTCGTCATTTCATGGGGAGGACGCCGAGACATGACTTTTTCCGATGTGATCGAGGCCATTGACCAGTTGTCTCATGATGAGCAGGAAGAGTTGATCGATGTCGTCAGACGCCGTCTGGCAGAAGCTAGGCGACGGCGCTTGGCAGCAGAGGTTGAGGAGGCCCGAAAGGAGTTTGCCTCCGGTCAGTGTCGGACCGTTACCCCACGGGAGCTGGTTCGTGAGATCCGGGAGTGAGCCGCCCGCTCATCCGCACGAACAGGTTCGTGCGTGCCGCCAGACGCATGTGCAGGAAGCGACCTCAGATCGACGCAGACTTCGTGCGCGCCCTGGAGCTTCTTGCGGAGGATGCATTCCATCCCAACCTGAAGACGCACAAGCTGAGAGGATCGCTGCGCGGATCGTTCGCTTGTAGCGTGACGTACGATGTGAGAATCATCTTCGAGTTTGTAGACGACGACGGCATCGAATCCATATTGCTGCAGACCGTCGGTACGCATGATGAGGCGTACTGACCCTCAACCGGCGGCCTCCTGCCACCGCGACCCTGCCTTTCTGCTCTACTCGGGAGCGGGCGAGACCTCGATCTGCGGAGCGCAGCTCACCTGACCAGCACGCCCACGTCACGCGTGCCGGCGTCGCAGTACCAGATCTCGTGCCCGTCGCGCACCGTCATGCCGTGCATCTCGGCCGGCTCGGCGACGCGGAACACGTCGTGGATGCGTCCCGTCTCCGGGTCCATGGCGTGGACGGTTCCCGCGGAGGTATCCGAGACCCACAGCCGGCCGTCGTGGCTCCAGCCCAGCCCATGCGGCCGCAGCCCCGGCAGCGGCAGCGTCCGCAGTGGCTCCCAGGTGGCCGCGTCCATCACGTGCAGGCGCTGCGTCGGCGGCGCCGCCAGGTAGATCCCGCCGGCCCGCCACTCGATGCCGTGCGAGCCCGTCCGCTTGCCGTTGGGATCGACCTGCTCGGCCTGCGCCGTGAGGCCGGCCCCCGGATCCGGATAGCGGGCCAGCTCCATGCCGGTCCGGGGATCGATCTTCACCACGTCGAGCTGAAAGGTCGAGGTGATCCACAGGCTCCCGTCGCCGTCCAGGGTGATACCGCTGGAGTGCTCGGTGGCCGTCTGGATCTCCTGCAACGTCGCGCCCGTATCCCAGTCCAGCAAGTACACCTTGAGATCCACCTGATCGATGCACCACAGCCCGGCTTCCGCTGCCTGGATGCCGTTCGGCTGGGGGCCGGGGCTCTTGAAGCGCTTGTCGACCGCTGCCGTGTAGCGCAGGTCCGACGTGCCGGCACTCATCCGCTCAGCGGGCGTCCTGAGGACGGGGCCGCCAGTGCACGGCCTGGATCGGGCCGCGGTTGCGGTAGGGGCAGATGGTGATCATGCCGCCGTCGTCGGTGGCGATGCAGCCGGGATAGTTCTCGCCTTCGCCGAGCACGTACTCCCCCGGTTCCCAAGTACGGCCCGCGTCATAGCTCACGCGGCCGCGTACGCCCGACCACGCGAAACGGTCGGGATAGCGGTAATCGTAGGTGAGCACCACGGTGGAGCCGTCCGCCAGCAGCGTCAGCTCCCCCGAGCACTGCTCGTAGCCGGTGACGCGCTGCTCGTTCACCCAGGTGCGGCCGCCGTCGTGCGACTCCGACACCGCCATGTGCTTGCAGGACGCCGGCCCGTCCTCGATCGGCTCGTGGAAGCCCGTGTACTCCGGGTCGTAGCCGTTGGCGCGCATAGTCACCGTGACGTCCTCGGGGTCGCCCGGCAGCCACGTGTTGCGCTGCTTGCGGCTGGCGACCAGGAGCTTGCCGGACGGCAGCTCCAGCAGGTGCGCCTCGCCGCCGTAGAGCAGGTGGCAGTGGGCCTCCGGCCACGTCCGGCCGCCGTCGGTGGAGCGCAGCACGTAGCCGAACGAGCCCTGCTGGTCGAACGGCAGGTCGGCCTCCTCCTCCATCTCCACGTAGTAGTAGAAGTGCAGGGTCAACAGCAGCGTGCCGTCGGCCAGCTCGATCATGTCGGCGTTGCCGGCCGAGATCGAGCGGTAGCGGCCGAGCGGCAACTCCATCGGCTCCGTGGACCAGGTCGCTCCGAAGTCCGTGGAGCGGGAGAGGTATCCCTCGGTGCTGCGCCGGTGATTCGAGGGCGCGACGAAGATCAGGAACGTGTCGTCCTTCAGGATCGTGAAGGCGCCGATCCAGCCGTACTCGGAGTCCCGCTCCATCTGGCGGAGCTCGAACCGCTCCATGCCCAGGTCGTAGGGCGTGGCCGACCACGACCTGCCATCGTCCGTGGAGCGGAACATGGTGCGCCGCAGGCTCGGCCCGGTGACGTAGAGGTCGCCGTTGCTCGCTCGGCGGACGTACCGGCAGCTCCCCGATGCGCCCTCGTGGGTGTAGCCGATGTCGACACGGGTCGCGGGCAGGTAGGAAACCTGGCCGTCTCGCACCAGAGCGATGCGGTCGCCGTGTTCGTCGGGACTGAGATCGACGAGAAAACTGGATGGTGCCATGGCGTTGCCATGATACGGACGAGAGCGCCCGAGCACATCAGGCCTGCCGGCGGAGTGAGCCAGGCGCGCTGCTACGGGCACTGCTCTACTCATCCGTTGCGCTCGGCAAGAAAGCGATCCAGCGCCCCCGCTCTGCGCGCCACGGCCGCGAGCGGTTTGCGCGGCTCGTGCGAGCGCACCAGAACACCACGCTCTTCCAACTCGGTGAGCCGCTCTGCGATGGTCCGGGGACGCTGCGCGATGGGACGAATCTCTGCGACCGGCTCGCCGCGGTATGAGACGGTGACCAGCGTGCCGGATCGCACCAGGCGCAGCACCTCCGAGAAGCGCGCTTTGGCTTCGTATGTCGAGTAGATGACGCTCATGTGACGCTATCTCGACTAGTCCGACTATCTGCTCCAACACTGCCGTGGCGCTCGTGGCCGACGTAGTTGACGCGGGTCGGCCGGCCTCCCTGCTTCGCGAGAAGGTCGCGGCAGACCGCTGCGAGCTCCTCTGCGATCGCCGCCAGCAGAGCGCGACCGTCCTCCACGTTCGCGGTCACCACCGGCCGGTCGCTCTCCGAGATGCCCTCCAGGGGGTCGTCGTACAGGTTGTCGGGGTGCCGCCGGCGGATGCGGTCCAGGTCCACGTGATCGGGGAGCAGGGCCATCATCAGCGACGTCTCGACGAATCCCGCATGATCGCCGACGCGGTCTGTCGCCGCCACCGTGCGCTCCATGAAGGAGCGCACCTCCATTTCGGTCGCGTAGTCCCTGGCGATCAACTCCGCCAGCCGCGCCGCGGGGTAATGGCCGCCGTAGAACAGCACGACCTTGAAGCCGGTGCGCTCCAGGTTGACCAGCGTGTCCTCGATCACCCCGCGCGAGGTCAGGTGCATGGTCATCAGGCTGCCGAAGTGCTGCGGCTCCTTCTGGTACATCGGGGTGACCAGCCCGGTGTCGTAGCACGGCGGCAGCACCACGCCGCCGCCCAGCCGCTGCGCCGCGTGCAGGCAGACGCCGTGCGCCTTCAGCGCATCCAGCCCGATCGGGTTGTGATGGCCGTGCCACTCCAGGGTGCCGAGCGGGACGAACGCCACCGGGCAGGCATCGATCCGCCCGCGCAGCTCGTCCGGCCGCAGGAACTCGATCTTGAAGGGGTCCAGGCTGGCATCGAAGTACATCTGCAACTCCTCCTCACGGATCGCCCGCCAGGATCGGATGGACCGGATGGTCCCACGGGCCGCCGACCCTCATCTCGTCCGCCGCGCCGGCCGCGTCGTTGCCGCCGGTGAACGTCACGTAGTCCGGAATGTAGATGATCGCGAAGGCCCGCCGCGGGGCGCCGGTGCGGTTCGGCCCCGCGTAGTGGAAGGTGCAGCCGTGGTGGAAGGTGACGCCGCCGGCGGCCATCTCCATGGAGACCGGCTCGGCCACCGAGAACCCCTGTTCCTGCATCCGGTCGATGATGCTCTCCCCCGCCACCGTGAGCGAGATCGGCTCCTGGCGGCCGTAGCGGTGCGATCCCGGCACGAAGTGCAGGCAGCCGTTCTCCACGGTGACGTCGTCCACGGCGATCCAGGCCGAGAACGAGCCGACCGGGTCCATCCGCCAGTACGGCGCGTCCTGGTGCCAGTTGGTCGCCCGGCTACTCTGGCCCGGCGGCTTGACCATGGCGTGGTCGTGGTAGATGCGCACGTGACGGCAGGCCGACAGTCGCCGCCCTGCCTCGGCGAGCTCGGTGTGAAAGGCGAACGTCTTCGCGGCCGGACAGTCCGTCCACAGGTTGACCATCTGGTTGAATACGCGCTCGTACTCCTCCGATACGCGCCCGCCGCCCTCAGCACCCTTGATGCGCGCTCGGTTGTCCCCGATCGCACGATCTATCGCCTCGCGCAGCTCGCTCATCTCGCCGGCGGAAAAGAACCCTTCGTAGCGGATGTAGCCCTGCTCCTGAAAGAACGAGATGTCCCGCTCGGTCACCCTCCCCGATCGATCCGTCATGTTCCGCCCTTGCCCCTGGAACCCGATCTTACGTGGGTCGGCGACGAGCACGCCACCAGCGGCCCCACCGGCGCGGTGCTCCACCGTCGCGCACGGCCCGCGGCGCCATGCTCACCCCATGCCGGCCTCCGGGTCGATCGTCGTCGTACGACGGCCGTGCCGCTGGTGCACACTAAGTGCCGGTCCCGAACCGGCGCCTTCCGGGCGGACCGGATGACGGCGCTACGCGACTGCACTGCTATGGGAGGCTGAAGCGATGACTTCCGAGAACACACCGCCGATCGACGACAGCACGCACGACCCCGGGCTGCACCTGTTCCTGGACGACCACGAAGTGGCAAGCGTCACCAACCTGACGCCGGTCAGCGGCCGCCCGCGCCGCCGGCCGGAGCCGGTGGTACGTCCCGACCGTCCCTGGGAGGGCGACCAGATAAACGCCTGGGGCACGGTGCTGCGGCGCCCCGAGGACGGCGTGCTGCAGCTCTGGTACAGCACCGGCTACATGGCGAAGGACGAGCGGCTTCCCGTGACGCTGTGCTACGCGGAGTCGCGCGACGGCATCGCCTGGGACAAGCCCGACCTGGGCATGTGGGCGCTCGGCGAGCATGCCACCACCAACATCGTCCTGATGGTGGACGGCGACGTCTCGCACGTGTATGGGGGCGAGTCACGAGCCGGCCTGACCGCGGAGCGGGGCGGCCGCTACCTCGGCCCGGCCACGCCCGCGACCGCGGACCTCACCCACTTCGACAGCCCCAACGTCGTCATCGACCCGGGTGAACCGGATCCCGAACGCCGCTACAAGCTGCTCACCTGTGCCTGGCGGCTCGGCGAGAGCCGTCACGTGCACGTCCTGCTGACCAGCCCGGACGGCATACGCTGGACCGCTCCTCCCACGAAGGTCCTGGAAGGGATCAACGATGCGACCTGCCTGCGCCGGGACCCCGTCAACTCCCGGTGGCTGCTCACCTGCCTGCGCGGCCAGACCAACCGGCACGGTCTGCGGGTGCGCAACCCGTACCTCACCTCCAGCCCGGACCTCCTGCACTGGAGCGTGCCGTGGAAGCCCTTCCCGCTGGACGAGGGGGACGACTACGGCTCGACCATGCAGGCCCACTTCATGAACTGCTTCCCCTACGGCAACCAGCACGCCGGCATCTATTCGAGCGTCAGCACGCGCGAGGGATGGTGTCAGGCCTACCTGCTTGCAAGCCGCGACGGGACCGTGTGGGAGCGTCCGCGGCGCGAGGAGCCGTGGCTGGCCCGCGGAGACGAGGGAGCGTTCGACGAGGACCAGATCGACATGGCCGTCAACAGCCCCATCTTCGCCGGCGACGACATGCTGCTCTACTACACCGGACGCCGGACGCCGGCCGACGGCAAGTTCGGCTCCCTGGGGGTGGCTGTGATCAAGCGCGACCGGTTCGCCGGTCTCAGCGGCGGCTCGGCATTCTCCTACGGCGCCGGCGGCGGAAGTCTGGAGCTGCGCGAGGGTGAGATCGTGACCACGCCGGTGACCGTCTCGGGCAAACGCCTGTATCTCAACGCCCGCAGCTACTACGGGTACCGCTGGGAGGCCGGGCTGGAGATGGGCGGCACGGTGCGGGTGGCCGTTCTCGACGGCGACGGACGGGAGATCGACGGCTTAGGGCTCGCGGCATGCGAGCCGTTCTATGGCGATGCCGTGCGCCATCCGGTGTCCTGGGCAGGCGGCGGCGACCTGTCCCGCCTGCAGGGGCAGCGCGTGGCGCTCCGGCTCGCCGTGAACCGTGCTACGGTGTTCGCCTACCGGTTCGCAGACTGATCCTCACCACCGGACGACGCCGAAGGAGGCTCGATGCGGGAGCTGTCGATCGACGCGGCGGGACCCGGCACGCCGCTGCCGAAGTTCTGGCAGGCCCTCGGCTGCGACCACCTCTATCAGGACACCCGCTCCGGCGCCGGCGAGCACCTGTTCGAGCGCATCGGCGAGACCGGCGCCATCCGCTACCTGCGCAACCACCACGCCCTCTCCGACGAGATGGCCGACTTCGCGCCGGTCGGCGAGGACGACGCCGAGCGCATCCCGATGGGCGGCGGCATCTACCACGAGGACGACGCCGGTCGCCCTGCCTACGACTTCTCCATCATGGACCAAGTCTACGATCGCTGGGTCGCCGCCGGCATCAGGCCGATCGTGGAGATGGACCGGGTGCCGTCGTTGCTGCGCGCCCCGTCGGGTCCGGTTCCCGTGAACGACTTCGACAGGTGGACGGCCCTGATCAGCGCCTTCACCGAGCACCTGCTTGCGCGCTACGGAGAGGACGAGGTCCTGTCCTGGTACTTCGAGTGCTACAACGAGCCGGACCGCATGCCGGGCTGGGTCCACAACCTGCTGTACGACCACTTCGTCGCCGCGGTCACGCGCGTGCACCCGCGGCTGCGCGTGGGCGGCCCGGCGATGTGGACCGCCGCCCTGGGCCAGTTCCTGGAGCACGTCGGCCGCGGCAGCGACCAGGTGAGCGGCGGCCCCGTCCGCATCGACTACATCTCCTCTCACCGCTACGCCATGAGCGCCGACGAGACCCGCAACTTCCCGCTGGTGTTCCCCTACGTGGGCGACCTGGTGCGCTGGGTGGAGGAGTACTGGGCGTACGCGCGCACCTTCCCGCGGATCCTGGAGGTGCCGTTCCATCTCAACGAGTGGGGCCTGATCGGCCGCTACGCGTGGGGCACCCGCCACTTCCGGGCGATGGAGCTGCGCGACACGGAGTATGCGGGCCTGTTCCTGGCCAAGCTGGTCACCGGCCTGGTGGCGCTGGAGCACTGGCGGCCGGAGCTCGGCCCCGAACGCGGCAAGACGCCGGACCTGATCCTGTACTGGGGCTTCGCCTACGAGGCGAGCCGCGGCACGTTCCTGGGCAACCGCTCGGTGCTGACCGGAGGCCCGGTGCTGAAGCCGATCTGGGCCGTGTACGAGATGCTGGCCCGCCTCGGTGACGAGCGCCTCGACCTCGGCGGCGCCGGCGCGGGCGACCGCGTGGCGGGGCTCGCCACCCGCGGCGCCGACGGCTCGCTCCGCATCCTGCTCTACCACTTCGCAGAAGGGCCCGAGCCGGCATGCGCAGCCGAGGAGGTGCGGATTCGGCTCGACGCGCACGGCGCCCTGCGCCCCGACGAGGCCTCCTGGTTCCTGCTGGACCGCGAGCACGGCAGCACCTTCCGCGCGTGGGAAGCGATGGGACGGCCGGGGCAACTCGCGCCGGAGCAGCTCGCGGAGCTGCGGAGTCTCGAACGGCCGCAGCCGCACGCGGGCGGCATCGCCGTGGAACCCGAAGGCGACCGGTGCCGTCTCACCCTGTGCCTGCCGGCGCAGAGCGTGAGCCTGCTGGAGATTCCGGCAGCGGCGTGAGGGCACGCGGTATGGATGGGCGGCGGACGGGAATCGTCGAGCTCGGCATCCGTACCACCAGGGGCGCAAGCCTGCGGGCGGACCTGGTCCGCGACCGCTGGCTCTACCTGATGCTGCTCGTGCCGCTCGTGCACATCCTGGTGTTTCTGTACATCCCCATGTACGGGATCACGATCGCCTTCAAGGAGTTCAACGCGTTCCTGGGCTATTGGCGCAGCCCGTGGGTGGGGCTCAAGCACTTCATCCGCGTGTTCGAGGACGACCACTTCTGGGTTGCGTTCCTCAACACCCTGAAGTTCGGGATCAGCAGCCTGGTCTTCGGCTTCCCGGCGCCGATCCTGTTCGCGCTGCTCCTGAACGAGCTGCGGCACCGGATCTACAAGGGCACGGTACAGACCTTTCTGTACATCCCGAACTTCGTCTCGATGGTGGTGATCGCGGGCATCATCATCGATCTGCTCGACCCCAACAGCGGCCTCGTCAACGGGCTCATCGTGCTGGCCGGCGGACAGCCGATCTACTTCATGGTCGAGCGGCCGTGGTTCCTGCCCATCTACATCGGCTCCGAGATCTGGCAGACGACCGGCTTCGGCATGATCATCTACCTGGCGGCGATGTCCGGCATCGACCCGCAGCTCTACGAGGCGTCCACGATCGACGGCGCCAACCGGGTGCGGCGCGCCTGGCACGTCACCCTGCCCGGCATCCGGCCGACGATCGCCATCCTTCTCATCCTGCGCATCCCCGGCATCGTGCACGCCAACTTCGAGAAGATCCTGCTGCTCTACCGGCCGATCACCTACGACGTGGCCGACGTCATCCAGACCTACATCTACCGCAAGGGGCTGCTGGGCGCCGACTGGACCTTCGGCACCGCCAGCGGATTCTTCCTGGCCGTGCTGAACTTGATCCTGCTGCTCACCGCCAACACCGTGAGCCGCCGCGTCAGCGAGTACCGGCTGTGGTGAAGGAGCGCGTGCGTGCGGACTGAGATCAGATCACGGGCGCTCTCCGGCGGGTTCGACGTGCTCAACGCCACGCTGCTCGGCGTGTTCGCGCTGCTCACCGTGTACCCGTTCCTGGAGATCCTGCAGATTTCGCTCTCCCACCCGGCGCAGGTCGAGCCGGAGTATCGCTACGCCGTGGCCGCGTGGGCGCAGACCGCCAGCTTCGACATCTACGGCTTCATCCTGGGGTGGAGCAGGACCCTGCGCGGCTTCGGCTACAGCATCTTCTACACGGCGACGGGGATCTGCGCCGCGCTGGTCCTCAACACGCTGGCGGCCTATCCGCTGTCGAAGCGCCGCCTGCGCTTCAAGGGACCGGTGGTCGTCTATATCGCGCTGACCATGTTCTTCTCGGGCGGCCTGATTCCCACCTATCTGCTGGTGCTCAACCTGGGGCTGGTCAACACCGTGTGGGCGATCGTGCTGCCGACCGCGTTCTCCGCCTGGCACATGATCATGATGCGCACCTTCTTCCAGCAGATCCCGAACGAGATGGAGGAGTCGGCGCAGATCGACGGCGCCAACGACCTGGTGGTGCTGGTGCGGATCTACGTGCCGCTGTGCTCGGCGCTGTTCGCCACCATGATCGTCTACTTCTTCATCATGAACTGGAACGCCTGGTTCGCGGCGCTGATCTACTTGGACGACGCGGCCCGGTATCCGATCCAGCTCGTGCTGCGCGACTTCGTCATCCAGGGGGAGGCGGCGTACGAGATCACCGGCATCGGCTTCTACAAGGGCTACTACCTGAGCGAGCCGCCGGTGCAGCGAATCCTGGGCGCCTCCATCATGGTGCTCACCCTCGTCCCGATCGTCCTCATCTATCCGTTCGCCCAGAAGTACCTGATCAAGGGCACGATGATCGGTGCCATCCGCGGATGACCCATGCAGGAGTGCGCGCGATGAGGTCACGCCGATGGCCGAGGGGGCCTCCGCGGCGGTGCGGCCAACCTCGAATCCAATCCAAACCACACGACAGGAGGTGCGACATGATCGCTCCCCGATTCCGAATCTTCGTTTTGATCGCCGCGGGGCTCGTGCTCGCCGGGGCCGGAGCCTGGGCCGACGGCCAGGGCGAGGCCGCCACGGAGGCGGCCGCCGGCATGGGCGTGGACCTGGCGGACGTCTCGATGCCGTTCGACGAGACGCTCGAGCTGACGATGCTCGGTCCGAAGTACTGGTACCCCTCCGAGGGTCAGCTCCTATGGATCGACGTGCAGGAAGCCCTGAACGTCCAGCTCACCTTCAACGAGGTGCCGTACCCGGAGAAGAAGCAGATCACGCTGGCCATGGGCAACATCCCGGACCTGGCGCAGGTCACGGCCAGTGAGAGCTTCGAGTACGGGACGTTCGGAGGCTTCCTGAACCTGGCCGACTACCTGGACTGGATGCCGAACCTGCGGAGTTGGCTGGACCGCTACGAGCAGTACCGCTTCGCCTACACGCTGATCGACGGATCGCTGTACATGGCTCCCAAGTTCTCGACTCAGAACGACAAGGACATCCAGTGGGGCTACAACGAGGACCAACTCGTCGAGCGCAGCGGCCTGCCGGTGCCCGGCTCGCTGGATGAGCTGGCCGAGGTCGCCACGCAGTTCCGGGACATGGAGCCTGACATCTACCCGATCGTCGGCCTCTACTGGCGGGGGATCGCCAACGGCGCCAACACCGCGCTGCAGGCGACGCTGAACTCGATGGGCATCGGCGACATCGACATCAACTACTTCCGCGACGAGGACCAGTTCCTGTACACAGCGCTGCATCCGCGCTTCAAGGAGGCGGTCGAGTACGTCAAGGGGCTGTATGACGAGAAGCTCATCTCGCAGACCTACATCACCGAGAACTACCGGGACTGGCAGAAGCTGTTCGAGGCGGCCCCGAACAAGGACGGCCGCCACACCCTGGCGCCCTTCTCGGCCTACCAGATCAACCGCCACGCGAACATCCTGCGCTGGCACGAATGGTCCGTGAACGGCCTGCGCGAGCAGTGGTGGCCGGAGGTCTATCCGCTGTTCCTGGGCGATCGCATCAGCCTTCCGCTGGCGCAGCCGCTGTCCGGCAGCTCGCTGGACCCGGACGGCCTGGCGGTGAGCAAGGCCCTGGAGTCCGACCCCACGAAGCTGGCCAAGACGCTGGCGTTCGTCGACTGGCTCTACTCCGAGGAGGGAGTCCGGTGGACGAACTACGGCCTGGAAGGCGAGCACTACGACTTGGTAGGCGGTGAGGTCGACGTGCGGCCGGAGTACACCGGCAACACGCCCGAGTTCTACGAGCGGGACGGGCGCTGGAAGGCACTTCGCGAGCGCGACGACGTGAAAGGAGACGTCACCAAGGTCACGCCGGAGGAGAAGCGCGAGGTGCAGTACTACAGCCTGTACCAGGTGTGGCCGCGCTGGGCGCTCTACCAGATCCACCTGTTCGACGGCGACGCGCAGCGCTGGCCGTCACCGGCCTTCGCGTTTACGACGGCGAAGATCGCCGAGCTGGAGCAGGACAGCAACGTGATCGGCAAGTTCCCGCTGCCCTTCTCGGTCGACGAGCAGCGCAAGGTGGCCGATCTGAAGACCAGCACGCTCGACACGGTGCTGGAGAACGTCGACCTGTTCATCACCGGCCGCCGGCCGATGGATGAGTGGGACGACTTCATCGGCGAGGTGAAGAGCGCCGGCGCCATCGACCTGGAGGTGATCTACAACCGCACCTACAACTTCAAGGTCAAGCGCTGAGCGGAGTGGCCGCCGATGAGGGCGGCTTCGGCCGCGCGGCTGCCCCCGAGGTCTCCCGCCTCGGGGGCAGCTCTTCTTTGGAGCGCCGGGGGCTCCGCCTCAGCCGGCGTCGGCGGTCTCGGTGAGCATCGCTCGGCAGGGGCGGCGCTTGAACACGTGCGGAATGCGTTCCATCTCGGCGCGGATCAGCGGATTCAGGCAGTTCTCGTCGGCGAGTCCGCAGAAGATCGACTCGTCGTAGGAGTAGTACACCACCATGACGCGGCCGTCGCTCAGGTTGCACATCGACGGCTCCCCCGACTGATGGTGGGCGCTGTAGCGCAGCCCGCTCGGATCCGGAAGCGTGAACCGGTAGCGCCACCGTGAGCCGTCGGCGGGAGCCTCCGCCGTGAAGAAGTGAATGCCGTAGCCGGTCTGCTCGCTGTACCGGCGGCTCTCGGGCCGGATCTGCTCCTCCCGCAACAGGCTGGTGCCGTCGATCCCGCGGCAGGCGGCGATCAACGTCCCCCGCGCCGTGACCCAGGCGTTCATGTTCTGGCCGACCACGTCCGTGCGCTGCGGCTCGCTCCAGGTGCGGCCGCCGTCCTCGGAGTGCGCGTAGTCGACCCAGTGCACCTTCGACGCGGGCAGTTAGCCCGCGGAGGCCGGCCGTTCGTCCGGAAACCCCACGGTTCGGATGAGCGCCAGCAGCCTGCCGTCGGGCAGCAGGGTCACGTCGGTCTCGCTCGCGCCGTTGGGGTGGTCGTGGCAGATGAAGCTGTGGTCGCCCCACGTCACGCCGCGATCGGACGAGCGCAGCACGAAGCAGGTGCCGAGGTAACCGCGGTCACGGCCAAGCTGTCCATGAGCCGGGCAGAGCAGCGTGCCGTCGGCAAGCTCCACGATGGTGCCGTAGGGCGACACACGATGGAACGGCAGCGCGTGCTCGTCCCACCCCTGCCAGCTCCGTCCGTGGTCATCGGAGCGCAGGCACACGAAGCGGGTCCGGCCCGTGGGGTTGTGCTTGAGGCTGTCCCCGTGGGTCCACGGCAGCAGGATGCGGCCGTCGCTGAGCGTCTGCATGCCGAGCGAAGTGTGGGTTCCGCCGCGCCACCAGCGCGGCCGCAGCGCCAGCTCCGGCTCGCCCCAGCTCTCACCGCCGTCGCGGGACCGGACCAGGTAGCCGGTCTGGCCCTCCATCTGGTCGGTGAAGTCGCCGTACATCGCCAGGATGTCGCCGTTGCCGGCCCGCGTGACCGCGGTGTGCTGACCGAGCGTGTGCCGGATCTCGCCAACGGAATCCACGGAGAACGAAGCCATCTCGTGAACCCTACCCGAGTTCGCCCCTCGCCTGCCCCCAACCTCGCGTGGACATCGGGACGGCGACGCTTCCGAAAATCGGGGGGCCGCTGCTAACGTCGTTCAGTCCCGCTCCCCGTGACCCCTCGAGGTATGCCCACGCAGGCCGCCACCCACGCGGCCGGGACACGGCTGTCGGGACTGCCCGGAACGCCTCCATCTACAGCAGAATACTTGACTTATTTATTTTTGGTTACTATATTTAAGTCATGTCAAACGCGCGGACCGCAATTCCCGAGACCGCCGTTGCCGGCCTCTCCGACGACCAACTGCTGGCGCAGACCGGCACCTTGGCGCAGCTCGATCGTCAGATCCAGGTCTTCGTCATCGACCACCTCGTGGAGATCGAGGCGCGCGCGCTGCACCTGCGCCGCGGCTTCTCCAGCCTGTTCGACTACGTCAAGCACGGGCTCGGCTACAGCGACGGCGCCACGTATCGGCGGATCGGCGCCATGAAGCTGTGCGCGCAGGTGGCAGGCACCCGTGAGCGGTTGCGGGACGGCTCGCTGACGCTGGACGCGGCGGCGCAGTTGCAGTCAGCGTTCGATCGCCGCGATCGTCAGCAAGGGCGGGCCGCGCGCGGTGCCCCCGCGACCAGTACCGGTCCGGCGCCGAAGGCCGTGGTGGCGGCGGGGCCGGCCAGGCAGCCAAGCGGCTCGCCTCCGGCGGCTCCTGCGAAGGCGCCGCCGCCGGAGCTGGACCTCTCGGCACGGAAGGCGCTGGTGGACGAGGCGGTCGGCAAGAGCTCACGGGAGGTCATGCGGATGCTGGCCGGGGTGGACCCCGATCTGGCGGCGCCGGCCGACCGGCTGCGGCCGCTGGACGCGGAGCGCTGGGAGCTAAAGGCGGTCATCGACACCGAGTGCCAGCGCGGCATGGAGCAACTCAAGGGGTTGCTGTCGCACGTCGATCCGCGCATGACGCTGGGACAGCTCGTCGGGCGGTTGGTCAAGGAGGGGCTCGACCGCCACGACCCCGCCCGGCCGCCGCGGCGTGCCCGTCGCCCTGCCGGCAGCCAGTCGGACAGCGCCGAGCGAACTTCGGCGCCGGAGCAGGAAGTGCACCCTGGCGCCGACGCCGACCCGACGTGGAACCGGCCAGAGATCCACGCCGGCGCCGCCGCCTCGAAAGCGAAGCCGCGGGCAGCATCGGCCTGTAACGGCACTTCGGCGCCGGAGCCGCCGCGAGATTTGCCGGCGCACGCGTGGAAGCGTTCGGTGATGCAGCCGCGCGCCAAGCCTGCCGGCCCACCTCCTCCGGCGCCGAAGACGCTGCGAGATGCGAAGGCGCCGGCACCGTCGAACAGCGAGCGTTCCGCGCGGGGGGCCGGCGTCAGCGCTGTGGCGGCCACGTCGCGCGCCTCGGGCCGGGCGATCCCGAAGGCAGTGCGACGGGAGGTGTGGCAGCGGGACGACGGGCGCTGCTCCTATGTGGACCCTCGCACCGGACGCCGCTGCGCGTCACGGCATCTGCTGGAGATCGATCACCGCATCCCGTACGCCCGCGGCGGCGGCGCGGAGCGGGCCAACCTCAGGCTCCTGTGCGCGGCTCATCACCGCCAACGCCACCGCCACGCCGAGCATCGGTCAGCGCGGGAGCCGGCCGGCTGATCGTCGATGCGTGCCAGGCACCAGTCGGAGGAGGCTGGCGCGACTCACCGCTTCAGCGCTGCCCTGATCGCACCGGCCAGCGGTCCTGGCGACTCCAGGACCATACGCTCGGTCGAGAACACGCCACCTCCGATCTGTTCCCCCGGCAGGCGCGGTATCAGCTGGAAGTGCAAGTGGGACAGCGGTCCCGAGCACATGGTGACCTGATACACCTTCTCGCAGCCCGTGACCTCCGCCAGGGCTCGCGCCAAGCGCACCATCAACGTCATCAGGTGACACCCAAGCGGATCCGGCAGATCCGTAATGTCGGCGATATGGGGCTTGGCGATCACGATGGTGTGGCCCAAGCCACGAGGAAACCGCTCCAGAACGGCGAATGATCGTTCGTCGTCGAAGATCAGGCGACCGTCCTCGTCTGCCGTCGCAGCACCGGTCTCGATCTCGCGGCACGTCGGGCAAACACCGGCATCCCTGAGACGCGACCACGTCTGGTTCCCGTCGGAACGTGCCGCATGATCTTCCGCGGAAGGCGGCCGCATACAGTCGGTGAATGGAACTCTCGACACTATCCGCAGCGTATCATGAGCGGAGTTTGAGCCAGTTGTCGTCGGCGACCGCCGCACGTCGCCCTGCATTTTCCCGGAGCGAAACGTGACCGGTCGGCCGTCTGCCTACATGGACCCACAACGCGGGGGTGTCCTCCGCAAGTTCGGCCGGTTCATCGGCATCCGGACGCCGCTCCTGGCGCTGGCCGTGACTCTCGGAGCCTCGTACGGGCTGTATGCCCTGGCAACCAGGGTGGAGCTCACGGATTTCGCAACCGCCGCGGCCCGGATCACCCGCGTCGAGTCCGACGGCACCGTCGAGATCGTCGCGATCGTCTCCGCGCCCCTCGAGGTCGGCACGAGAGCCGTCTGGCGACATGACGGCGGAGTCATCGACGCGTCAGTGACGGACGGCGCCCGCGACGGCACCAACTGGTCCGCCGGGATCCTCGCCTCGATCGACCCCGACAGCGGCAAGCTGCCAAAGGCCGGCACCGCGACCGAGATCGACGTTGCGGTCGGCACGAGCTCGGTTCTGCAGGCGTTGCGGACGCGCAGGCTCTGATGTCGGATCTGGCGGCGAGCCAAGGCCGCCTCTGGCGGATCCGCGGCGTCTGGAGATGGGTGAGGCCGGCGCTGCTCACCTTCGTGAACCTGTTCGTGGCGATGGTGGCGGCCTCCTTCCTGCGCGGCGCCTACCCGTACGTCTTCGGGCTGATCGTCGACGAGGTGATCCTGCACCGCCAGGTGGAGCTGCTGGGCGCGATCGCCGCGGGGTTCCTCATGCTCTTCGCCGCCGACCAGGTGCTCTTCCTGCTGGAGCGGCTGACGCAGGTCTCCCTGCAGCGGGACTTCTGGTACCGGTCACGGCTGCGGATTCACGACGTCGTGCTGAGGCTTGAGTCCAAGGTCCTCGACACTTCCAGAACCAGCGACCTGTTCACCACCATCCACTACGACTCCGGTCACGCGCATCGGATGCTGGGGGAGATCATCCGCATCATCAGCGGTTGCGTGCTGATCGCCGTGTGCACCGCCGCCGTGGCGACCATCAGTTGGCACGCGCTCGTGCTGATGGCCGTGACGCTCCCCGCGTCGGCGTATGCCACGCGTCGCTTCGGAGGGAAAGCGGGCGCGCAGGCGCGCGAGCTCCGCGGCCGCTACGGAGTCGTGGGCTCATGGATCTACGAGATCGTCACCGGGCTGCCCGAGATCCGGCTGCTCAGCGCCGAGGCCACCGTCAACCGGCGATTCGTCCGTCACTGGATGGAGCTCATCCGCTTCAAGGTGGGAGTCGCCCGAGCGACGTTCACCTCGGAGCGATGGACGGAGGCCATCTCCCTGCTCGCCCACCTCGCCCTGCTGGGAATGGGAGTCCTCCTGATCGGCAGCGGAGAGCTCACCGTCGGCGGATTCGTGGCGCTGGTCGAGTACTTCGCGATGACCAGGGCCGCGCTGGCCACGATCAACTTCGCCGGCGTGATGAGTCAGCAGCGGGTGGCCGGCATCGACCGGTATCTCAGCACATTGGAGCTGCCCACCGAGGTCGAAGGCACCTCGTCCGGCCGGCGGATAGAACGCGGGACGATCCGGTTCGACGGGGTCACGTTCGGCTACGCGGGGCGCAGCGACGTGCTGACCGGACTCAGCCTGGACGTGACGGCCGGCGAGAAGATCGCACTCGTCGGGCCAAGCGGCGCCGGCAAGTCGACGATCATCAGCCTGCTGCTCCGCTTCTATCGCCCGGGCGCCGGCAGGATCGAGCTCGACGGCAGCGACATCGCATCCTTTCCGCTCGCGGCGCTGCGCCGGGATGTCGGCGTGGTGAGGCAGGAGCCCATCCTCTTCACGGGGACGCTCCGGTCGAATCTCTGCCTCGGGATCGAGAACGACCCGCCCGACGAGGCCCTGTGGACGGCGTGCGAAGCCGCGAAGATCGACGACTTCGTCCGCTCGCTTCCCGACCGGCTCGACACGGTGGTCGGCGCCGGCGGCCGGCAGATGTCAGGCGGACAGCGACAGCGCCTGGCGATCGCTCGCGTGCTGCTCCGAGACTCCCGGATCCTGGTGTTCGATGAAGCCACGTCGGCGATCGACCACCAGGCGGAGACGGCTATCCATGCCGCCCTCACACAGGCCAGCGCGGGGCGCACGACCATCGTCATCGCCCACCGTCAGTCGACGATCCGGTCGAGCGAGCGCATCGCCTTCCTCGCCGGCGGGCGGGTCGCGGCCATGGGGAGCCATGAGGAACTGCATGCAACCTCCCCGGAATATCGGGCCCACTTCGGAACTGCCGAATGACTGGGGCTGCCGAATGAACGGCGCGGACCTGGACACGATGAACCGGCGCGTGGTGCTGCGCTCGCTTGCGCCCTGCGTCAGGCCCTACCGGCTGGGCCTGGCGCTGGCGCTGCTGTTCAAGTTCCTCCTCGTTCCACTCGGGCTGGTGCCGGCGTTCCTGTTCCGGGCGTTCGTCGACGAGGTCCTCGTGGGTGGAAGGATCGGCTTCCTCGCCCCGTTGCTCGCCGGCTACCTGATCGCGTTCGGGCTGGAGACGCTGCTGCACACGCTGTCGGCACGGCAGGCCAATCGTGTCTACAACCGGGTGGCCCTGGAGGTGAGGCGACTCATCTGGAGCTCCTACCTCGCGGCGCCGGACGACGAGGCGCAGGGAGCATCCGCCGGCGAGATGCGCACGGTGGTCGACGAGGACGTGGAACGGATCGAGTCGTTCCTCAGCGGGCACGTCATCGAGACCGGTTTCCAAGCGACCCGGGCAGTCGTTACCGCCGTGGTCATCGTGATCATCAGTTGGCAGCTTGCCCTGATCAGCCTGGCGCTCGGGACGGCGTCCTTCGGGTTGGCGCGCTGGCTGAGCCGGCGGATGCGCGCCAACGCGGAGCTGCGTTGGCCCCGGTACTACGAGTACGTCGACTGGCTGCATGAGCGCATCCAGGGATGGCGCGAGCTCCGCACGATGGCGGCGGAGGCACGCCACAGCCGGGAGTTTCAGGAGCTGAACAAGGAGCAGACCTACTATCGCGTCGTCCAGGCGCTGGTGAACTCCGCCCAGCAGGGGCTTGCGGAGATCAAGGACAACCTCGTCACGCGCGGCGCGACGTACTTCGTCGGCGGGCTGTTCGTGCTCACCGGTCAGATGTCCGTGGGGGTGCTGCTGGGGTTTCTCCGCCTCTACACCAACCTGATCGAGGCGACGCAGGTGCTGGCGGAGATCACCGTGCGCACCCAGGACTCGTATCCCGGTCTCCGGCGCGTGATCCTTCACTTGCGCGGCCGGCACGGCGTGCAGCGGCCGCCGTTCGAGGACGCCAGGTCGGGCGAGCTCCGCCTTCGTCACGTCAACTTCGCCTATCACGGCGGCACCCCGGTGCTGGAAGACGTGAGCGCTTTCGCCCCGCAGGGCGCCGTGACCGCGATCGTGGGACGCAGCGGCAGCGGAAAGTCGACGATGGCGAAGCTCATGATCGGCATGGAGCGCCCGACCTCGGGCACGGTCACGCTTGCCGGACGGGACCTGAAGACCATCGACCGGCGCGAGCTCCTTCGGTCGTATGCCGTGGCGTGGCAGGAGAGCATGCTGTTCAATCTCACCATCCGGGAGAATCTGACGCTTGCCGATCCGGCGGCAGACGACACGGCCCTCGCGGACGCCTGCCGGCGCGCGGCGATCCTGGACTTCATCGAGTCCCTGCCCGACCGCTGGGACACGCTCATCGGCGAGCGCGGGATCAAGCTATCGGGCGGCCAGAAGCAGCGGCTCGTCATCGCCAGGGCGCTCCTCAAGGACGCGCCGATCGTCGTGCTCGACGAAGCGACCACGCAGGTCGACTCGGCCACGGAGGCCAGGCTGCAGAGCACCATCCGCGAGCTGGCTGACCGGCGGACGGTGATCGTCATGGCGCACCGGCTGTCGACCGTAGAGCTCGCCGACCGGGTGCTCGTGCTCGAAGGCGGAGGCATCGCCGGCACCGGCACCCCCGGCGAGCTGATGCGTACGAGCCCCGCGTACCGCCGCCTGTTCGCCGATCAGTCCGCGGAGCGGCGCTGACCACGCACGCAGGGGCAGCCCGCGATCAGCGGCTCCGGGACGTGCATGGACTCAGGGCGCACAACCCGCGACCATGGCAGCAGCCCACACGCGGCGAGGAGGAGTCATGATCCCGGCCTACTTTCGCGGCACGCCCGACGATCCGGGGCAGGACCTGCACCTGTTCCTGGACGACTTCGCCATCGAGGACCGCTGGGACGCCACCCGCGTCCAGAACGAGGCGGTCCGCCATCCGCACAATCCGGTGCTGGTGGCCGACCTTCCCTGGGAGCGCACCGCGGGCGGCCCCAACGTCCTCTACGACGAAGAGGAGAACCTGTTCCGCATGTGGTACGTGCTGGCCAGCTCCAGCGTCTGGACCAAGGGGCTCTCCGGCAGGGCCCCGGCGGCCGACGAGTACGGCCCCTACCTGATGTCCTACGCGGAGAGCGACGACGGCGTGCACTGGCGCAAGCCGCTGACCGACCGCTTCCCCTACCGCGGCTTCGACCGCACCAACATCGTGCTGACCGGCCGCGAGCGGTGCCAGGAGTTCTCGGTCACCTGGACGCCGGCGCCGATGGCCGACCGCGGCCGCTTCATGTGCGTCTACAAGGACGTCGCCCACCGCGCGTACGCGCAGGCCGACCTCAACGACTACCCGGTCAAGGACGCGGTCTGCCTGGCATTCAGTGACGACGGCGTCGACTGGAACATCTACGAGGACAACCCGCTGCATCCGGCGCTGGACAGCAAGTACAACCTCTACTGGGACGCGCGGGTCGAGCACTGGATCATGAGCGGCCGCCCGTTCGCGCGCGCCGCCACCGAGCAGCTCCAGGGGCTTATCGGCCGCGCGCTGCGCAGCGGCCGGGCGCTGACCATGGCCGGCGGCATCGGCGCGGGCGAGGAGGTGCCCGGCAGCGCGGAGGCCGGCATCGCCGGCATCGGCCGCGCCGGCGCCGTGGAGAACGTGCGCACCCGGATCAGCATCCACATCAGCCCCGACCTGAAGACCTGGTACCCGCCGCGCGAGGTGCTGATGCCGGACGGCGCGGACGACGAAGAACAGATGTTCTTCGACCACATGACCATGCAGCCGTACGGATCGCAGTACCTGGGCTACCTGGGCGTGCAGCCGCGCGACGGCACCGGCCACTCCTGGATCGAGCTGACCGCCAGCCCGGACGGCATGCACTGGCACCGGCCGCGCGACCGCAAGCCGTTCCTGCCGCGCGGCCCCGAGGGAAGCTGGGACGCCGGCCACGTCTGGTCGATCCGCGCCGCGATCCCGTACGGCGAGTGGCTCTACATGTACTACTCCGGATCCTCGCGGCCGTGGCGCTACCGCTTCCCGGACAACACCCGCGCCATCGGCCTGGCCCGCATCCGTCGCGACCGCTTCGTCGGCTACTACGGCGGCGTCTCGGGCGGCCACCTGCTGTCGCGCGAGGTGAAGGTCGGTGGGCCGCGGCTGCTGGTGAACTGCTCCGCCGAGCACCGCGCCTTCAGCCGCGAGTGGCACGGATCGCTGCACACCGAGCTGGTCGACCGGGCCGGCCGCGCCATCCCCGGCTACACCTTCGCGGAGTGCGACCCCAACCACATGGACGACACCGCCACGCCGATCACCTGGGGCGGCAAGGACCTGAGCCCGCTGGTCGGGCAGGCGGTCTACATCCGCTTCTTCATGCGCAACAGCTACGTGTTCGGCTTCCGCTTCGCCGGTACCGACTGACCCGGGGTCAGCCCTTCAGCGATCCGAGCATCACGCCCTTGACGAAGTACTTCTGGATGAAGGGGTAGACCATCACGATCGGGCCGATGGTGATCAGGATGGTGACCGCGCGCACGGATTGCGGCGGGATGTGCTCCTTGACCGGCAGGTCTTCCACGTAGTCGAGCAGCTCGTCGAAGGTGACGAGCTGGATCATGTCGCGCACCAGCATCTGCAGCACACGCTTGTCGGCGTCGTTGAGGTAGATCAGCGCGTCGAACCACGCATTCCAGTGCGACACCGCCGCCCACAGCGCGATCGTCGCCAGCACCGGCTTCGAGACCGGCAGGACGATGCGGAACAGGATGGTCCAGTAGCCGGCGCCGTCGATGATCGCCGAGTCCTCCAGCGACTGGTCGATCGTCATCATGAAGTTGCGGGCGATGACGATGTAGTAGACGTTCAGCGCCACCGGGAGGATGAGCACCCAGCGGCTGTTGATCATCCCCAGCGAGCGGATCAGCAGATAGGTGGGGATCAACCCTCCCCCGAACCAGAGGGTGAAGATGAACAGCGTCGTGATCGTGCCGCGGCCCGGCAGGTCGCGCTTCGCCAGCGCGTAGGCGCCGCTGAAGGTGACCAGCAGCGTGGTCAGCGTCCCGAACACGACGCGGTGGATGGTGTTGAGATATGCCTGCAGGACGTCGTTCTCCTGCAGTACGAAGCCCCAGGAAGAGACGGTCCAGCTCTCGATCCAGAGGTGCATGCCGAGCGAGGTCACCTCCTCGACCGGCGAGAACGAGGTCAGGAACAGGTTCCAGAACGGGTAGATGATCGACAGCGACAGCAACAGCAGCAGCGCGTAGTTGCAGGCGTCGAAGGCCAGGCCGAGCGCCGAGCGGCGCCCCAGCGCCGTCGCTACCATATCGCGTACTCGCTGAAGCGGCGCAGGATCCAGTTCACTCCGATCAGCACCACCACGCCGACGGTGTTCTGAAACAGGCCGACGGCCGTGGAGTAGGAATAGCGCGCCTGCTCGATGCCTGATCGGTAGATGTAGGTGCTGAACACGTCGGCCACCTCGTACACCGCCGGGTTGTACAGGTTGAAGATCTGCTGAAAGGACTCCTCCAGGATGTTGCCCACCTGCAACAGAAACAGGATCACGATCGCGGGAATCAGCGACGGCAGCGAGACATAGCGCGCCTGGTGATAGCGGTTGGCGCCGTCGATGGCCGCCGCCTCGTAGAGCGTGGGGTCGACCGAGCTGAGGGCGGCCAGGTAGATGATGCTGCCCCACCCCACCCCCTGCCAGATGCCGGTGACCACCAGCAGCCCGCGAAAGGTCTCCTTGCGCGCCAGCCAGTTCACCGGCTCCCAGCCGAGCAGGGTCCAGAGATAGCCGGCGATGCCGCGCTGCGGCGACAGCACCTCGGTGAGGATGCCGCCCAGGATCACCCAGGAGATGAAGTGCGGAAGGTAGGTAATCGTCTGCGAGGTCCGCTTGTACAGGCTCGAGCGCACCTCGTTGAGCATCAACGCCAGGATGATCGGCATGGGAAAGGAGAAGACGATGCGCAGGACGCTGATCCAGAAGGTGTTGAACAGCACCCGGAAGAAGAACGGATCGCGGAACAGCCAGCGGAAGTGCTCGAAGTCGTTCCAGGGGCTGCCGATGATGCCCCGGTGGATGGTGAAGTCCTTGAAGGCGATCAGCACCCCGTAGATCGGGATGTACTTGAAGACCACCAGCAGGCCGAAGGACAGCACCAGCAGCGAGTAGACGTGGCGCATGCGGATCGCCCGCGCGATCTTCTGGCGGCGCAGCGCCGCGCGGTGCAACTCCGCGGGCGCATCCGGCGGGGCCGCGGCGGGCGCCGATTCCGACACCGGCGGCCTCAATGGGGGAAGCCCGGCCGCAGAGCCGGGCTTCCCGTGGCTGTGTACCGGTTCACGTCAGGAACCGTTTCTCGCCTTAGTAGACGAATTTCCCCTCGCGGAGCGGCAGCACCTGCGGCATCTTCGCAAGCTCGTCCAGCAGCTCCTGGCCGCCCGCCGACAGCCAGCGCTCCACGTAGGCGTCCCACGCGGCGTCGATGTCCAGGTCCGTGGTCACCGCCTCCCAGGTGAACTCGTCGCGGAGCGTGTTCAGCGCCCCGCGCAGCTTCGCGGACAGCTCGATGTAGTCGGTCTCTCCCAGCACGTCCTGGCGGAACTGCGGCACGGCCCAGTCGGCGCCGGGACCGAGCTTGAAGTACTGCTCCAGCTCCTTGTTCAGCACCGGGATCTGGTAGCGGCTGTACAGCTCCTTGTGGCGGGTGTTGGCGTTGTAGTAGCCGAAGCCCCACTGGCCGCCGAACCCGCGCTGACCTTCGATTGCGGTCGGATAGGAGTTGCCGGCCTCGCCGTCCCACTCGAAGTTCACGCCCTCGGTGCCGTACTGCGTGTACAGCATGCCGTTGCCGTCGAAGTTGACGTAGTCGTAGATCTGCAGGATCTTGGCGAGCTTCTCGTCGGAGACGCCGACGTGAACGGCGCTGATGCCGTTGGCATCGATCGGGAACGCGGCGACGCCGGCGGGCGCATACTGCTTGCCGTCGTAGGCGATAGTCGGCGGCGTCACCACCACCCTGGCGTCGGGGTAGCGGGCGATGATCGACTGCGGGATCTCGTGGTCGCGGCTCGGATCGCCGCTCAGCCCGATGTTGCCGTAGGCGAAGGTGTAGGTGCCGTAGATGCCGGCGATGATCTTGTCGTACATCGTCGGCTTGCGGTTCACCGCCGGCAGCTCCGAGTCCATCAGCCCATCCTGGAACCAGCGCTGCGCCGTCTTCAGCGCCTCCCGGAACTGCGAGTGCA
This sequence comes from Spirochaetaceae bacterium, assembly GCA_028820215.1. The sequence goes on along the minus strand of JAPPKD010000128.1, from coordinate 4,541 downwards.
CGGCCTGCTTCACGGTCTTGCCGCCGTCGTCGTAGTTGTCGACGCCGTTGAGGCCGTGCAGCGCAAGGATGTAGTACAGCCCGAACGCGTTGGACTCGTTGGAGATGCCCAGTGGAATCACGTCGTGCACGCCGCCGGAAGGATCGCCGTCGCGGAACAGGTACAGGATCTCCTCCACCTGGTCGGCCGTGAACGCCTCCTTGGTCCAGAAACAGGCGCCTTCGCAGTGCCGGGCGCCGACCGGAATCAGTCCCGGAACCTCGACGCCGACCGCCTCCAGGTAGTCCAGGCGGAAGAACGGCTCATAGGTGGTGCCGATCTTGTAGTCCAGCGCCCGCACCAGCCCCATGTACTCGTCCTCCGATCCGGGCACCAGACCCAGGTGCCATGCCACCGGCCCGCTGGCGTCCAGCCACGCGGTGTAGCCGGGCGCGTGCTCGCGGATCATGTCCCGCGGGATGCTGCGGAACGCCCCCTTCGTGAAGAAATCGACCATGTTCACGAAGGCGTACGTGTAGTCGGTGTGCTCGCCGGAAGCGATCATGAGATTGATCTTCTCCCGATCCTTGTAGTCGATCTGCTTGTTGACGAGCGTGACGTCGAACATCTCCTCCAGGTGCTGTTGCACCTCGTTGCCGTCCTGGATCTCGGCCCCGTAGAGCCCGAACCAGGAGATCTCCATCGGCTCCGCCGTGGTAGCGACCTGCTGGCCGGCCGCCATCAGCCCGAGCACCGGCAGAACCATCAGCGCAAGAACGAACATGGTCAACTTTCTCATTGGACCACCTCCTATGACGGCATGATGCACCCGGGCGAGGGGCCGTTCAAGTTCGCACGAGTGCCAGCGTCAAGAATCCTCCACTGCGCAATCGAACAACTCGCGACAAAAGCGTGAACGACAGCCTCCCATGCAGGTGTATCATGGGCGCATGCAACCCCTTCCCAGCGCTGCCTTCGGCGACACCGGCCTGAACGTGACCCGGCTCGGCTTCGGCACCGCGCTGGCCGGCCCCGACAGGCCGCACTGGACCGATGAGACCGCGGACCGGCAGCTCAACCAGGTGCTGGACGCCGGCATCAACTTCATCGATACCGCCTACGACTACGCCGAGTCCGAGCGCCGCATCGGCGCCTCTCTGGGCAGCAGGTATGGCGAGTTCATCCTGGCCACCAAGTGCGGCTGCACCGACACCCTGCCCGGACTGAACGCGTCCACGCACGAGTGGACGCGCGACAACCTGTTCCGCGGCCTGGAGATCAGCCTGAAGCGCCTGGGCCGTGACAGCGTCGACGTGATGCAGCTCCACAACCCCGGGGTCGCGGAGTGCGAGGCGGGCGGCCTGGTCGACGCCCTGCAGGAGATGCGCCGCAACGGGCAGGTGCGCTTCATCGGCGTCTCAACCATGCTGCCGGATCTGCCCGCCTACCTGGAGTGGGGCGTGTTCGACGTGATGCAGATCCCCTACTCCGCGTTGGAGCGCGGACACGAGGAGTGGATCACCCGCGCGGGCGAGGCCGGTGTGGGCATCGTCATCCGCGGCGGCGTGGCGCAGGGCGAGCCGGGCAGCGGACGCGGGTCGGCGGATCGCTGGGCGGTCTTCGAGCGCGCCGGCCTGGACGAGTTGCGCGAAGCCGGCGAGAGCCGCTCGGCGTTCGTGCTGCGCTACACCCTGAGCCACCCGCATGCCCACACCATCATCGTCGGCACCACCCGGCCCGCGCACCTGCAGGAGAACCTGGCCGCCGTGCTGCGCGGGCCGCTGCCGGAGGACACGCTTGGCGAGGCGAAGCGGCGGCTCGACGACGCCGGCGAGCGGTCCGCTCCGGCCGCGTAGCCCCGGGACGTGATGGAGATCACGCCCGATCTCGTCATCCCGGACCACGAGCTGGACGAACGCTTCATCCAGGCCAGCGGGCCGGGTGGCCAGAACGTGAACAAGGTGGCCACGGCCGTGCAGCTCCGCTTCGACGCGGCGGGCTCGCGGGTGCTGTCCCCGGAGGTGCGGGAGCGCCTGCTGCGGGCCGCCGGATCCAGGCTGACCGCCGACGGCGCGGTGCTCATCACCGCGCGCCGCTTCCGCACCCAGGAGGCAAACCGCCGCGATGCGCGCGCACGGCTGGCCGCGCTCATCGCGCGGGCGATGCAGGAGCCCCGGCCGAGACGCCCTACCCGTCCGAGCCGCGCCGCCCACGAGCGGCGCCTGCAGGAAAAGGCACAGCGTGGCGCCATCAAGCGGCAGCGCGGCACGCGGCCGGACGACGATGAGTGAACGAAAGGCGCTCGCTCGGCGCCGCCGCCGGCTGATCTTCAACAACGACGGCGACGACCTGTTCTCGATGCGTCCGGACCGGCACGAGAGCGCCGCCGAGGCACTGCTCGCCGAGCGCACCACGGCGCTCTGGGGCTCCCAGGTCGACTCGATCTGGTACTACTCGACGCACGGCATGCGGCTGCACCACTCGGGCGGCCCGGTCGGCCGGCTGTACGGCTGCCCGGATCCCGACGGCACCGCCACGGCCAACTACCGCCGCCTTGTCGCCGAGGGCGCCGACGCCCTCGAGGTGATGATCGATGCCTGCCGGCGGCGCGGCGTGGAGATCTTCTACTCCAACCGCATGAACGACTGCCACGACGCGTTCGACAACGCGATCCTGTACCACATCCGCAGGCAGCACCCCGAGTGGTCGCTGTCCACGCGGGAGGCGGGCCGCCGGCACCGCTACCCGGAGATCCGCTCCTTGTGGACGGCGTGGAACTTCGAGGTCGACTCGATCCGCGACCTGACCGTGGAAGCGATGCGCGAGGTGGCCCGGACCTACGACATCGACGGCATCGAGCTCGATTTCTGGCGCTTCACCTGCTACTTCCCGGAGAGCATGCGGCACGAGCCGGTGACCGCGGCGCATCGCGACCTGATGACCGACCTGGTGCGTCGCATCCGACAGGCCGTGGACGAGGAGGCCGACCTCCGCGGCCGGCCGGTCCTGCTGGCCGGAAGGTGCGTCGGCGACGAGGAGATCTCGCGCAACGCCGGCCTGGACGTGGAGGCGTGGCTTGAAGAGGGGCTGGTCGACCTGCTGTCGCTGGCGTACGGCGCCGAGCACATCCCGCCGATCGGCCCGCTGGCCGCGCTGGCCCACCGCCACGAGACGCCGATCTATCCGATACTCGCTCCGCACCGCAAGACCCCGGCAGCCGCCATCGGCCGCGAGCACGCGTCGAAACTCGAGCACTACGGGAATCTTCCGGCGTGGCGCGGGGTGGCGCGCGCGCTGCGCATGCAGGGCGCCGACGGGTTTCAGCTCTTCAACTTCTTCAACCCGACCCGCCCGCAGTGGTGGCAGGTCGGCGAGGAGGTGACGATGGCAGGCAAGGACACCGTGTACGAGTGGGATTTCCTGCCGTCACAGCGGGCCGGCTGCCGCACCTTCGCGGACCTGCGCCTGACCCGCGACCGCTGGCCGGTGGAGGCGGACGCCGATGGCACCGAGCCGCTGCCGCTGTTCGTGGGCGAAGAGGTCGCGCCGGCACCGGCTGGCACCACGAGGCGGCACGCCGCCCTCTGCGTCCACGTCACCGGCGGCCTCACCCGCCACCACCAACTGTGGCTGACCGTGAACGGCACGCGCCTCGACCGGTGGAGGCCGGCGGCGCTGCAACTCCTCACCGACGATCCGGTCGCCGCCTGGATCGAGTTTCACGAAGACCTGCAGGCGTTCCGCAAGGGCAGGAACGAGATCCGCGTGTTCGTCCACCGCACCTCCCCTGCGGCCGCGGCCATCCTCACCATCGACCGCATCCAACTCGAGCTCACGTACTGACTGTCATGCCGCTGAACATCGAGGACCACGAGACGCACGCCTTGGCGAAACGGCTCGCCAGCCTTACCGGCGAGTCCTTGACCCAAGCCGTCAAGCGCGCGATCGAGCAGAGACTGGCGCGGGTGGAAACCGCGCGTGCTGGATTCCGGCTTGCCGATGACCTGGATCACATCGCCCTGCACTGCGCCAACCTGCCGCGGCTCGACCGGCGGAGTGCCGAACAGATCATCGGATATGACGAGCGCGGTCTGCCGGTGTGATGGTGATCGATACGTCGGCTCTCGCCATCCTGGAGGAAGAGCCGACGCGGCGGCTCTTCAATCGCGTGATCGAGGCGGCGACCGCGACCTGTGTCAGTGCCGCGAGCCTCCTGGAGACTCGAATCGTGCTGTGCCCGTTCGAGCGAGGCCGCCGTCCTTGTGCTGGACGCCTTCCTGCGGTGTGGTCTGGGCTGGCGGCCTTGGTGGCGGCGTTCCGCGGGCAGCCGGAGGAAGGGGTGCTACGGCGGATCCTGTCGGGGGTGCCGGACGGGAGCGAGTTGGAGCTGCAGGTGCTCTCGTATATTGTGAGGACCTACGAGCTGGAGCCCACGGTGCTGGAGACGGCGGCGCGGGCCGGCGAAGCCCCAACGCTGGGAGGCGCTGATGTCAACCGTCGCGGAAGCAGAGGAAATTGCGCTGTAGGGGTCTCTGTCGGCCGATTCGGGTCGGAGGGACGAC